>CAYWYX010000055.1:0-16160 GCA_964462735.1 uncultured Acidobacteriota bacterium | reverse complement strand
AAGCTAATAAGTTGTCTACATATGATGCAGAGTTTATTTATTAATCTTGTAGTAACCACTTCGCTTCATTAGTTAACTTCTACCCTAGAGAAAAATTTATAAAATGTTTGTTAAGGAAAATTGTCTCACTAGATTAATTCAAAACGAGATTATACAGAGGAGCACTTTCTTAATTGGAGTAATTTATTTTTTCATAAGTTGCCCAAAAATCTTATCACAAGAATGGCCTCATTATGGTGGTGATTTAGGAGGACGGAAATATTCCATCTTAAAACAAATTACTCGGGAGAATGTTAATCAACTTAGACCAACTTGGATTTACAGAACTGGAGATATTAGTGATGGTTCACAATATCCAGTTCGATCAGCTTTTGAGTGCACTCCATTGGTTGTTGATGGAATGCTTTATTTAACCACACCCTTTTGCAGAGTGATTGCTCTGGATGCTGAGACGGGTATACCACGTTGGACCTATGATCCTAAGATTGATAAAGAAAAGTCCTATAATCTTTTTGTTAATCGAGGTGTTGCCTATTGGACTAGAGGTAAGGAAAAACGTGTTTATGTAGGAACCATAGATGGACGTCTAATTGCACTGTATGCTGAAACTGGTCAACTGGTTAAAAGTTTTGGTGAAAAAGGGGTCCTTGATTTACGTGCTAATTTTATCAAAGGCTTTAACAATCGAATATATGGAATGACATCACCACCTTTAGTTTATAAAGATTTGGTGATTGCTGGTTCACTGGTATCTGATGGATTACCAAAGGGGCCAAGTGGTGATGTTAGAGCTTTTAATGTTGATACTGGAAAACAAGTGTGGAGATTTAACACAGTACCCAAACCAGGTCAGACTGGTAACAATACATGGGAAAAAGGTTCTTGGAAAATGCGGGGGGGGACAAATGTCTGGGCACCCATGAGTTGTGACGAAAAACGAGGAATTATTTACCTCCCGGTAAGTTCCCCATCACCAGATCGTTTTGGAGGTGAACGAAAAGGTAAAAACTTGTTTGGAGATTCATTGGTTGCGTTGGAAGCTACAACCGGCCGACGATTGTGGCACTATCAAATCACTCATCATGATCTTTGGGACTGGGATCTTCCAGCTCAGCCGAATCTAGTAGAGGTTACTAGAGAAGGACGAAGAATAGAAGCAGTTGCACAGGTTACTAAAATGGGCTTTATTTTTTTGTTCAATAGATTGACTGGAAAGCCCCTTTTTGAAATTGAAGAGAGAAAAGTTTTGAGAAGTCCAGTTCCGGGAGAAGAATCCTGGCCAACCCAACCATTTCCAAAAAGACCTCCTCCAGTTGCCCGTCAAGTGATGAGGCCTGATGAATTAGCACAAGTTGATGAGCAATCTATCAAAGAATGTAGAGAAATTATTGAGAATGCAACCTTAGGAGAGATGTATCAACCACCAGGCTTAAATTATACGATTCTTTTTCCTGGCACCAATGGTGGTCCAAACTGGGGCGGTGCCTCTTACGATCCTACCTTAAATTTACTCTTTGTTAATTCAATGGATGTCGGACAAGTAGTTAAAATGGTTAAAGGTCGAGCAGGTAGTACTTTGCCTTATAGAGCTAGGGGTATTCGCCAGGGTCGATTTTGGGATTCCAGGCGATATCCCTGTCAGGTTCCACCTTGGGGAACTTTAACTGCTGTTGATCTTGACCTGGGTACGTTTCGCTGGAGAACACCTTTAGGACTTTATGAGGAATTGGAGGCAAAGGGTATGGTTGGAACTGGAGCTCCAAATCTAGGTGGATCTATAGTCACTGCAGGGGGATTATTATTCATTGCTGCAACTAATGATAAACGTCTGAGAGCCTTTGACTCTGCGACTGGTGAAGAATTGTGGGTAACTAAGTTGCAGTACAGTGGGCATGCAACACCGATGACTTATTGGGGAAAAAATCGGAAACGTCAATATGTGGTGATTGCAGCGGGTGGAGGCAACAAATATAATAACGATTATGGGGATACTCTTGTTGCTTTTTCTTTACCCTAATCTTCCTGCAATATTATCGAACATGTTAATGATGAAGGGAAAAAACCAAAAGAAAATTAATATTAAAACGTGGCATGTGAGATATTTCCTAATTTTAATGAGCAGCACTTTCTTAATTGGACTAATTTTTTTTTCTTCTTCGGAAGGGATGATGCTCTTCAATAAAGGAAATATTCCTGCATATAATCTTAATGTTCCAAATTCTAATCAACCTATTCCATTTAGCCATCGTAAGCATAATGATGTAGGCCTATCCTGCTTAGACTGTCACCAAATGTTAGGGTCTGGAGAAACTGCAGGATTCCCTTCTATTGACTTTTGTGTGGCTTGTCACCAAGAGAGTAATAAGAAACAATCTACTCTTTCAATAAAACTGAAAACCTATAAAAAAGAAGACAAAACTATTCCTTGGGTTAGGGTTTATAAATTGCCTGATTATATTTTTATGAGTCATAAGAAGCACGTAGAAGCGGGAGCAACCTGTAAAATTTGTCATGGGCCTGTCTCCAAAAGAGATATTCTAAAAAAGGAAGTATCTACTTCAATGAAATTTTGCATGGAATGTCATCAGTCCAGGGGCGCATCTATTGAATGTAATTTATGCCATGAGCTTAATCAGTAATTTATTGAAATTTGGGTCAAATTCTGTGTTCAAAAGATTCATTTTGGAGAAGAATTAGGCATCTATAATCAACTTTAATGGTAGCCATAAAATAAAAAGATTTGACCTATTGATAAGGATCTTTAAAATAGACTCGTCTTGGTACAAAGCTGTAGCAAGAAAGTCATAATGAAATGAATATTTAGCTAACCCTTTGATGAGGGTGGCTGAACTTTTTGGACATAGACGTCCGTTGGACTCGAGAAGTTTTCGTTCCGATGGGCGTTTTTTTTGGTTCATATACTGTGTTAGGAAATCTAAAGTGAAACAGGTGGAAAGGAAAAATCGATGATAGTGAATCTGTTCAAGAGTCTTATAGCAATATGTTTAGGTATTGTTCTGTGTAATCTGGAAGGATGGACACAAGCGACAACCTCTGCAGAAAACCAGACTGCAGAGAAAAAAACGGAAGAGGAGGTTGCTGATCTTAAGAAGGAAGCTGAGGCTAGTGCCCCTATTATAGACTTTTTTAAGAAGACTACAGTAAGTGGATATGTAGATGCCTATGTCGGTTACAGCAGTAATACTCCAGCAAATGGAATAGTTGAGTTGCGTGGACTTGATACGAGGCACAATAGTCTTCAGTTTGATTTAGCCAAGATTTCTTTTGATGGTAGTCCTAGTGAGGTGGGTGATGTAGGGTATGTCGTCGACCTTGTTTATGGACCAGCTGCTGATTCCTACCACTCATTTGAACCAATTGCAGGTCAACAAGAGATCATTAAGAATATTCAACAAGGATATGTAAGTTATGTGGCTCCTGTGGGTGAAGGATTAACTGTTAATGTTGGTAAGTTTGGTACCTTTGTCGGTGGTGAAGTTCTAGACACCATTGATAACTATCAATACCAGCAATCTATTCTGTTTGGTTTTGCTCAGCCATATTACCATACTGGTATGAGTGCCAGTTACGATCTGTCTGAAAATGTAAGCTGGGGTCTTTATTTGGTAAATGGGTGGAATAACTCGACTGATAATAATACTGGAAAGAGTTTTGGCTGGTCGCTCTCTGTATCACCGAATGAAATGGTGAGCATTACTCAAGGATATTTAGGAGGACCGGAGCTCACTGGGTTGAATAGTCCTTGGAGACATCTGCTTGACACCGTTATAGGTGTCTCAGTTAATGACCAAGTTGAACTTCTATTTAACTATGATTATGGATTTGATGCTGAAGATCTTCCTACATATACAAAAACTACTTGGAATGGTATTGCGGGTGCAGTTCGCTTTAAGAGTCTAGATGGAAAATGGGCATTCTCACCCCGTTTTGAAGTTTTTAGTGATGGAGATGCTTTTGCCACTGGCACCAAACAAACGCTGAAAGAAATTACCCTTACTGCCGACTATAGGGCAATAGAAAATTTTAGTACTAAGTTTGAGTACCGTGTAGATTGGTCTGACAAACCGTTCTTTAATGGTAAAACAAGCCAAAGTGTTTTTCTGATTGGTTGGGTTTATCGATTTGGCTTTGGTGAGAAGTAGACTTTGGCATAGATAAATTGAGTTACGATAGTCTTCCTGCTAAGAATAGGGAGTGCCTGGGAAGGATCGGCGCAAGGGTATAATTAAAAGAAAGATTAGAGAAACTTCGCTGCGAGAAATAACTCTTGTTTAAGGTAAGGTGCTGTTTCCAAATTCCAAGGCATAAATTGCTTTCTTAGTAGTTGCAGCAACCCTAGGACCTGTTTGCAAATAATAGTTCTGAGACACTTATTGGAGTGTAACTCTAATATTATCAATTCTGACTTTATTTTTAGCCGGTCTGCTTTTGATTGGGGTTTCCCCCTGATTTAGTACTTTAGTTGAAAATCAGGGAGGGGAACTTCTTTCATTTGTCTCACTCCAGACACTTCTTTTTAGGGAAATATCTCACTTGTACTTTGTAGACAATAGTGAAAGTTCGCTTTAATCAAGTACAGTAGAGTTTTAAAAACAAAAGGATTTCTCAAATAGAGAGTTTAGGCAAAAAAAATAATTTATAAGTACTCGGGCTATTCGTCTTGATTTACAACTTTGTAAACTAATGCACCTATGGAGCCTCCCGCGATAGTACCGACTAAATAGATCCAAATGTTATTCCATGCGCTTAACCCCATAGTTGAGATTCCAACAGCCACAGCTGGGTTATAAACTCCTCCTGAGATAGGACCACCGGCAAAAGCTCCCACCATAATGGTAAAACCGATGGCCAAACCATAATAGGAGTTGCCTTCAGTCCGTTTAGAAGTTGTTGTATTTAGTACAACGTACACTAGAGCAAAGGTAAATAAGAATTCAGTTGCTAAAGCGGGAAAGGTCGCTATAGAAGCTTCCGAAACTGAAGTAGGTTGTTTTAAAAAGACAACTACAGTTGCTGCTATTATGCCAGCTAAAATCTGAGAAACTATATAGGGAAGTATATCTTTACTTGGGCACTTTCCTCGAATCCAAGCTGCAATCGTGACAGCTGGATTGTAATGGGCTCCAGAAAGATGACCCCCAGCATATATCATGACCATTAGGACTGCACCGATAGCCAATGGGGCAATGACGCCGGCACCAGGGTTAATTGATGTTAGACCAATTACTAGTACCAAAAAAAATGTTCCGATAAATTCCACAAGGTAGTTGCGCATGAGTCACCTCTTTAATTAAGTTAAATTTGCACCCACTTTTCTAAGTAGGATACCTATAGAATTAAAAAAGATTAAATTTTGACATCAACTGAATCTGCTAAACCAAGTAAAGCAATAGCTAAGAAATATTTCTATATACTACAAATAATGCCGACTGGTATTGTAGTATCTTGCACACTTGATTATCTAGTCTATGTTAATATTTTTCTAATTAGTTTAAAAAAATAGTTTTTGGCCCAGTTCATAAAGATAACATATAGTGCTATTTGTGAGATGAAATTTGGATTAAACCTATTGAAATTGTCAGTGTATATTTAATATTACAGCTTCCAATAAGCTATTATCGAATTTTTTAAAAAACAAGATAAGGTTGCTTGACATCTGGTTAAATTTTATCGATCATCCCCAAGATGTTGGATGAGTTCGTACAAATACTTTAGGAGATTGCTTTAGCTCTAATTTTTCAAAATTAGATGATAAAAGATTTGTCAAAAGAGAATCATTGGGATGGGTAGTATCTTTAGTTCATGCAATAGTATGCAGTTCTCGTTACAATAGTTTTACATTATTGGTTGCCCTTTCTTCATTACAGTGTCAGGGCTATTTAAGATCTATATTTTATTGGGAGTTACCTTACTTATGCAAAATTGGATCATATTTTTCCCAGTTACAGGTTTATTCGGGTTGGTAATTGCACTCTTCATTTATCTTTCAGTTAAAAGATTGGCTTCAGGTGGAGAATTGATGGAGAGTATTGCCCAGCAAATTCAAGTGGGTGCAATGACTTTTCTCAAACGTCAATATGTAACACTTGTATTTTTTGTTTCCATTGTAGGATTACTCCTAGGTTGGTTTCTTAGGTGGGAGACTGCCGGGGCCTTTGTGCTTGGAGCTTTTTGTTCCGTTCTTGCTGGCTTTCTCGGTATGAAATCAGCTACCAAGGCTAATGTTAGGACTGCCCAAGCTGCAAAAGAAGAAGGGCAGGGAAGAGCTTTGGTTACCGCTTTCAATGGTGGGGCTGTTATGGGAGTCAGTGTTGCTAGCTTGGGCCTTTTGGGTTTGGGTCTTTTATTTTCCATATATGGGAAACCAGATACAGCTAGTATTATTAACGGTTTTGCAATGGGTGCTAGCTCTATCGCTTTATTTGCTAGAGTCGGTGGAGGTATTTATACCAAAGCTGCTGATGTTGGTGCTGACCTAGTTGGAAAGGTTGAGGCTAACATTCCAGAAGATGACCCCAGAAACCCTGGTGTTATTGCAGATAATGTTGGGGATAATGTTGGGGATGTTGCTGGAATGGGTGCAGATATCTTCGAATCATATGTAGGCTCTATTGTTGCAACGATTGCAATTGGTGCAACTTTAGCTTCAGACAGTTTATCTTTTTTAAAGGAATCATCGTTAGTTAGTGACCATGAAGTTAAAGCTGTTCTGATGGCGCTGCCGTTGATGTTGGCTGTCACAGGTTTAATCTCATCTTTTATTGGGATTTTATCTATGAAAGTGTTGAGGCATATTTCGCCTGCTTCTGCACTGCGCTACGCAAGTTATATAGCTGCAGGTCTCTTCCTTATAAGTGCTTATGGTTTAATTGCAACTTATTCTGTAAGTAACGATATTTTTTGGGCAGTCCTATGGGGAACAGGAGCTGGAATTTTAATCGGATTAATTACCGAGTACTATACCTCTGGTGGACCGATACGCCGAATCTGTGATTCAAGTAAACAGGGTGCCGCTACTAATATCATTAGTGGGATGGCTGTTGGTTTGGAATCTACGGCTTTGCCAGTTTTAGTTATTTGTCTAGCCATTTATGTTGCCAATGATGCTGCAGGTTTGTACGGTGTTGGTATTGCAGCTGTTGGGATGCTTGCAACGGTGGGAATTACAATGTCCGTAGATGCATATGGTCCGATTGCAGATAATGCTGGAGGTATTTCTGAGATGGCTCGACTTGGACCTGAAGTAAGGAAAATTACAGATAGTTTAGATGCTTTAGGCAATACTACAGCAGCGATGGGAAAAGGTTTTGCAGTTGGCTCAGCAGCTCTAACAGCGCTAGCTTTGTTTGCAGCATACTCTCAAGCTGTCGAAGGTGCTAGTGGACGTCCCCTTCAGATTGTAATTACCGAGCCTACTGTAGTAATAGGTCTCTTCATTGGAGGTCTCCTGCCATTTTTTATCGGTGCTTTGACTATGACCTCTGTGGGGAAAGCTGCTGGGAAAATGGTAGAAGAAATTCGTCGACAATTTAAAGAAATTCCAGGCTTGTTAGAGGGTAAAGAAGGAGCTGTCCCCGATACAACTCGATGTATTGATATCTCAGCTAGTGCTGCTCTGAGCGAAATGGTTTTTCCTGGAGTAACAGCCGTAGTTGCGCCGGCCATTGTAGGGTTTATTCTGGGTCCTGCTGCTCTAGGAGGAATGCTGGCTGGAGCTACAGTTTCAGGCGTTCTACTGGCCCTGATGATGGCTAATGCTGGTGGGGCCTGGGATAATGCAAAGAAAGCGATTGAAAAAGGAGAAGTAGATGGCGAACAGAAGGGCAGTGATGCACATAAGGCTGCTGTAGTAGGAGATACCGTAGGTGATCCATTTAAAGACACATCGGGTCCCTCTATGAATATTCTTATAAAATTGATGTCTGTCGTTTCACTTGTTATTGCTCCTCTGTTGGTCTAGGAGTCATTTTGCTTTGGGGCGAGGTACCCAAGTGGCTAAGGGAGAGGTCTGCAAAACCTTTATTCAGGGGTTCGAATCCCCTCCTCGCCTCCAGTCTTTTATTTTAAGTAAAGACCAATTGGATTATTATGTGAAACTTCTCGTTTAATATTTTCAAAAAATTCTTTGTTAGGACTTTAAGTTCAGAAATTTAATAATAAAGGACATTAGAAAAATAATTACCAACATGAACCAAAAGATTTTACTTGTTAATAGACCTAAAGGTTTTCCTAAGGAATCAGATTTTCGCCTAGCTACATCTCCTGTCCCAGTCTTGGTAGAAGGGGAGTGTTTGGTACGAAGTATCTATCTTTCACTGGATCCCTACTTAAGAGGCAGGATGGATGACCGTAAATCGTATACCCCTCCAATAGAGTTAGGGAACGTGATGGAAGGTTTTGTAGTTGGAAGAATTGTAAAATCAAATCATCCAGATTTTAAAGCGGGAGAGATAGTTTTGGGGAATATAGGATGGCAAGAGTATGGCGCTATTTCGTACAAAGAATTGTCCAAAGTTAACCCAGACCGGGGTTCTATTTCGACAGCGTTGGGTATTTTAGGAATGCCTGGATTAACAGCGTACGTTGGTTTATTCCATATAGGACAGCCCCAGTCCGGTCAGACGATTGTGATTTCTGGAGCTACTGGAATAGTTGGGTCAACAGTTGGTCAGTTAGCTAAAATTAAAGGATGTCAGGTCATAGGGATAACTAGCAGTGATGAAAAAATAAAGTATCTTACTGAAAACTTGGGTTTTGATGCAGCTGTAAATCATAAAGCAACGAATGATCTTGGCCTAACTCTACAGAGTCTTTGCCCTGAGGGTGTTGACATCTACTTTGATAATGTCGGAGGAAATATTACGGATACGGTTATTCCTTTACTTAATGTTAAAGCCAGGGTTGCTGTTTGTGGACAGAGTTCACAATACAATTTAGAGAATAAAGAAATGGGTCCGCGTTGGCTCCGTCAACTTATTATTAAACGAGTTAAAGTTGAAGGATTTTTGGTGTGGGACTTTATTGAACATCACTCAGATGCATTAGAACAACTCAGTAGCTGGCTACAGGAAGGAAAATTAATCTATGACGAACATCTAACTGAAGGAATTGAGAATACGCCCAAAGCATTTATTGAATTACTAGCCGGTAATCATCAAGGCAAGCAACTCGTAAGATTTGCTCAACACTGATTGCATCAATTGAAAAATAAAAGTTTTAGATGTATAGCACTCCACTTGTAAACAAAATCCCAAATCTAAAAAGATCCAGCCATTTTTATAATTATCCTTTATAGTGAAAATTATTTTGTCTGAGGTACATGTAATGCCAACTTTAATTATTAAAGATGTATCAGAAGATATTATCAATGGTATTCAGGAGATTGCTCACACAGTAAATAGGTCTACTAATGCCCAAGTGAACTATTGGTTGGAAAAAATGGTTCAAAACTGGGAATCACGTCAAGCTAGAGAAGAAATTCTAAAGAAGATGTGTAATAAATATCAGCAAAGCTTTTTTTGAGTTCAAAAATTAATTTTGAATTAAAAAGACAAATTTAGTTTGGTCCAGGCAGTTTTTGGCAATCGATAGAGGAGACACCTATGAAATTAGGATTCTTCATGATGCCGTTGCACCCTCCTGAAAAGTCAAGGACACAGTGTTTTGAAGAGGACATAGAGTTTGTAACTTTTGCTGAAGAGCTTGGTTTTTCCGAAGGGTGGATTGGTCAACACATTTCTAATAGTTGGGAGCCTATTCCTTCCAATGACATGTTTATTGCTTATCTGATAGCCCGCACAAAAAGAATTCGATTAGGAGGAGCAGTATCATTATTTCCTCAGCATCATCCAGTTAATGTTGCAGTTAGACTGTCCTTTCTTGATCACTTATCACGTGGACGTCTCAATTGTGCGTTTGGGCAGAGCGGTACACCTAACGATTGGGAATTGTTTGATTTACCAGAGCCTAAAGATCACGGGCTTATGACAGTTGAAGGAATGGAGATGGTGTTAAAGATTTGGCAAGCGGATGCTCCATTCAATTTCCAAGGAAAATACTGGCACATTAAAATGGAACACCTCATTAAGGAGTTGGGATTGGGTGAGTTGTTAAAGCCCTATCAAAAACCTCACCCCCCAATTGGAATGAGTGTCATTAAGGAAAATTCTATGGCAGGGTACATGGCAGGACAGCGCGGCTATATGCCTATTAGTTCAAATCTCATCCCTACGCGAACTGTGGCTAAACACTGGCCACTTTATTGTAAAGGTGCCCAGGAAGCATCGAGCATTTCGCCCGACCGGTCTGTTTGGCGAATTTCCAGAACTATTTTTGTGTCCGAGTCCAAGCAGGAAGCATGGGACTATGTCCTCAGTGGTACTTTTTTGCGGTCTTATGATTATTTAACGACACTTATGAAAACTGTAGAAATGTCTCATTTGATGAAAAATAACCCTGCAATGTCTGATAAAGAATTAACTGCTGAGGCTTTCATTAAGAGTAATTGCATTGTTGGCGATGTGTCGGATTGTGTTCAACAACTTGAAGCCCTCTGGGATGAGACTGGTGGTTTTGGAACATTACTAATGATTACTCATGATTGGGATGAAAAGACTAAGTGGTTAAAATGTATGGACCTAATGATGAACAAAGTGGTTCCTATGCTTCCAACAGTTAATCCAACTCACATTTAAAAAATATATCATGAAGGAATTAATACATTGCCATTCCACCACAGATGTTAAATGCCTGTCCTGTAATAGCCGAAGAATCATCAGAAGCTAATAGAATTGCCATTGGAACAATTTCTTGAGGCTGAAGACGTCTGCCAATTGGTGTGATGTTGGCCTCAATTTCTGCTAATGTTCGGCCAAGTCTCTTTGCATCATACTCAATCCTTTTGTCATTCATCTCAGTTTGAACGGGGCCTGGGCATATTGCATTGACTGTAATTCCCGCTGCAGCCATTTCGAGAGCTAGGGTGCGAGTTAATCCCAGTAAGCCATGTTTCGAGGCAGCATATGCAACTCCATGGACTTGAGGTGATTTTGATGCTACTGAGGCTATGTTGATTATTCGACCTCGATTTTTTTTGAGTAATGATGGGAGAACTGCTTTTGACAAAAGATACGGTGTTGTTAAATTTAATTCTAATGACTGGTCCCAGAAAGCATCATCAAAATTACAAAACGGTTGGGGATTAGAACTACTTCCAATCCCAGCGTTATTAACTAGAATATCGAGGCTTCCTATTGATTCTTCTGCTTTCTGGACAATCTTTTTATGTACTGAACGATTGGAAAGGTCAGCAGAAATTGCTATTGCTGTCCCTCCAGATGACTCTATTTCTTTAACTAAGCTCATAAGCTCGTCTGTACTGCGGGCCGTAACTGCAATACGCGCACCCTCTGCAGCAAAGCCAACTGAAATAGCACGTCCTATGCCACGACCTGCACCTGTCACAAGGGCTGCCTTATTTTTAAGCTTTGAAGAATCCATGATTTAATTCCTTTCTTGAATTTATCCGTAAGATAATATTAATAGACTATACTTTCGATTATTCAATTAAAAAAAGTTAGATTTGATTTTTGTAGAAACTGTAAAATAACTTTATAGAAGTTTTTAATTCTCTTTGAAAAATATTTTGTCAGTGTAATTCTTATGAATAAGATCCCCAATTTAAATCATTTATCCACTGATCCAGTTTACAAAAGTTCATTTCGTGAATCTATTTGGATTCTAGGTATTTGGGCTGCCTGTTTTTTGTACACAGTTATTTACTGCTATTTAAACGGTTATCTTACCCATGAACCGCACCTAAACTCAACTGGACCCGCTATTGGCTCACTTGTTGGAAAACTAGAATCATTTAACCGTCTTCCAGCATCCTTGACAACTCCACTTGGATTAGGAATTCCTGATTGGGTGTTTTATGGGATTTTTTGTCCATCGGCAGTTGCCATTATAATTACAATTATTTTTTGTTTGTTTATTTATTTGGAGCAGGATCTGGAACCTACAGATGATGAATAAACAACAAGGATAGGATTCATGACAGAAACTAGTCTCGCTACTATCATTACATTTGTTACCTACATTTTGGGAGTTTTTGTCCTAGCTGCTGTTTCTCATAAACTTCTAAATAAAAAGTCATTTCTAGGTGAATATTTCTTAGGTAGTCGAGGACTAGGTAGTTGGGCTTTGGCTTTTACTTTCGCAGCTACAGCTGCCTCAGGTGGAAGTTTTACAGGGTTTCCTTCTTTAATATATAGCTATGGGTGGGTACTTGCATTATGGATCGCTAGTTATATGGTTGCTGCCATCTGCAGCATGGGAGTTATGGGCAAACGACTTAACCAAGTTGCACGTAAATGTGGGGCCATTACTATCCCCGATGTGCTTCGAGATAGATATGAATCTACCGGATTAGGGCTGCTTGCTACTGGGACAATTATCTTTTTCACTTTATGTAACCTAATTGCACAATTTAAAGCTGGAGCTCTCATTATTGAAGAAACGTTTAATTTTCCACCTGATTGGGGTTATGGTGTTGGGTTGTTAATTTTTGCTGTCACTGTTATCTCTTATACAGCTTATGGTGGCTTTCGGGCTGTAGTTTGGACCGACGTAATGCAAGGAATAGTCATGGTTGTGGGAATTCTGATTCTTTTGCCAGTTGTAGTAAGACAGGCTGGTGGCTTAGAAGTGGTAAATCAAAAAATTATTAACAAACCTCCTACTGTAGTTACTGGAGTTAAGGGACCTTATAATGATCTTGTCTTTCAATTAGTAGGAGAGATTGAAGTTAAAGGGATAGTATACCGGCACCCTCAAAGACCCCATGCTAATTTGTCGGTTCACTTGGACCCCAGACTTCCCAAACAGAATCGTTTTGTTGAAATCTGGTTAGCAACCAATGAAAAGGGAGAAACTATCAGTACGGGTAATCATGTTAAACAAGCTATTGAACAGGATCCGTACCTTGGTCATCAATTTAAGATTACATTCCCTTATGACAATAATCAAATTATTGTAGATTCTCTTGGGAGAAGTCTTGAAAAAGGTGCAACTGGACTAATTAATCTTTCTAAATCCCCTGGTAAAGAGCATTTTGTATTTATAAAAGGTGAGGAGTTTCTGTTTGGGCCCGGGAGGTCTTCAAAGGGAGTTTCTTTTCATCCCCTAGGTATGGCCATATCTTTTTTCTTTATGTGGGCCTTAACTGGAATGGGACAACCAGGCACTATGTTGAGATTAATGGCCTTTAAGG
Source organism: uncultured Acidobacteriota bacterium (assembly GCA_964462735.1). Lineage (GTDB taxonomy): Bacteria > Acidobacteriota > Terriglobia > Versatilivoradales > Versatilivoraceae > JAKUNG01. Next base: position 2,869 of record CAYWYX010000055.1, on the reverse strand, counting down.
ATAGTCGAACGCTCAAGAGGGCTATTCTTACTGTTACCAGTTACTATGCTTTAATTTACCTTCCATTAGTAATTATCTTTGTTGCAGCGCGCACTTTGCTTCCAGAACTAACTACTGAAAATTCTGATAAAGCTATGGTCCTAGTTAGTACCCGTGTTGTTTCAAACTTGGGTCTCGGATATCAAATTTTAGGCGCTATCTTTATAGCAGCCCCTTTTGCAGCAGTAATGTCGACAGTTGATAGTTTCTTGCTAATGATCAGTTCAGGTTTAGTCAGAGATATTTATCAAAGGACGATTAACCCTAGGGTTAGTAACTACACTGTAAAATGGGCTAGTTATATTACAACTGTGGTGGTGGGTGTGATTGTTTCCCTTTTGGCTACTCAACCGCCAGATTTCCTTCAGCGGATCATTGTATTTACGGGAACTGGTTTTGCTGCAACATTTATTTGCCCAGTCCTATTGGGTATTTACTGGAAAGGGATGACACGTCAGGGTGCATTAAGTTCTATGCTTGGGGGTTTTATAATTATTTTAGGGCTATTCTCACCTACTCTATTTGGTGGTGATCGTATAGATTTATTAGGTTTACATCCTAACCTTTGGAGTGTTGGTGGTTCTTTTGCATTAGGAATTCTAGTTAGTAAATGGACAGGTCCTCCACCAAAGCATTTAGTGACTCGCTATTTTTATTCGAAATAACAAATCGGTAGAATGAGCTGGTTAACGCTAATAGTTCAATTATGAAAATGAATCAACCATCTATTATTCAAGGACTCCATCATGTGGGTCTAGTAGTTAAAGATTTAGACAGGATGGTAAAGTTTTACACTCAAGAGCTTGGTCTTACTGTTCTCCGTCAGATGAAATCAGTTGCCCCTGTCAGTGGAGACCATACGGGGATTCCTGGAGCGGATCGAGAATTAATTTTTGTTGGAGTCGAAGATATTTACCAGATTGAGCTAGTACATTATAAAAATCCTCCGGCTAGATCGGGGTATCTTGATAAACATCAGTTAGGCGCTAGTCATATATGTTTTAATGTGATAGACCTCCGAGAGACCTATAGAATTCTAGTGGAAAAAGGAGTTCATTTTATTACAGAGCCAAAGTTTCGTTCTTGGGGAAAATCTAGTGAGCTTGGAATCGTCTATGCCCAGGATCCCGAAGGGAATTGGTTAGAATTTGTGCAGGGATTAGGTGGTTTTTCTAGTGGTGACAAAACATGACCACTAGTGTCGAAAAACTAAAATTGAATTAATAATAAATTAATTCCTGTTTTGCTAATTAGGGTTGTAAAGCCTGAAGACCTTGATCATATACTTTTAATACCGTTTCTCGTTCCTGGCTTGTTGCAAATAGAGCTTTTTGAGCCACGATTTGCTTGCTTTTTTCTAGTTGTTTTCGAAGTAGGGCCACTGCACTAGGTTGATGAACCGATTCCTCTGCGATATTGATATAAATAGGAGAGGTATGACCAAAGACAGGAAAGCCGTATTCGGTTGTTGTATTTGATGAAACTCGGAGTGCCAGCCAGCTAGGATCATTTAATTGGAGAGTTTGATTAAAGTTAGCAATGAAGTGCTGATCTTCTTTTTGCGATGAGAATTGCTGAATTACTTGCCCATTTTTGATGAGTTCTAACTTTTCAAAATCAACACGACCTAAAGCCCCACCTTTAATCTTGATTGTTTTGGCCTTACTCAACGATACAGTTTCGCCGATATTTTGACCCTCAATCTGGAAATGGAAAAGGGGACTATTAGTAATAAAGGAACGTCCTTTCCAAAGAGCTTCTAACCAATTTGAAATACTAAGATCGCCGTTAACTTGGGTATAAACTCTAGAGAAATCAGAGAGGAACCAATCAGTTCCAGTAGAGAATGAAATACGCAACCCGGCATTAAGGTAATGATAGAAAGTATCTTCATACCTCGGATAATTATCTGGGGAGTAACCATCAAAGATATTCTGAATACGGACGGTCTTATTTGCAAAACTTGCCACCCGCTCTAATCCATGGGTGTTGTGACACCAAATTGCTGTGCCTCCCTGACGATGGGTTTCATTTATACCTGCCTGTAAGGGTATTCCATCATTGCCAGAACCGGTAATCCCTGGACCGATACTAACTGGTTCTATCAGCTTTTTAATATTTAATAGCATGACATGGCCATATCCTTCAGAAAATGGTTTTAGGTTATGTCGATGTTCCTCTCCTTGATTAACTAGCACTCCGGTTTTCCAAAATTCCTTAAGGTCTCCAATAGGGTATTGATTGGTGATGTAATGAAGGTCTTCAGAAGGACGAATGAGGTAGGAAGTAAACAGCAAGTCAAGCCGGTCTGCCCTTGGGATTTCCTGTATATAGCGATCAGACTCATCTTTACTAAGTTTAAATAAATGCAAATGAGTGTTGCCTCCATACCAATTTTCTTGACGGAGCTGGTTTTTAAAAGCCTGGACAGATAATTTGACTGTGACCTGCTTTTTCCCCCGTAGATCTATAGATAGACCAGACTTTTCAGTCTCGAGTCCGGAAAAACCTTCAAGGTAAATGGACTGTTGAGGAAGAAGAATCTCCGTGGGATAGGGTAATACGTACCAGTCATGGATAGAGCGCCGAGGAGGGAGTTTCCCTTGTTGTTGGAGAGCTACGGAACCAACTCCTTGTCCTCTTGCAAGAAGTTCATTAATCGGGATGGCTTTAGACTTTCCTTCTAGAAAACATCGAATCACTCCAGGGATTGGATGTTGGGTTACTTTGTCAACCAAAGAAATTTTGACAAGACATTGTTGTTCTGGAGCAGAACACTGAGAATATATGGTTAGTACAGCCAAAACCCATGATATGAATAAAAGCCCGC
>CAYWYX010000054.1:6234-16577 GCA_964462735.1 uncultured Acidobacteriota bacterium | reverse complement strand
GAGGATGTTCGAGAATTACTGATTACCGTTGAAGATCTTGTAGAAAGAGGGGGTTTGACATTTGGCTATAGGTTGTGGACACAGCCACTAGCAGCTGATTTTGATTTAGTCCTTGTGACTCCTTACATCAATATCCCAGTCAATGGAACCGTTGGAGTCAGTGTTGATGTACAACGATATGGATATTTAGGGGGTATTCAGCTTAGTATTCCAGATGCTGACAGTGATTTGGTAATTAAAGGCGGAATTGTCCCTAGTAGTTCAATTCGACAAGGTGATAGGTCTATATCTAGTAGTGGACTGCTTACAATTACAGCTAAACAGGGGGCACGTCTTAGAACTGGAGAACTATCTATTTGGGGCGAAGCTGTTTTAGAAGATGGGACTCGCCTTAGGCGGCGTGCAAGAGGACCTGGATTAATTACCAAAGTCCGGAGCAGTATTGGAACAGGTCGTCCCGACCCAAATAATCGCGACGAGCAGGCTCCTTTTGAAGCGCAATGGTTAGGTATGGAACTTCCAATGATGGTGACAAAAGAATCTGGAGCACAGCTCCTTGTTAATGGTCCAAGTTATATTAAACTTGTTCAGGGAATGGACTACGATGTCTTTTGGAAATTCAGGAGCTCAATGCCCAATTTGCGCCCTCCTGAAAAAATTGCATTGGCTAGTCCTGGTGGTCGTGAAGTAAGTACTCGCGCTGGAAAGCCAGGAGCTAAGTTTCTCAAAGAAGGAATGTTTAGAATCACTACTACTGTTGGTACTCCTGCTTCTATTTTTAATGCTGTATTATCTGGTGATTTAAATCTAGAGGGAACCTTGGTTCCAATTTACTCTCCAGCTCTTACGGTGGAAGTTGTGCAGGGATACAAATTAAGGTTACCTACAGAAGGAATTTTTCTTAGGCCAGGAAAAGCTGGGGAGCTAATTGGTAGGATTGAGCGAGATCCAATATTTAAAGAGCCAGTCACGATCAGTCCAGAAAACTTTCCATTGGGAGTTTCCTGTGCTCCAGTTGAAGTTCCTGTTGGAGTAGAAGAATTTAAGCTAGTTTGCCAAGCAGAGACCTTCGCCACTCCTGGCAATTATGAAATTGGGATTGCTTCATCTTCAGTATTAGCAGCTAGGGAGAAGGAACAAGTACCTTATCGGATTCCACCATCAAGGTGCAAAATTGTAATTTCGTCTATCAAAGAAACTGCTCACATTATTGAATTTAAGAGGTAAGAGGAATATGTGTCGTAAGCTCCAATTAATGATCTTTTTGGTTAGTGTTTTCTCAATATTGTGTGTTGAGAATAATATTGGATCTGATGGTCTGGTAGAACCTGTGTCAGGAGGGGATATTCAAAAATTACAAATACAACCACCTAGTCTTGTATTCTCTCGTCCAGGAGAAATTAGAAGAATAGTGGTTACAGGTCACACTAAGAATGGAGAACGTCTGGATCTAAGTGCCTCGTTTGAAATAAAACTGGATGGTAACATTGTTAAAAAAAATCAGAATGGTTCTTTGCAAGCCATCAAACAAGGACAGACTGAGCTTGTTGTTAGTGTAGAAGGGAAGACAGCTATCTTACCCATCGAAATAAATGGGTCTTCCTCAAAGGCAAAGACTACATTTCTACGTGATGTAATGCCTGTCATCAATAAGGTAGGTTGTACCAATGGTGTTTGTCATGGAGCTGCAAAAGGAAAAAATGGGTTTAAGCTTTCATTGCGTGGATATGATCCAGAATTTGACTACCAATCGCTTTTGTATGATATGTCGAGTCGACGATTTAATCGAGCTGACCCTTCCCAAAGTTTAATGTTAGCTAAACCAACCCAGCAGTTAGCCCATGAGGGTGGAATGCGGTTAAAGCTAGGTTCCTTATACTATAACCAAATTCTTAACTGGATTGCGGAAGGGGTGCCCTTCGGTGATTCTGAGAATGATAGAGTTGAAAAACTGAAGGTTTTTCCAAAAGACATTTTCATGCACGGGCCTGGTCGAACACAGCAGGTAGTGGTTATTGCTTATTTTGGTGATGGGTCCACCCGCGATGTTACCGGGGAAGCGCATTTCGGTAGTAGCAATGGTGATGCTGTTGCAGTTGACAACAGTATCGTGAGAGGTATACGCAAGGGGGAATCCACCTTGATGGTCCGTTATGAAGGTAAATTTGTGATGGTTCCTGTCACGGTCCTTAACCCTAAAACTGGCTTTGCTTGGGTGTCCTTGCCCCAATACAACTATATCGATGAATTAGTTGACAGTAAATTAGAGCGCCTTAAGATTCAGCCATCGCCTATTTCAGATGATGCCGAGTTTTTGCGGAGAGTGACCCTAGATTTAACCGGTCGACTTCCTGAACTAGAAGCAATTAAATCTTTCCTTAGTGATTCTAGAGAGACACGTACTAAACGTTCTGAAATGATTAGTCGTTTGATTCAAAGTGAAGCTTATGCTGATTACTGGACTTTGAAGTGGGGAGACCTTTTACGCAGCAATCGAAAGTTTATGAGCTATAAGGGAATGTGGACTTTCAGAGAATGGTTGCGTGAGTCAATTTTAGAGAATAAGCCCTACGATGTTTTAGTAAGAGAGCTGTTAACTGCTACTGGAAGTACGTTCGAAAATCCCGCTGCCAATTTTTTCTTAGCAGCTCGTGATCCTAAAGCTGCGATGGAAGCGACAACACAGCTATTTTTAGGGATACGAATGGTCTGTGCCCAATGCCATGATCACCCTTTTGAAAAATGGACACAAGACCAATATTACCAAATGGCCGCTTTTTTTTCAGCAATTGGGATTAGACCTGGATTTGAAAGTGGGGAAGAAGTCATTTATCGTAAACGAACTGAAAACAAAATGAGACATCCCAAGGATGGGCGATTGATCAATCCCAAATTTTTAGTAACCTCTTTGGAAAATAGCGGAACTTCCGGAGAAGGGAATGAACGTAGGAATCTGGTTACATGGCTAACTTCAAAAAACAATCCCTTTTTTGCTCGCGCCATTGTGAATCGAATATGGAGCTATTTCTTTCATCGAGGAATTATTAATCCAGTAGATGATATTAGGACCTCGAATCCAGCAATAAATGAGTCTCTTTTGGATGCTTTGGCTAAAGATTTCAAAGACCATAATTTTGATTTGCAACAGCTAATGAAAACTATTACTAATTCTAGAGTGTATCAGACTACATTCCGCACAAATGAGTGGAACAATGATGATACCCTCAATTTTTCCCATCAAATTCCACGACGATTAGGGGCTGAATCACTTGCCGATGCTATTGGACTTGCCACTGGATCTAAGTTTAAGCTTCCTGAGATGCCTGATGATTATAGTCCAATTCAAATTCCGGACCCTCATGTCGGCAAGGGTGGTTTCTTAGATCTTTTTGGACGTCCTCAGCGTGAAGAACCATGTGAATGCGAGAGACGGAGTGAAGTGAGTTTACCTCATGCCCTAAATTTATTGAATGGTCCTATTCTAGCCAATGCAATCGCAGATCCAAATGGTAGAATTGCCAAACTTATTTTGGAAGGAAAGTCTCACGAGCAACTTGTCGAGAATCTCTACCTTTCAACACTAAGTCGATCACCAACACCAAAGGAAAGTAATCTTGCCCTAGGACATCTAGCATCTGTTGAAAGTCAAGCTGAAGGAGCCCAGGATGTTCTATGGGCTTTGCTTAATAGCAATGGTTTTCTATTTAATCAGTAGATCAGTTGGGCCTAAAGCTGTACACTAAGTAGTGATTGGGCTATTTGAGGAAGGAGATAACTAATGTTAGTTTTTCCAGGTCGTTTAGGTAACGTTTGTGATGGACCAACTAGAAGAGAGTTCTTACGTGTAGGTTCGGTTGGTTTGTTTGGATTAGGACTACCTCATTTTCTTGCAATGGAGAAAGTCCAGGCAGCCTCAAAAGCTGATCTAGCTGCAAAATATAGAGGAGTTAAAGGATTTGGATCAGCTAAGCACGTAATCCTACTCTTTTTGCAAGGTGGCCCCAGCCATCTAGATATCTGGGATCCAAAGCCAGAAGCACCCTCTAATATTAAAGGAGAATTCAAGGCAATTAATACAAAAGTTCCAGGTATTCAACTGAGTGAAACAATGCCTCTTTTAGCGGATCAGATTGATAAATGTACCCTTATCCGTTCGATGAGTTATACTCCAAAGGGCCTGTTTAATCATACTGCAGCAATTTATCAAATGCTTACTGGATATCCTCCAGATAAGGTTGCTCCTTCTGGCCAACTAGATCCTCCTTCTCCAGCTGATTTTCCAACAGCAGGATCTCACATTGCTAAGCTACTGCCCCTTGAAGAACCAGTTCTGCCTTTTGTAGAAATGACAAGACCTCTTCAAGAATCCAGTATAATTGGAAAAGGGGGCTCGGCAGGGTTTTTAGGTAAGGCCTATGATCCTTATCGTCTTTATCAAGATCCTAATGCAGCTATCAATCTAGATGACCTAAGTTTGAGAAAAGAAGTTTCAGCTAAACGTTTGCAAGATCGTTTTTCTCTGTTAAAAGGGATTAATGGGTCTTTACCTGAGCTAGAGAAGGCAGTTGGTGATTATGCACTTGGAGAGCATTATGAAAAGGCATTTGATCTTGTACTTTCAGGTAAAGCACGGGATGCATTTGATTTAGGAAAAGAATCAGATCAAATGAGAGATCGATATGGCCGAACAACCTTTGGCCAAGGGGCTCTACTTTCCCGTCGCCTTGTAGAGGCGGGGACTCGGTTTGTTCAATTGAATTGGCCTTCCGTAGCAAACGGAAATCCAGAAATTGATGCTTGGGATACACATGCTTCTAATTTTAAACCATTGAAAAATCTTCATTGCCCTAAGTTAGATAAGGCTTTGTCTGCTTTGTTAGAAGATTTACATGAACGTGGACTTTTAGAGGAAACGCTGGTTGTGGCAGTAGGAGAATTTGGTCGATCTCCCCGACTAGGAGTTAGTACTTCTGGTAATACCAACGCCCCTGATGGTAGGGATCATTGGCCTTATTGTTATACTGCAATGATTGCTGGTGCAGGTATTCCAGGTGGTCAATTGTATGGATCTTCAGATAAAACTGGATCAGCTCCCAAAGATAAACCGGTTCATCCCAATGATCTGCTAGCGACAGTCTATTTTACACTAGGGATAAACTCGGAAATGGAAGTATTAAACCATCTTGGTCAACCACGAGAACTTGTCAAGGGGCATCCTGTACTAGACCTGTGGTCTTAGGTTTTCCAAAAATTAATTCTAGAACTGGCTTTGTAAATTGAGTCCTCATAATGGTCAATTTGCAGGGCCAGTTTTTTTTACTGTTGAGTTCATTAATCGAATAGATCACTAGAAATGACACAGGCAACCCGGAGAAAAGTTGATTTTTGCTTTCAAGTGAACAGAAAAAACTGATCGAGAGAAATAGGTTTAATTTGTTTATTGGTCAAACAAGGTCCTTTATTGTTAGAAAAGTGATCAGTGCACTGCTGGTATTGAAAACTCATTGGGAACTTTAAGAGAGGAACTATGGAAACGAAAATAACACTTCCTAAAGACTTTGAAGAAAAATTAAATATCCCTAATGCACCTGAGCGTCTTAGAGAAGCGGAAGATGTGGGTAAGCTTCTTATTGATGCAGGTATACCTTTAATGAATAATGCGGATCATTATGCAATTTTTTCAGAGCCTCCACGTCTCTTGTCAGAAGGACTTAAAAAAGTAGGCTATGTGGTTGGTTCAGATAATCGTTGTTATCCTTCACCCGTTGATGGTTGTGATTATATTAATGTGTCTGCTTCACTACCAGATGAGCTAACTAATGCGAGGGATGGAGGTTGGCCTGACCATATAGCGGTGGTTCATCCCCTTGATGAGTTGGGTTTCCAGCGTATGGTCGGTCAGGGATATGGGAATCCCTTCATTCATCACATCACTTGGGGAATTAAACCTCCAACTGAAAAAGTTTCTAATGAAATTAACCTTGCAGGTAATCTTGTGGAGAGGATGGCACAGATTCGCCAGAAGATTAGTATAGTCCTCAAACAAAAGCCGGGAACTTTAATTATGGCCCTTCCAAAAAAAATTGTTGAGTCTAGGGATTTCCAGAAACAAATGGAGGTTAAACTAGGAAAAACTCCTGTGGAGGAATGTCAGATTGAAGTTATGGAAGGTGGAGGATTCTTGCTACAATTCTTCGTTTTAACGGGTGGCCGAATCGAAGTAGCTTTGAGAGTTGGAACACAACAAACTTTTAACCCTAAAAGTGTTCACAAGATTTCTAAAGATGAATTAAGTGTTGATCAGGGGCAAAGTTCTATTCGTGAAATCATGTAATCATAGAAACGAAGTTATTTTTGATAGTAGGCAGGAGAAAAGGGACTTCATTAAATCTATCAGTAGAATGCAAGAATTCTTAGGTAACTTTTTCTGTTTGAGTGGGATGTATGTAGAAATAAAAATATTTGATGAATAGGAGTTAACTGTATGAACTCAGTTGCCACTGCTGATGTTGGTCTTATTGGTTTAGCCGTAATGGGAGAAAACCTTGCTCTTAATATAGCTGACCATGGATTCAAAGTTGCAGTTTTCAATCGGACACAAAAGGTAATGCAATCGTTTATTGATAGGAATCCGAGTACTCCCGGTGGATTGGTTGGGTGTGCTAAGTTGCATGATTTTGTAGCAGCGTTAAAGAGGCCACGAAAAGTAATCATTTTGGTTAAGGCAGGACGTGCCGTTGATGCTGTAATTCAAGAACTATTGCAATCAGGAATCGAAACGGAAGATATCATCATTGATTGTGGTAATAGCCTTTGGACGGACACTATTCGAAGAGAGAAGCAGTACTCGGGACAGTGTCGATTTTTAGGTTCTGGAGTTTCTGGCGGAGAATTAGGTGCTCGCTTTGGTCCATCACTGATGCCGGGCGGAGAGTTTAATGCCTGGAAACATATAGAACCTATCTGGAATAGCATTGCAGCAAAAGTTGATGTTAAGACCGGAAAGCCGATAGAAAATTCGCAACCAGGAAATCCAGTCAATGAGGGGTTTCCATGTACAACTTATATAGGGGAAAATGGTGCGGGACATTACGTAAAAATGGTTCACAATGCTATCGAATATGTCGATATGCAATTAATTTCTGAGGCCTATTTTCTCCTAAAACAATCCTTAAATCTTAAATCCATTGAATTATCAGAAATATTTTCAGAGTGGAACAAAGGGGATCTAGATTCCTATCTCATTCAAATAACCTCAGATATTCTTGCCCAGTCAGACCCTTTCAATCCTGAAGAATTTTTGGTGGATCATATTTTAGATTCTGCACAACAAAAAGGAACAGGTAAGTGGACTAGTATTAATGCTTTGGATATGGGGATGCCAGTCAATTCGATTGTGGAAGCTGTCTTTGCTCGATATCTAAGCTCCCTAAAAAATGAACGAGTGGAAGCGTCTAAGCATCTGCAAGGTCCAACCTACTCCTATCAAGGTAATCGGAATGAATTAGTGAGAGCCGTCCGTGAAGCTCTTCACTGTTCTAAAATTTGTGCTTACGCCCAAGGTTTTCAACTAATGCGTCAGGCACAAGTTGAATATCATTGGCAACTGGATTTTGCAGCTATTGCTAATATCTGGAGAGGTGGGTGTATTATTCGAGCTCGCTTCTTACAAAAGATCAGTGAGGCTTTTACTCGAGATGCTAAATTGGTCAATCTTATGCTTGACCCTTACTTTAATGAACAAATTAAACAGGGACAAACCAGCTGGAGAACAGTTATTAGTCTTGCTGCCCAATCGGGGATTGCAGCTCCAGCTTTTATGTCTGCTTTAGCATATTATGATGGGTACCGATCAGAATTGTTACCTGCGAATCTTCTACAGGGTCAAAGAGATTATTTTGGTGCTCATACCTATGAGAGGATAGACAAACCAAGGGGAACTTTCTTTCATATGGATTGGCCATCTGCTAGTCGGGAACAAATTACTATTGATTCTGATTAATGGTGGTAAATCATAATCAGATTAATTAATCAATGTTAGAAAGTTTAGGAAGATATTAATCAACCGAGTAAATTCACTTCCTCAGCAAGTATTCTTGCAAAGGATCTAAGTAGAAATTGCAGAGAAAAACTTAAAATCTGAATTCTATTCCGGTCACACCAACCATGCTTGGATTACGGAAACCATTTTCATAGTATTCCTGGTTTAAAAAATTATCGATTCGGCCAAATAATCTAAGGCTTTGAAATTCCTTCAAAAATAACCGGTAGCTTATTCCCAGGTCAGCTTTAGCAATTCCATCGAATTGATAAACACGACTACTAAAGGTAGAAGGATCAAAAATAGGAGCGAGGTACTCGGTTGAAAATGCCAGATCAAGATTGACAAAAAAATTGAGTCCAATTGATTGGGTAGCAAATAAGGACCATTGATGATCAGGAACTACGAAAGTTTTAATGGTATTGCCAATTAAAGGTTTATGCTGATCAGCGTTAGTGTACGTGTAAGATAAATTTATGTTAAGTGAAGTGACTGGTTGAACGATCGCCCCCAGTTCTAGTCCACGTGCTAGCCCTCCTTGAGAATTCCGATAACCCATGAATCGGCCGAATGGATCTAAGCTTGGATTAATAGAACCTGACGTGTCAAAGACGATGGTCTCCTGGAGTCTTGTATAGAAATAAGTAAAATAAGTTAATAACTGGTCGTTAAAAAGTGACTGGTCTAAACCAGTATCAAAACCAATAGAGCGGTCAGGACGCAATCTTGGATCACCATAAAGTGAGTATCCAAAACTTGAAAAAGATGTCCCAAAACGCTCAAATAATGAGGGTGAACGATAACCATTACCAATGTGAGTTCGGATTTTGGTATCCGTTTCATTAATGAAATAGGCTATAGAACCGTCACCAGTATAAGCTGGTGGTGGTGAATCGAAGGTTAAACCTTGATAAGGAGCATTTTCCAAAGGGAACAAGGCAGGAGTTTTTAGGGAAAAAAACTGGGAACGGAAAGCAACAGAAATTTGTAACTGATTTTGCAAGAGACGCAACTGATCTTGAACAAAAAGGGAATGACTCTGTTGACTAACATTTACTAAGGAATCATTGGAGGAATCTCCGGAAAATGTTGTATTAATGAATTTTTCGCTTTCAAATTCATAACCTGCATCGACGAAATTAAAGGATCCCACTTTCCAGTTGGTGTTGCCCTTGATTGTATTTAATCGTCCTCCCAAGTCTGACTGGCTGGATATGGAAGGCTGGAAGGAGACTCCTGCTGGACCATTATGATTAGTTCGGTTTGTATGCAATGTATGGTAAGCAAGGGTATAGCCATGATCTAGGCTAGTTTTTTGTGTTAGTACAAACGAGGTGGAAAAAAAATCCGAGACCCGCTGGCTATCGGGATCGTTTGCCGCAGGAATAAAATTTGCGGAATCAATTTGTAACTGAGTAGGTAATGTACCATTTTCAAAGTTTGTTAGTTGCCCCGATGATAATGGAACAGCTTCAATAACTCCAATTTTTGCAAGATTAGGTAGACTTTGTGGAGAAGTGTTGAGTTTCAAAAAGGAATCATTAGCAAAGATTCGGGCTGATAGATTAGTTGAAGGAGAAATTCTAAAATTTAGCCGACCTTGTCCACTCGAATTTCGACTGGCATCATCGCCATCAACTCCTTGTGATACGTTTAGATGAGTTAGACCAAGACTGTATGTTAAGCGATCTGTTTTAGATCCTCCAGCTAGTTGGGCTCTCCCGCGAAGCCAGCCGAGGGAACCTCCTTCAGTAAGAAGAGAACCGCGAGTGCGACCTCCACCGTCAGTGCTGATAATATTGATTACACCACCAATAGCATTTGTTCCATAAAGAGAAGACCCGGCACCCCTAAGAATTTCTATACTATCTGTATCAGTAAGTAGAATATCTGAAAGAAACCCTGTAGCATCTCCTTGTGGAGCTGCAGCATCACGAAAGCGCAAACCATCAATCAAAACGGCAGTATCTGCATTCCGAAGACCTCTGATCCGCAGGCTAACCAGAGATCCGGGACTTCCTCGTTGTTGAACTCTTAAACCTGCAACTGGACGTAATATTTCGGTTATTCTACTCTCACCTCGATGCTGGATATCTTTTGCATTGATTACTGTTAGTGCCTTGGAGACTTCATTTGAGGTTTGTGGTCTCCCAGAAGCAGTGATGACTACTTCATCATGATGTGTCTCGAGCGACAACGCTATATCCAGGGCAAGGTTAGAATCTGAAAGTACCTGAACATTGGTCAGGGTAACTGGAGGAAAACCGTTAGCTTCTACTGTAATGAAATATTCTCCTGGGCT
>CAYWYX010000054.1:0-6134 GCA_964462735.1 uncultured Acidobacteriota bacterium | reverse complement strand
TTTGACACGAAGAAACTAGGAGGCTTTTTTACCAAATCTAGTCATAAAATAGGGAGTAATCTAACGTTACTTCGGCTTTATTTTGATTAGGTTTTCAAATACTGAGCTTGCTTGAAAGCCATTCTATTTCGATTCCCAGATGTTTTGACCGAAGAGTGCTGTGATCGAAATGGAATAGCAGATAGGTAGGGTGATGATTCCCAATGAAGCTACCGCTTAACCTTTTGACCCACTAGCCCTCATGCGGAGCCTTGCGTGTCTTATCGATTCCAAGGCAGGTTTCCTGACTGACAGGTCATTGCTAAGCTGACTACCTTCCCATTGAAGATTTCAACAGTGGTATATTGTTGTCAGCTTGCTCTCTGATCACAGTGGCGCGACCGCGCGGGAATCACACCCGCTTCCCTTTTTGTATTAGGGATGACCACCTTGAAATTGATGCTGTCATGCTAACAAAAATAAAAAGTAGGCTCAAGATTCTATTTAAGTATTTGGAAAAAATAAGCGCGAATTAATTTAAAGTGATGAAAATAAAATCACTCTCAGCAGATACGAAAGAAAAATTCATATTTGACTATCACTCTTACTTTTAACGTTCATCTAAGACTATTTAGTCTCTCGAATCTTTATTGCGGTTAAATAAGGTGTCATACTACCTTTCCCAGCCAAAGGATAACTCAGTTAGCTATGGATTTAATAAAGAGATGTATGACTTCTGAGGCCTGTTCCATCGAGAAAGCACGAGCTCTCTGTCGAGAGTTAGCTCAGACTCATTATGAGAATTTTTTTGTAGCCTCTTTTCTGTTACCAAAAAAGCTAAGGCAACATTTTTATAATGTTTATGCTTACTGTAGATTAAGCGATAATCTTGCAGACAATTCTGTTGATCCACAAACAACTTTGACCTCACTTAATGATTGGGAACAGGAACTTCAGATTTGTTACCAAGGGCAACCACGCTTGGCCGTATTTTTAGCTCTTCAAGAGACAATTAGCACCTACAACATTCCGAAAGAACCCTTTCTAGACTTACTTAAAGCCTTTAAGATTGATCAAGTCAAAACTCGATATAAAACATATGGAGATTTACTGGAATATTGTCGGTATTCTGCTAATCCAGTCGGGCGACTAGTTCTTTATTTAGGGGGGTATAGTGATTCTGAGCGCCAGGAACTTTCTGATTTAATATGTACAGCTCTTCAATTAACCAACCACTGGCAGGATATTAATGGGGATTTTGAGCAACTCAAACGAATTTATATTCCTTTAGATGATATGGAAAAGTTTCAATATTATGAATCTGATTTGGGTTCGAGGGTTTGCGATAAACGTTTTGCCGAATTAATGAAAATGGAAATCAACCGGACTCAAAATCTTTTTAAAGAAGGTCTGCCCCTGTGTTCCATGCTTGATGGATCTTTGGGAGCAGAGGTCGAGCTAATTGTCAGATCAGGTCAGGAGATTCTGCGTAGAATTGAGTTAGTTCAGTACGATATTTTCCGTTGTAGACCTACCTTGAGTAAACGGACCGGCCTAAAATTATTAATTCAATGTTTTTGGTCAAAAATTTTAACAGAAAAGTTGCCACTTATTTTAGGTTGTTAATTATGACTTCTAAACTAAATGTCAGTTATCGTTCTTCTGAAGAAATGATTCGTTCTAGTAACTTTTATTCAGGACTCAAACTACTCCCTTCAAATAAAAGAAAAGCGTTATCAGTTGTTTATGCTTTTATGCGACATTGTGACGACATTAGCGATAATTCAGGGCCAATCTTGGAGAAAGAGAGACAATTTGATATAACCAAAAAATGGTTGGAACAAGATATTCAAGGAGAACAGATTGAACATTCCATAATACCGTCTCTCCGAGATACAGTTCAAAATTATGGGATTCCGATTCAATATTTTTTCCAGGTCATCATTGGAACAAAAATGGATTTGACAAAATTGAGGTATCAAACCTTTGAAGAGCTTACTAATTATTGTTATCACGTGGCTTCAACTGTTGGATTAATTTGTATCCATATTTTTGGATTTCGGGAGCCAAAAGCAAAACGACATGCAATTGCTTGCGGCATGGCCTTTCAACTTACTAATATTTTGAGAGACATTAGCGAGGATATGGAAAGAAACCGAGTTTACATTCCGATCGAAGATTTAAGGCGTTTCGATTATACAATCGAAGATCTTAACAACAAGATTGTAGATCATAGATTTAAAGCGCTAATGGCTTTTCAAGTTGAACGAGCTCGAAAGTACTTTCTGGAGGCTCAATCTTTAATAAGACTTATTGAACATAATAGTCGACCTGCATTTTGGTCTATGTTAGAGAGTTACAACACTCTTTTAAAATATATTGAAGACCGGGAATACGATGTCCTAAACAATAGAATTGAACTTAGAACTAGAGATAAATTTCGAATTGTATTGCATTCACTCTTGCACTGGTAATTTAGAATGAGCGACAAAAAAAAAGTTATTGTTTTAGGTGGAGGTTTAGCTGGATTAGCTGCAGCTGTCATTCTGGCAGAACGTGAATTTCACGTTACTATTATTGAGCGCAAACCTTTTTTAGGTGGGAGGGCTTCTTCATTTCCTATTCTTGTAGACAACTCTACTCAAAAAAAGAATCTGACAGAAAATTCTCAATCTGCTTTGATAGACCATAGAGATAAAGGAGTATTTATTGATAACTGTCAACATATTTTGTTGAACTGCTGCACGAACCTGCTCGATTTTTACAGACGAATTGGTGTTGAAAAATACATTAGATTTGTTGACCACTATCTGTTTCAGAATTTCCAAGGGAATAAGGGTGTAATCAAAGGTTCTCGGTTGCCGGCTCCGTTTCACTTATTACCGTCCTTTCTTCAGTTTAAATGTCTTTCATGGAAAGACCGGCTTGCAGTTATTTATGGATTTTTCTGTATGTTTTTTGAACAGCGTAACTTTGATAGGTTGGATCAGATTACAATGTTAAATTGGCTTCGAACTCATGGGCAATCAGCGCAAGCAATTGAAGTTTTTTGGAATACTTTTCTGGTCAGTGCTCTCAATGAGGACCTAGAAAAAGCCTCTGCCAAATATGGAATTAGGGTTTGCATAGAAGGATTGCTTAAGAATTCCAATGCTTTTCAGATGGGTGTACCAACTGTACCATTAGAAAAACTTTACACGCAGCCTTGTTTAAAATTTTTAAGAGAAAGAGGAGCAGAAGTTAGACTCCGAAGTACAGTTAATCGAATTGAAGTAATTGACTCAAAGGTCTCTGGAATCAAACTAAATGATGGAACAGAAATGGCGGCAGATTACTATCTCAGTAGTCTACCGCCAGAGGCTTTACTAAGTGTATTTGATGAGTCCACTGTCAATGAATCAAGATACCTTTCTAAACTCCGACGCTTCCACTTCTCTCCAATTATTTCTATCTATTTGTGGTTTGATAAACCAGTCACTGATTTGACCTATTTAGCCGTTTCTGGGAGAAAAGTTCAATGGATATTTAATAAAACTAACAATAATAATAAATCTAATTCAGACAACCACTTATCTGCAGTAATTAGTGCTTCGAGAGAGTTTCTCTCCCTTCAAAAGGCTGACATTTTAAGGATTGTACTAAAGGACTTAAATAAAATCTTGCCAGCAATTCAAGGTTCTCAGTTACTCAACAGTATTGTGATTAAAGAACCATTTGCAACTTTTTCTTGTTGTGTTGGGTGCGATCAAATTCGCTTGGAGCAAAAAAGCCCCTTGAGTAATTTGTTAATAGCAGGAGATTGGACAAATACTGGTTGGCCACCAACTATGGAAAGTGCAGTACGAAGTAGTTATTGTTGTGCAGAACTAATTCTCGAAGCAGAGGGAAGATCAGAATCTTTGTTAAAGCCTAATTTGCCTGCTAACGGGATTAGTCGATGGCTATTGTAAATATTTAGCTAAGGATTTTTTAGTTGAATTAGTTCCCGAGGTAAAACAAATTGAATATTTTCATCTTCGAGTTCAAGTCCCTCTACCTCGATATCTTTTTCAGATCGTAAGTGGTCTACAACCCTTTGTACAATTTCTTCGGGAGCAGAAGCACCAGCAGTTACTCCAACTACATTAATATTTTCAAGCCAGTTCTTATCAATTTCTTTTTCATCATTTATCAGATAAGAGGGAACACCTAATCCTTGGGCGGCTTCTTTTAGCCGTTGGGAATTAGAGCTATTAGATGATCCGACAACTAACATAAGATCTACCTGGCCGGCTATTTCCTTGACGGAATTTTGTCGATTCTGAGTGGCATAACAAATATCTTCTTTAGGTGGAGTTTCTAGGTGAGGAAATCGTACTTTTAAGGCTTCAACAATTTGATTGGTGTCATCTAAACTTAATGTAGTCTGAGTAAGGTAAATTAGTTTTTCCGGATTTGAGACTTCCAAAGTTTTGACATCCTCAACAGAACTAACTAATTTCATTGGTGCTTCTCCCATAGTACCGTCTACTTCTTCGTGTCCTGGATGACCGATCAAGATCAGAGAATAACCTTCTTTAGTAAACCGAATGGCCTCTAAATGAACCTTTGTAACTAAAGGACAGGTAGCATCAATCACTTTTAATTGTTTAGCTTGAGCCAAATTACGAATTTCAGGTGAGACTCCATGAGCACTATATATGCATATTGAGCCGTCAGGTACCTCGTTCAGGTCATTCACAAAAATAGTGCCGTTACGGCTTAAACGGTTTACAACATGGCGATTATGGACTATTTCATGAAATACATAGATTGGTGCAGGCAATATTTCTAAAGCTTTCTCTACAATTTCGATAGCTCTATCCACTCCAGCGCAGAACCCTCTGGGATTAGCTAAGACAATTTTTTTTATTGTCATAAAAGATCTTTCTTAAAACTATTGACCTGTTTACATTTCCTAACACAATTTTTCTTTAAGAATTTAACATTTTTGTTCACTAAGAAGCAATGTACTCGACAAGTCTGGAAGACAAGAATGGGATTCCTAAACGATTAATTTAAAATTTTGTTTTGAAGCAATACAAAGAAATATAGAGATAGTTATAAAATAATAGTATTGCTTAGAGTCCAATGGTAGGCTTGAGGTTATCTTTTACCGAAGGTAAAAGGGAAAACATATTCATGTAAAAATTAGAAAAACTTGTTAGTTGATTAAAAATTTTCAAAGAGAAAATGAGGGACAAAATGTTAATTATTGATTCCCATATTGATATTGCCTATAACGCTATTGAGTGGAACCGAGACCTTTTAAAAAACATCAATCAAATTCGTGAATCAGAGGCTGGATTGCCTCAGAAGGGAAGGGGTCTCAACTTAGTCAATTATGAAGAACAGCGTAAAGGAGAAATAGGCCTTTTTTTTGTGACGGTTGGTTGTAGGATAGCTTCAATGGGAAAAAGGTTTTCTGGGGTTAGAAATCAGGATATTGCTTATGCTAAATGCCGAGGTGAATTAGCTTACTATAGGCTTATGGAGTCCAAAGGTGTGCTTCGCCAAATTAGGGACGCAAAAATGTTGGAACAACACCTGAAGGAGTGGGGAGAAGACGCTGCCTCTACCCCTCTTGGATTTGTACTGACAATGGAGGGCGCTGATGGAATTGTTTCTCCAGACCAAGTAGCTGAATGGTGGGATGAAGGATTAAGAATAGTCAGTCTTTGTCACTACGGTGTGAGCAGTTACTCCCATGGCACACAAGCACCTGGCGGACTAACAGCACGAGGTCGCCCCTTATTAGAATCATTAGAAAAAGCTGGTATTCTCTTGGATTTAACCCACTTGGCCGAGAAGGCCTTTTGGGAAGCTTTAGATCACTATGGAGGTCGAGTGCTGGCTACCCACAATTGCTGCCGGGTTCTTTGCGATCATGATCGACAATTTGATGATAACCAAATTAAGGCTATTGTGGAGCGGTCAGGAGTAATAGGAGTAGCATTGGATGACTGGATGTTATCTCCGTTTTGGGATCATCAAGCTATAGATAATACAGGAATTACTCTGGAAACAGTCGTTGATCATATGGACCATATTTGCCAGCTGGCAGGAAACTGTGACCACGTTGGAATTGGGACTGATTTGGATGGGGGATATGGAAAAGAGCAAGCTCCCAGTGATAT
>CAYWYX010000053.1:5412-16769 GCA_964462735.1 uncultured Acidobacteriota bacterium | reverse complement strand
GCGTCACTATTAATAAAAAGAAGTGCCCGTGGTGCTATTAATCCTGCAATCCGGGTCCAAGGCCATAAAAAAGTGTTATAAAAAAACATACAATCACAATGCCCATTAATAAAAAAATCGGAGACATAGGATGGTAAATCAGCCATTGCACTAACAGGTACTGCTATTCGCACTCTCTCATCTGCAGCGGCAACCCAGAATGTGACAGCTCCGCCACCGCTAATCCCCGTAACGGCCAACCGAGATGAATCAACATCAGATCGAGTAAATAAATAGTCAATACCTCTAATTGCGTTCCAGCATTCAACACCCGCAGGAGTATAACCTCGTGAGTGCCACCACCATTGTTGTTTGCTATAGGTTCCATGATGAATTCCAGTAATTTCACCTAGCTGAAGACTATCAACAATCAAGCAAATATAGCCGTGACGGGCAAACCAAATCCCATGAGATTGGTAGGACGTCTTATTACCATTACGACCATTACCTGTGTGGCCACACAAATAAAGCACTGCTGGCATTCTTTCTTTTAGCTTAGGATCTGCCGGACGATATAGATTAGCTGTAACATAAAGACCAGGACGACTCTGATAATGGAGCTTTTCCACTACAAAACCATCTCCTTTAATTATTCCCGTCACACGGGCCTTAAGAGGTGTTTTCTTAGGAAGTGGGTCTAACCCCAGCATGTAAAGATATTGTCGGCTATATTCTGGGCGCAGCTGATCCCAGTCCTTAAAATTTCTAACCTCAGCGTGGAAATTTTTATAAAGCTTTTCAGATTCTACGGCGAGGTAATTTTGAATCATGAGATCCCCAGGGAGCTCTCGATTTAGTTTTCCATAATGCTGACTAAAACTTAAACCGTCAGGCCAGAAGAAAATCCAAAATACCAGTAGACATAATCGAAAAATATTCATCGCCCTCACTTTTTCAGAAAAAAGAAAATAATTCATTAGCCTTTATGAAAACGCTGCGAAAATGAAAAAGAAGTTATTAGGAAAATGCCATTTTCTAAATCATCTAAATACTTCTTAGTAGATGCCCTTAGTTAACTTATTAGAGCTAACCACTATATTCATTCCTAAGAACACCCATGAGCAACAAATCATGCCACTTTCCCCGAGAAAAATGCCAATCACGTAAAGCACCTTCTTTTTTAAAACCACATTTCTGATAACAACGCATGCCTCTTTCATTCGATCGGAGAACTCGAAGACCAACACGATGTAGGTTTAATTCCTCAAAACAAACTTTAAGGAATAAACCAATAGCCTCTTCACCCAAACCTTGGGATAGCGAGTCAGGGTCTCCTATCACAATACCTAACTCAGTATTTTGACGTCGGAGATCCAAGTGTTCATATCCAATATGTCCTAGGTACTTGCCATCTTTCTTTTTACAAATAGCAAACTTCCTATTGTAAGGATCCGAATCCTTAACTTGATTTTCGACAAAAGAACGAGCTTGTTCAAGTGATTCTGGCCATAAATATGAACCAGTCCACCACACAATGTCGTCTTGGGTACGCCACTGATAAAGAGCCTCAACATCTGTCATTAAATACTCCCTTAGAAAAATTCTGTTTCCAATAATATGAGGCATGACTTTCCTCCTTATCTTTATGATTCATTAATCACTAGATCAAGTTTGCCCTCGTCATCATTAACTAGTATGGGTTGATGGTAAAAAATCCCTTAAGACCACTACCATTCTCACTAATTAAACCCTTTTCTACAATAATCATAAATGCCTGGAAAATAAGTTTCTGGCTTGGTCAGCATTTGCCAGTACTCGATTTCTTTTGACGGCATGAATTGCTGCAATACGAACTAACTCTGCGTTACTCTTTGCTATCCTGCCGTTAGGAAGAAACAGATTATTCTCAAATCCTATCCTAGCATGTCCACCCCGACTTAGAGCATAATCAATACACCTAGCTTCATCTTTGCCAAAAGCACAAACAAACCAAGCCTTTTTTAAAAAACTGGCTTCCAAAAATGCATCTAGATCAGAAGGTTTTGATAGCTGATTTTGACTGTAACGTCCCAAGACGTATAAAACACAAGGGTCGTGGGAAGGCACGATACCACGTTGGACAAGTTCGGCAAGGTATTTGACTTCATTCGAATCAAAAACAATGAATTGCGTGAAAATTCTTTCAGCTGACAACCAAGAAAAAAAATTACCAGCCTGAACCTCATAAGCTGTGTCTGGGATCAGCTCCATTAACGAAAGTGTAACTGCTTCTGGTTTTAGTTGTTTCACCATTTTAATTTGTTGCTCAGGCTGATATAAGCCACAAGACTCTGTTGTAACTTGAATAATAAGATGTTTTCCAACCTGCGAATGGATAGCTTGGATTGCAGTTTTGTAAGCTGATACATCTAAAACGTGCCTCAAATTGTGATCACGGACATGTAAATGGAAAACCGAAGCTCCTACATCTAGACTTTCAACAGCAGTTTTAGATAATTCAGTGGGTGTCAGAGGAATATTTGGATGATCCTTATAAGATCTTCGACCCCCACTAGGTGCAACACATAGAATGACTTGGCTTTGGTTTTTAGTTTGCACCGATCTCTACCCTCCACCAAACATCAAGTTGATTGTTCTCAATTTTTTGTCCTTTTGCTATCGATTAGATATGTCAAAGACAGCTAGTGTTAATGCCGCAAAACTTTTCCACCATGATGACCTGTTAATTGGCCATTCTCTAGCGTCACTACTCCATTAACAATTACATGAACCATACCCGATGCCATCTGATTGGGATGGTAGGTCGTCCCCCGCTCAGAAAAGTTTACAGGATCAAAAACTGCTATGTCGGCACAGTTCCCTGGTTTGATTACTCCACGATCTTTAAGGCCTAGACGTTTAGCGGGAAGTGAGGTTAATCTTCTGACAGCTTCTTCTGGACTGAGCGTGCTAGTATCACGCACAAAATGGCGATAAAACCAAGATGCCCAAGTATAGGCACCGTGAAAAGAGCTATCCTTCAAAGGACCGTCTGGCGCTAAAGCAGTTGCATCTGAGCCTACCATACAACAAGGATGCTCAAACGCTAGTTGATTTTCTTCTAGTCGATAGGTCAGAGCCATCACCATTAGTCGGTGAATATCATCCACTTCAGCCAACAGTAAATTATAAACCGCATCAAGAGGATCGACATTCATCTGCTGACTAATTTCCCAAATACTCTGGCCAGAAAATTCAGGATATGCCCAACTTTCAAAAATGAGAATACGTTTCCAGTCGTCTCGAACCAGTGACCGGAGATGACTCTTATATGCCTTTAGCTCAGCTCTAACGGAATGACTATTTAATCTAGAGGCAATTGCTTTTGGACCACCTTCTAGAGCCCATGGTGGTAGAGCAGTCCTGAGATTAGTAGTTCCAAAGAGTCGGGTATGCATGTCAAAACCTATATCCTGGCCACGTCGTTGGGCTTCTTCTACCATCCTTAGAGCAGTTTCATAAGCTTTAAAGCCATCGTCTGTTAATCTAGCTACAACTTGGATGTGCGATATTTGTAGTGGTGTCCCGGAAACCTCACTGGTCCTAATAGCCTCAGCGATGGTCTCCTCAACTTCGCCTGCACGGTTACGCGTGTGTGTCGCGTAGTATCCTTTATATTGTGCCACCACCCTGCAAAGTTCTACGATCTCTTGTTCAGTACAAGCTTTTTCAGGGCCATATTCTAGACCGGTGGAAAGGCCAAAAGCTCCCTCTTCTAGACATTGTGCCAACAACTTTTTCATTTTAGCTAATTCTCGACCTGTTGAAGGCTGGCTTATATCCCCAGATACCGCCAATCGGAGTAGGCCATTGGGAACAAGTGTTAAAACATTGACGGCTGGAGATTTACTCTCCAACCTTTCCAAATAACCTGCCATTGTTCGCCAGCTAATTTCATGCTCTGCCTGACATCCATAAATATTGCTCTTGGAACGCTCTGGGTCAATAATGGGAGCACAACCATGCCCACAGTTACCAACAACTTCTAAAGTAACCCCTTGAGTTATTGAACTCACTGCTCGAGGATCAAGAATCAGTGTAAAATCAGAATGACTGTGAATATCTATAATTCCAGGACAAACATATAAGCCCTTTACTGTTATTACTTTCAAGTAGTCATCCTCATCTAATTCTGCAACTTCTAAAATCCTTCCATCACAAATCCCTATATCGGTTCTAACAGGTGGATTACCAGTGCCATCAATGACCATTCCACCCTGGATTAATAAGTTGCCTCTCATAGTCGAAAACCTTTTTGTTCTTTGTTTTTCCTTTGTTTTCTCAGTGCCTTAGTCTTGACATAATCCAGCTCACCAGTGTTTTTACACATAACAACTCCATACTCTCTTCTAGCTGCTTCCAGAGAAACCTTTTCATTTTTTACATCATCAATAACAGCGTTTGGATCGCGAGTTAATGCATCTCCCCATCCTCCTCCTCCTGCCAACTGATGGGACAATATCTGACCAGCCTTTAAGACTGTTGAAATCATAGTTGGTAAAATAACAGTCTCATCATCATAAGATAGTTCATTGATTGAGGGCCTACCTGGTTGTCCACCCTTCAACCCATAGGGCAAATGATCACGGCGATCAGATCGTATAGTTACGTTAGCCGAACCTGACAAAAGTTGCCATTTCCGTTCAATAGCTAAACCTCCTCTAAATTTACCCGGGCCACCACTATCAGGCACTAATCCGTAAGTTTTAACCTGAACTGGAAATTCACATTCAGCCTGTTCAATAGGTACATTGCTAGCAATGCTTGAAGGATTGCACAACCCATCATTACCATCCCGATCGGGACGCCCACCCCAAGTACCAGTAACTAATTCATAATAAACATACGGTCGATTATTAGGACGTTTACCACCAAAAATAACTAGGGTATTGCCACCTTCTCCCGCAGCAAAAACCCGGTCAGGAAGAAGCCCCGCTAGGGCTCCTCGAACTGTATCGGAAAGACGAAATCCAGTAATACCCCGCATGGATGAAGCTGCTGGCATAGTAGCATTAGCAACTGTCCCCAAGGGAGCTATTACTTTTACGGGCTTAAACATTCCAGCTGTATTGGGAATCTCACTTCGAATTACAGCTCTAAGACAAACTGCTACCACTGAGGTGGTAAAGGAGAGGGTACAATTGATTCCTCCTTTAACCTGAAGATCTGTTCCAGTAAAATCCGCTACTAGAGTGCTTCCTTCGATAGTTATTTTTACCTGCAGACGAACAGGGGGCCCACCGACACCATCACTATCCATATAATCTATAAATGTATGACTACCATTAGGCCAAGAAGCAATCTCCGTCCGAACTAGGCGTTCGGTATACGTTATTAAATCTTTGCAGCAAGCCTGGAATATTTTTAACCCATACCGCTCAATTAGTTTCAAAATAGCACCCTCTCCAATATGGGTAGCAGCTAACTGAGCCCGTAAATCTCCGAGCGTTATTTCAGGTAAACGAACATTAGTCTTAATAAGAGAAAAGATTGTCTCATTCGCCTCGCCCCCGTCGTATAGCTTTAACCAAGGAATTCTCAGTCCCTCCTGAAAAATTTCTGTATTGTCACAAGCGGCACTGCCAGGCAAACGTCCTCCTAGGTCGGCATGATGGGCAGTAGTTACAGCAAAGGCTATCCGCTGATCTTCTCGAAAAATCGGTCTAACTATAAAAATATCAGGGATATGCATGCCTCCATCAAAAGGATCATTGAGAATAAAGATATCTCCAGGTTGTATATTTTTTTCAAATTTCTTTAAAAGAGACTGCATCGCAAATGGAACCGAAGCAATATGGTGAGGTAAGGTTACCCCCTGAGCAATTATTTGACCTTGCTCATCACAAAGAGATGTAGAAAAATCCAAACAATCTCGAACAATAGTGGAATAGGCCGTCCGATAAAGATTTAACGCCATCTGGTCTGCAGCTGAGGCTAATGCGTGTTGAACGATGACCTGTGTAACTGGGTCGCTCTTTAAATTGGACTGAGTAGTATGTTGGTCATTCACTTGTTTGATTTTACCCTTGTTATAATAATGTTGTGATGTTCATCCGACCAAGCTTTCATCTTTGGCGGCACAACAATAGTAGAATCGTACTCATCAATCAACAATGGACCCATTCTTCTATTTTTTAGTGATTTTCTAGTTACCACAGGAGTTTTAACCTGTCCCACTCCTAAGCCAAAATAAGCCAGTCGAAAGTGCTCTCCTGTGTCACAGTTTTCAGAAATTTTTAATGAATAGGTTGATTTAGGCTTGTTGATTTTTCCAACTATTCGAAAAGCAACGATTTCAATTGGATTTTCTGGGTTGGACCGATGACCATAATGTTTTTCGTGTTCATTCTTAAAAGTGGCTCCAAGTGATTGAAAATTAATCTGTTTAGAAAACATATCAACTAAAGGAATTTGAATTTTAGAAGTTTGTCCTTGAAAATGCATGTCTACACTTTCAGCTAGTTCCACCTTTTTGGATTTGTACCCCTCGTTTTCAAATTGATTAAGAATAGTTTCTCGAAGGTCTTTTCTGATCGTTTCGAAAACCTCAGATTGAGTAGTTTCAATCGGGAGAACACAACTATGGACCTTGTGATGTTCAACATCAGAAAATAACAAGCCCATCGCACTAAATAAGCCAGGCTTTGGAGGAATGACGATCTTTCTAATCAAAATCTCTTCAGCCAAATTAGCTGCATGAATTGGTCCGGCTCCACCAAAGGCTATTAAGGAAAAATCACGAGGATCTCGCCCACGTTCCGTAGATACTTCGCGGAGTGCGCGAATAATGATCGTATTAGCAATACGATAAATTCCTTCAGCAGCTTGCAAAACACTCATCCCTAAAGGCTTGGCTATCCTATCATGAATAGCTTTCCAAGCAGCTTTAGGATCGATGCAAATCTGTCCATCAGCCAATTGTCCAGGTCGAATGAATCCCAGCACAACATTAGCATCAGTGACAGTAGGATCTTGACCTCCTTGTTGGTAACAAGCAGGACCTGGAAAAGCTCCTGAACTCTTGGGTCCAACATGAAGACCTCCAGCTTGATCTAGATAGGCGACACTTCCCCCACCAGCACCAACTTCAGCTATGTCAATGCTAGGGGCTCTAATAATTTCTCCATTGCCACCCATAAGCCGACTACCTACTGATAAAGATGCGCCAACTTCATATTCAGATTGGTAGGAAAGACAACCTTCTTCCACCATCGAGGCCTTGGCTGTTGTCCCCCCCATATCAAAGGTAATCAAGTTAGGCAGACCTAATTTGGAACCCATAAATTTCGCTGCTAAAACCCCAGCGGCGGGACCTGATTCTAAAACAAAAACCGGACGGTCTACAGCCTCCTTCTCTGTAGCTAAACCTCCAGCTGATTGCATGATTAATAGTGGTGACCTAATATCTAGATCATAAAGTTGTGCACGCATAGCCTCCAAATAACTTCGCATGACAGGACGAACATAAGCATTGACTACTGTCGTCGCTGTCCTTTCATATTCATTGCGCTCGGGGAGAACTTCAAAAGATAATGAAACGGGAATATCAGGAAAGTGCTGGTTTAGAAATTCACCTACCATTAGTTCATGTTTTGGATAAGCATAAGCATGTAAAAAACAAACAGCTATTGACTCCACTAATTCTTTCTCTAGTTTTCTCTTTAAAAGCCAGAGCTCTTTTTCCTGTAAGGCAACCTGAACCTCACCAGATGCTAGAATTCGCTCTGAGATTTCGAAGCGTAGAGAGCGGTTTACCAAGGTCTTAGGTTTTTCGAAAAACCAATCGTACATTACTGGAACCTTTATACGTCTAAGTTCAAGTACATCCCTAAAACCTTTTGTAGTAATAAGAGCAGTTTTCGCGCCACGGCGCTCTAGAACTGCATTAGTGGCTACTGTTGTCCCATGAGCTATCTCTTTAACTTTTGTGCCAGAACATTGAGTTAAATTAAGGAGTTCACGAATGGCTCCAGTCACTCCTTGCTCAAACTGGGGAGGGGTTGATAGAACTTTATGTACCGACAGATCTCCTTTGCCGTTCAGAAAGACAACATCTGTAAAGGTGCCTCCAACATCGACACCCACCCGGAGAAATTCATGGTCTGAATCTGAACTACTTTTTGTCTCCAAAGAACCCTCAGTTGAAAAAGAAAATCCGATAATATAGCCTTCCTTTGGATGTTTCAACTGACATTATATAAATTAAACAACCTTTTATATTTTGCCTTGAAAAACAAAAGCACTTAAAAAGTGAATCACTAGTTCTGAAAAAATTTTTACAGGAAGGGATCAACTAAAGTAAATGAAAGAACTTGAAAGAAATGATTAGGGCAACTCACAAACCATTATCTCTTTTTTCTTTTGACTGCTAGGGGAGGGAGTAAATCTTCTCGGTTTTGGTCAAGAAGCCGTTTTATATTTTGAGCACATGTACCAGAAAGAGGGTAATCAAGGTGGTTGGACCAAGTCCTAAAAACACCGAGATCAACCATTAACCGTTTAAGACCAGAAAGCCAACAAGTCAATTTCTCCCCTCCATATGTCACACGCAACATTCTAATAATTCTAGTTTCGAGTAAGTCAGCTCTTTCAAAATCACCAGACTGGAAAGCATCAATCATTTGGTTTGTCAAAAATCCAGTAAAGATTCCACCACCTAATAACAAACCATCATAGCCTGCCTTAAGATACTTCAAACATTGAAATTCATTTCCATTCAGTAATTTCAGAGCTGGCCTATTTTTTCGAGCAGACAGAGCAATTTCTCTGTGTTGGGAATCAGAAGAACTATCCTTAACCATTACTACTCTTTTGTCGGCATAGATTTCAGTCAAAACGGATTCTGGGATAACAACAGAAGAATAACGACCCCGGTCATAGATGCCCACTGGCAAAGGACTTTCCTTCAGAATCTGGCGATAGTGATTAGTTAATGTGTCATTATTTGCATTCAGAAAAAAAAGAGGAGGTGCAACAATAACAATATCAGCTCCATCGCGTTTAGCTGTTTGAATGTTTGCGATAACTCTGCTAGCAGAATTGTCAGTTACTTGAACAGCAATGACTAGTTTTCTTTTTGCATGTTTCTTCACAGTACGGACCAGACGGCTTTGTTCAAGCTCTGACATCCATGGTCCTTCACCACAGGTGCCCGCCAGAAAAAGGCCATTAACACCTAAACGAAGATGATGTTCTACCATCCGTTTAACTGCCACGACATCTACTTTAAGGTCTTTAGTGAAAGGAGTCGGCGTAGCCGACCATACACCGCGTAATTTTTCTAGTTGAAGTTTAGGCATTCTCAACTCCTCAAATAGTCTCTTACTACACTAACTACCAGCTTTCTCAATACGATAAAGATGCCCGTTGGTTTCCCCGTTGGTTCTGAGGTAAATGGCACGACTATGGACTGCAATGGAAGCTAAAGTGCGACCCGGCAACTGATTTGTTCCAACTTTGTTAAACACTTTGCCCGGCTTAAAAATAGTGGTTTTTCCTTCTTCGTTTAAAACAAAAATTTTTCCATCTGCATACACAGGTGAGGTAGAGTATTCTCCCCCAAGCCTTTCCCTCCAGTGTGTTTCTCCAGTGCGACCATTGAGACAAGAGGCAATTCCTCGATCACTAACCAAATAAAGTTCTTCTCCAATTAAAAGCGGCGAAGGATTCAAAGGGATTCCACGATTTAGAGTCCAAGCAACATGACTATCTGTTACATCTCCTCTACCGTTTGGACGGATCGCATACAAAGTTGCTTGAGGATAACCTGAACAAATAAAAACTAAGTCTAAGCCATAAACTGGCCTCGGAACATTAGAAAACCCATCATAACGCAACCACCAAATTTCTTTTCCTGTTAAAGGATGGTAACTAACTACTTGATCACCACCATTACTCACTAATTGAGGTTTACCATCAACTTCAATTGTTAAAGGCGTAGCATAGGCCATACGCGCTTCAAGAATTCGAGGCCTTTTCCACCGTAACTTTCCTGAGTTCTTGTCTAGGGCAGCTACAAATTGAACATTTTCCCCTCGACCATCACAATTATATATAAGCAAATCCTTAAAGAGGACAGGGGTACTGGAAGGACCATGACCATGGGGATATTTCAATTGATTCTTCCATAAGACCTTTCCATCATTTCTTAGAGAGGCTGATCCAAAGGTTCCAAAATGAAAAAAAATTCTATTCCCTTCAATTATTGGAGTAGGTGAGGCATAACTATTCTTGGAATGAATGCGGCCAATCTCCTCCTGACGAAAAAGCTCTATGTTATGAATTATTTTTCCGGTGCTTCTTTGCAGGCAGAGGGCTCTCAGAGACCGTCCACCTTCAGTAGCCGTGGTCAACCAAATTTTTTCTCCTTGAATAACTGGTGATGACCAACCCTTTCCTGGAATTGGCACTTTCCAAGTAACATTCTCAGAATCAGTCCATTTGGTTGGAAGTGAACGAGCAGAAGCATGTCCTTGACCACCAGGTCCACGGAATTGGGACCAATCCTCTTCAGAAACGGCTTCTTGTGCAGTCGATAAGGGCATTAGAAACATCAATAACAGAAAACATAACACTGTATTGCGCATTCCTTAAACCTCCTAAAACTTGCCTAAAGCTTCATCAAAAAAATTTAATAGTAGGAAACTTTACGCTAACTATTCTATTCATTCAACTTGTTTATTGTTTCCTTTTAAAATCAAAAGAAAATTAACAGTACATTTATATCCGGATCAATGCTTCCTTCGACATTGTTCAAATTAAATTTGAAGTGAAATATTTAATATCTTAGGGCAATTAAAACTCAGAACAAACAAACCCGTTTGATTTTACGGACTTCTGATTCAACTAATTTTCAGAATTGGTATTGCTTAACGTTTGTTCACGGACAATACGACCAAACAACTGCCCTTTAACCTCTGCTGCACTCCAAGTACCCGCATACTGATCTCGATAGATTAGTACTCTAGCAGTATATGTTCCCAACCCTGGAATACTTAGATCTGTTAAAGTAATTATGGGAGTGTCACCCGCCCATTTTACATTCAGTGGCAAGGGCACAGTTACATCATGAGACCCATATTGAATCCGAACTTGGAAAAGCCAGATACTCCCAGAAATTTTTGAAACTTTCTTAATTGTATATTTTTCTTCACGAAGATTACTGTTTTCACCTATAGTAAAATGACCAACCAAGGTAACTCCGGAAATTGACTTTCGGAAATCTTCCTCCAATTTTAATAAATCATCGGTATCCTGATTCTGATTGCAAGCCCCAAAAGTTGTCATAAAGACAACCACTAGAGGAATTAGGTTAATTGGTTTCACTAGAATTTCCTTTT
>CAYWYX010000053.1:2073-5312 GCA_964462735.1 uncultured Acidobacteriota bacterium | reverse complement strand
TGATAATTTCAAAGAGACTTATCTTGTAAGAGCTGGCAATCATGGTAATGAGCCATTTCTTTTTGCTGTTCCATTAGTTCTCTGGCGCAGACAGGCTTCTAAACATGGTTGGTCTGTAGTTGAGAGTCTATGTACATTCGCACAGCCTGCTGGCCTAACAACCCGCTCTGTCTATGAATCTTTCCGCTCAGAAATATTAAGGGATCTTAAAAAAGCCTTTCCCGTAGATATGGTACTACTCAGTCTCCATGGTGCAATGGTCGCCAATGGTTACGATGACTGCGAAGGTGACCTCTTAGCTCATATAAGATCATTAGTTGGACCTAAAGTTCCTATAGGCGTTGAGCTTGATCTTCATTGCCATCTAACTCAGCAGATGATCAAAAATTCTACTGTTATCGTAACTTTTAAAGAATATCCTCATACAGACTCTGCTGAACGGGCAACCGAATTGTTTCAGATAATGGCTGAAACTTGTCATGGAAATGTCAAACCTCAAATGTCATTTTATGATTGTAATATGATAGGTATATACCACACTACCTCTGAACCTATGAAGAGCTTTGTGGACGAGGTTAGGCAACTAGAACAAAAAAAAGGAATTCTTTCCATTTCAATAGTTCATGGTTTTCCCTGGGGTGATGTCAGTGAAATGGGAACTGGCATTTTGATCGTCACTGACAATGAACCACAAAAAGGAGAAAACCTCTCCAAAATTCTTGGAGAACAATTTTTTCAGTTAAGAAATAAGGTCTTTCCAGACTACAAAACTATTGACCAAGCAATAGAAAATATTTCGATTTACAAAGATGGCCCCATAATCTTGGCTGACGTCGCTGACAATCCTGGAGGGGGAGCGCCTGGAGATTCAACCTTTATTTTAAAAGCTCTTGTTAACCATCAAATTAAAAATGCTGCTGTAGCTTGTATCTGGGACCCCATAGCCGTTGCGGTCGCATCTGAGGCTGGTGAAGGCTCTCAATTAACGTTACGATTGGGAGGCAAGATGGGAATAAGTTCTGGAACTCCAATAGATCTTAACGTAAAGGTTACCAAGGTTGTTCCTGATGCTGTGCAGACCTTTGGCAGTGGAAAAGACCAATCTGTATCCAAGATGGGAGCTTCGGTTGCCCTTTATAGCAATGAGATTGATATTGTAGTCAACTCTGTCCGGACGCAAACTCTAGGGGCAGATGCTTTTTCAAATCTAGGTATCGATCCTAAAACAAAACAGGTATTGGTTGTTAAATCAATGCAGCATTTTTTTGCTGCATTTTCCCAATTTTCCAAAAAGATTTTTTATGTTGATTCTCCAGGAGCCTTAATAAGTAACTTTAGAAAAATACCCTATAAAAAAGTTAATCTGACTAAATGGCCACTGAAAAAATCACCGTAATTTTGAGAACTGTTTTCAATAATTCCTAGTAATCCTAATGTGCTGGCCTCTGGTTTTTAGAAACATATGTCGGTATAACTGCCTAAGTTAAAATCCTAGAGTCACATTAGACAATAAATGTTAACCCTAGTTTGCCTCTTTTGTACTCCCAGCAAATGGACGGCTATGCTATCCTTTTGTAAATAGATGCATCTATCTGAAAGAGTATCTCTAATGTTTCTAAGACTCCTAATAACTATAACTTTTTGCTTAATAGTACCCTTATGGGGAGAAGTCAAAGATAACAAACATTTAAATGAACCAAAGATTGTTTCAGTCCTTCCACTGGGGGGACAACAAGGAAGTTCCTTTGAAATTAAGGTGAAAGGCAAGGCACTAAAAGGATGCCATACCGTTTGGTTTGAAAACAAAGAAGTGACTGGATCTATCGAAAGATTAGAGGTAATTGAAAACAAACCCGCCAAGACAAAGGATCCATTAGCCCAATATGGGCTTGAAACAGTGCATCCTGATCATGTAGCTTTCATCAAGATTACGGTGTCTAAAGATGCTTCCCTTGGTCTTCACCTTTTCCGATTGCTAACCCCGGTGGGCATTTCAAATGCCTTAGCCCTGCAAATTGTCACTGAACCAATAATCATCGAGACTAATAATCCTCATGAAAGTGCAGCAAAGGCTCAACCATTACTGCTTCCTGCTGTAGTTAATGGCATCCTTTTCAAGAAGGGAGAACAAGATTTCTATTCGTTTGAGGCACCTGTGGGATCGGAGATACTATTTGAAGTACAATCCGATCAGGGAATAAAAAGTGGCTACCATGCTGAAGCTAGTGTCACACTTTATAAGAAGTCTGGGAGTTGGTTCGACCCCGAGAAACTTGTACGATTAGAAATTGATGGTCCTTCATTATCCTGGGAACCCATTCATAAATACAAACGAATCTCTTCAGCAGCACGGTGGACCCTTTTTCGTCGCTTCACTCATCGCTTTAACTCAAAAGGTCCTCATATACTTTCGGTCCAAACATTCCTAGGAAATGGCGATCCGGACCATGGCTATCAGCTCCGAATTGTTCCCTTAGAAAAGTCGCATTATTCCTGGGTTCTTGGAAAACTAGCTCATCCAGCTCCTGGTGACTGGCTGGAAAGAAATTCAGCTACTATGCGACAACTAGGTAGTTTTAAGAGACCTATAAAACCTAACCATCTTTCTGTCCTCTATTCTCGAAGTGGTCTTACAAAACAGGACGTAGATAA
This sequence comes from uncultured Acidobacteriota bacterium, assembly GCA_964462735.1. Taxonomy (GTDB): domain Bacteria; phylum Acidobacteriota; class Terriglobia; order Versatilivoradales; family Versatilivoraceae; genus JAKUNG01. The sequence goes on along the minus strand of CAYWYX010000053.1, from coordinate 2,660 downwards.
CGAATTGTCAAAGATAGCTTCTGATTTAAAAGATAAAAAAGGGCAACCATCACGTTTCAGTCTTTCTAATTTACCTATACCGGTAGCCGAAACTAAGTCAAATGACACAGTCGAAAACTCACAACGAATTATAATCCCTTCACTGATTGAAGGTTGTATAGACCAAGTGGGAGATGTAGATCACTTTTATTTTAGAGTTGATACTGGTCAGAAATTAGCCTTTGAAATCGAAACACCTAAAAAATATCCACCCCAGTTTAATCCCTGGCTAAGGGTATATGATATTAAAGGAAAGCTGCTGGTTGAAAATATTTACAAGGAGTACGGCGGCGACGGCGACGATGTTATGAAGACTCTAGAACGAAAAACTATTTATACCTTTGATAAGGCGGGAGACTACTACGTCAGAATCCAAGATCTAAGTTCCAGACTTGGCGGGCCAGATTACTCTTATCGAATTTTAGTTCGATCGCAAATTCCCCATTTGGGAAGAATTGAATTGAGTTTAGGAGTTACCAGTGTTCTCTCCTCATTAATAGAGAAAGCTAATCACATCAATCTCGTACCTGGCCAGGGTCAAGAAATTG
>CAYWYX010000053.1:0-1973 GCA_964462735.1 uncultured Acidobacteriota bacterium | reverse complement strand
GAAATTGTTTTAGTTTGTGAAAAAGAAGAAGGTTTCCAGGGTGAGGTCGCCTTTTACCTTGACGGATTACCTTCTGGAGTTCAAGCGTGGCTTAGCAGCCCTGCTAACTGGACCGAATCTCTTTTAAGGGGTATTCAATATCGTCCTCTTAATACGGAAGTGATGCCCCCAATTCATCATCGACCTGAGCGAAATGCAATAACACTATTTTTATGGGCTAGCCCCGATGCTCCAGCTACTAACCACCCAAAATTTTTAAAACTAATGGCTCGACCATTGGTAAAAGGAAAGATTGGTCCCGCTATAATAGCTGGCAGACTTCCATTTATACTGATTCGACAGAACAGACCCGTTGCAGTCTTAAATCCGAACAACTAAATTTTTTAAACTAAGCATATGTCAAAGTCCAATCTCTTTTGTATTAAAATAATACTAGGAATTTCCCTTCTTTTTTCAAATTTGGTTGCTAACCAGGCCCTAGGTGCCTCAACAAAAGGTCAGGCAAGACTTCTATCCCTGCGTGTAGTTCCCCAAACAGTTGTTCTGTATGGCCCCAGAGCCTCCCAACAACTGTTGGTACTTGGAAATTACTCGGACGGCATAGAACGAGATTTAACCCATCAATCAAGTTTTTCCTTAGCGAATAAGAAATTAGTAACCATTAACCAAAATGGTAAATTAACCGCTCTTACTGATGGTGAAACGTCGATCAAGATAACTACCGAACAACAAACAGCTACCTTGAACGTGTCTATAGAAAATTCAACTGTACTCGAACCGTTTAATTTTCAGCGTAGGATCGGTGGAATTTTAACAAAACACGGTTGCAATGATAGTAGCTGTCATGGAGGAGTTAAAGGTCGTGGGGGCTTTAAACTTTCTCTTAACTCTCTTCACTCCCTAGAAGATCACCAATGGATTGTTAAAGGTGGAACTTATCAGGTCATGAGTATGGAGCCTGCCGGTTCACTAATTCCCCGGATAAACTTAAAACAACCCGAGAAAAGTCTGATTTTACTGAAGCCTACTCTCCAGATCGCTCATGGTGGTGGGCTACGGTTTACCCCTGACTCTAAAGACTACCACTCCCTACTAAAATGGATTACGGCTGGGGCACCATATGGGAACGCTGTTCCACAAACAAAAATCAACAGGATAGAAATTTTCCCTAAAGAGGCTCATTTAGAGATTGAAGGAACCCAGCAAATTATTGTTACTGGCCATCTTTCAAATGGTAAGGTCCAGGATCTTACTGCTCTGGCTTCTTACCATTCTAATAATGAGGAAATACTCACTGTATCCAAAGAGGGATATGTCAAAGGAATATCACAAGGAGAAACCACTCTTATTGTCCGAACAGCTGGTCACACTTCTAGCATACGTTTTGGCGTAGTTTCTGATGACTGGATTCTAAATAATGGATCTTCACTTTCTTTTTCTACTCATGATTATTCGTCCTTGCGCTTTAATTTTATTGATGATTTCATTTTTGATAAATTGTACAGATTTCGTATTGTTCCTTCTAAGTTATCCAATGACTCTGAGTTCCTTCGTCGTGTCTGTTTAGATTTGACTGGCACGCTCCCTCCCCCAAATCGTGTAAGAGAATTTTTAAACAGTCAACATCCCCAAAAAAGAGAGCGATTAATCAACACGTTATTAGATTCTCCAGAATATGTGGACTTTTGGACTTTTCGGATGGGCCAACTCTTCCGGGTTGCTGCTAGTGCAACAGGTAGCGCAGACCACGCTTATACATATTGGCGTTGGGTTAGGCAGAGTATTTCAAAAAATAAATCATACAAAGAAATTGCTTTTGAACGCCTTGCTGCTCAGGGCTTCGAAGGACCCTCCCGACATTTTCTTCCCTATGGAGAAGAGGCTCTCCCTGAAGAAATCATGCCAGAAGAAGTAAGAGTTTTCCTCGGTAGGCGGTTAGACTGTGCCCAATGTCATAATCACCCTTTTGAACA
>CAYWYX010000052.1:0-16775 GCA_964462735.1 uncultured Acidobacteriota bacterium | reverse complement strand
TTTTTAGATTATCAAGAATATTTAAACAGTGTTAATCCCTAAGTTGTTTGCTGTTTCAGTAACTTTCGCCCAGACATCATCCTCAATTGGAATACCATTTTTGGAACGGTCAGCATAGGTTTTCCTTTCAGGGTCTCCAGGCACTTGAACTGTTTTAAATCCTGGGGCTGGAGGGACAGCTCTCACTCGTTTCTGCATTTCGTCTGAGCGCTCATTGAATTCATCAACAGACTGAAATAGATCCGAGCGGAAAACTAAGAATGTAGCTGCATGATGACGAAGTACATCGCTAGATACAGTGTCATTAACAAAACTATCTGATCCAAGAAAAATTCGGCTTAAAAATTCTGTCCACAACATAATAGCCCAGCCTTTGTGTTGCCCGAATGGAATGTGGCCTCCGCCATTGAAAAAGTCAGCTGGATTGGTACTTGGTTTTCCCGCGTTGTCTACGATACAACCTTCAGGCAGGGGCTGATTACGGTTATAAGCATTATCAACTTTAACCCCAGAAATAGCGGAGGTAGCAAAATCAATAATCATTGGAGGTTCATTTCCTGATGGGACACCCATAGCAATTGGATTAGTATGAAGGAGTCGTTTCCTTCCACCAAAAGGAACAGTTTTCGGGTCAATTTCACTGAAACCACCAAGCCAGGTCATAGAAATCATTTTTTCTTTTGCTGCTAGCTCTGAGAAATGCCCGACACGTCCAAGATGATGTGCTTGGACCAGTCCAACCAAAGCAAGTTGATTTTTTTTTGCCTTGTTAATTGCCAGCTCAATTGCAAATTTGGCTGCCACTTGACCGAACGTCCAATTTCCAGATACTAGGGCCGTTGCAGCAGTTTCCTTGACAATAGAAGGCTGACCAGAAGGTAAAAGTTTTTCGGCTTGAATATCTGACACATATCCAGGAATATGCCAAATGCCGTGAGTATCAACACCTTTTAAACTTGCAAGGACCAACTGTTCACCAACCTGTCTGGCATTAGAAGAACTACTACCGGTTTTTAAAAGAATTTCAGAAGTTAAAATTCTTAATTCATCTGCTTTCTTAATTACCATAGAAGAAAGTCTTTCTTAAGAAGCGTTTGTATTGTTTTTCTAGATAAGACCACTTTGGGCAGATAGTCCTAAGACTACTGAGCCAATAATGACTGCTGCAGAACCAACTAAAAGCCATGCAACTGGTTGACTCATTCTCATTGACCGGTTAATCCGAAAAGCCATCCAACAAACTGCTATAGCTACTAAAGGAGTCCCGAAGACTCCAATGATATAGTGACTTAAGATTACCATGACTCCAGGACGTTCAGGAAAAAATAGGTACAAGATCAAAGTTAACCACAGAAATATTGATTGAATAACCTTATGGGATGTTTGAATAGATTTTGGTCGATTTCGATCGACGATATTAAGAGTACAAAGAAAATCAGTTACAATTCGTCCACTGACAGCGGTAGCTGCTAACAAGGTTGAAAATAGAGTTGCAAGAGCACTCACAAAAAAGATAATTTTTGCCCATGGCCCATAACTTTCCGTAAAAATTATTGATATCTGTTCTACTACTCCAATACCTGAGGGTACCTGACCTTGTTTGAAGAGAATAGCTGCTCCAAGGAGAAAGTAACTACAAGTGATAACGGTTGCTAATAATGTGGCCAGTGCTACATCAAATTTCAGAATTCTTACCCAACCTTGAGCCCGTGTAACCCATCCTGTTGATTCAGGAGAACCTAGATAACGGCCATAGCCTTTTTCTAATATCCAATAGGGATATGCTATCAGCTCAGTTCCAGAAACACCTAGAGCTCCAAGTAGACTGATTACAGCAAAGGCTGCTAGTCGAATATCTGTATCTCCAAGAGAAAAAGAAAGTCCTGTAAAGATGTCGTCTATACTTATTTTATAGGGTGTCCCTTGCAACATGATTAGACCAACTATAGCTGAGATGCTCAGAATTAAAGTCAAGCTAACCATTATCTTTTCAAGGGGCTGATAGAGGCTTTTCCATAGAATTAATTGTGCTACCGCAACTATTAAAATTCCCCAAATTTGAATAGAACGGATGGTATCCGGGTTTAAAGGAGTGATTCCGTGAAAGAGACCAGACATGGCACCAACTAATCCAGAGGCTCCAATTTGAGCAAAAATCCACCCAAACATGAAAATCCAAACAAACCAGGAGACGTTTCGCATCTTAGGCCCGGGAAAATAACAAAGTACTTGAAAAATTGTTTGATTAGTAGTTAAACAATAACGCCCAACCTCTACTTGCAGAAAGTATTTAATGACGCAGGAAAGAATCACTGCCCAGAAAAGAACAAATCCAAATTTAGCAGCTTGAAGTGGTGTGTTGATGAGTTCCCCTGAACCAATGACTCCAGCAGCAATTACAATTCCTGGACCCATGGTTAATAAAGTTGGCCAGAACTTAACAGGAGCATTTCTGATTTGTTGGTCTTGGTTCATCGGAGTATTCTCTTAGCTATTAGGCTAATGAAAAGGTTAGGGCTTATCAGGTCGCAAACGAGCTTTAAGCCCTTTTATGCTAAAACGGTTTTGTAAAAAGTTAAAATATTCTTTTTCCTCGTCCTGAACAAGTTGAGCTTTTTCTGGGAGTAAGCTGGCATACTGATTTGGTATTTTAACCAAACCGCTATGATCACCATGCAATAAGTCTCCAGGTGAGATTGTTAGCCCGAAAATGGTAACCGTAGTATTAAAATTAATATAGGCAGGATAACCATGAGAAGCAACCCAGCCGGCTGAGAATAAGTGAAAGTCAGGAGTTTTCTCTGTAATACCAGTACGATCTCTCGCATTTGCATCAGTGACAATGCCGACACATCCTAGATTGGTCAAAGCAGAAGTAAACATATCTCCCACTAGACAACATCGGTTACGATCAAGGCCATTATGTTTAATGACAAGGACTACGGGTTGGGGTGCATTTTTAAGTATCTCAACTAGCTGCTCTAGTTGTGGGGGTCTTTTATCACCGGGAGTTGTACTGTCTGCCGTAGCAGTTACAGCATATCCAACCATAGATTTAAGTTGAGGGAATTGACAAATCAATTCGTTAGAAGTGAAGCCTGCCGCCCGGTCTCGAATTTGTAACTTTTCTATGGCATTAGAAATAGTTGGAGTGTCAAAACAGGCTAATGATTTAATGAGTTCAGTAGAGTTTTCTGTTAGTTCGTCCATAAGATGAATTCACCTCTCAAACAGGGTGAACAATTTGTTCCTGTAAATCTGCCATCTTTTCCATTTGTTTCATGAAAATAATGGTGCTGTTAAGTACTGTTTTCCAGTCTGGTTTAGCAGGAACACTATCTAGTGAGATATAGCCGTTGAACTTAATTGAGTTTAAAGTTCTAATGATCTGGAGAAAATCAATGTGTCCTGTTCCTGGTCCTTGACGGTTATTATCTGCTAGATGTATGTGCATTAACCTGTCAGAAACTGAACGAAGGGCATCATTAATAGGTCCATCCTCCATATTAACGTGGAAAAAATCAGCTAACACTCCTAAATTATCTGCGTTTATTTCATCTGCTATGTCTTTTGCTTCAACTAAACTATTTAAAAATCCTGCATAACCTTCGAAGCGATTAATGGGCTCAATTCCGATATCAACATTATGTTCAGCAGCGTACTCAGTAATTTCTACTGTTGACTTGACAAAATTATCTCGTAGGACTTTGATAGGTGTTTTAGTAACAGGATATTCAGACTCTGCAGGTGAAGCAACAATTTCGAAACAAGGTGGATCATCAAAAGTTGCCGCTAAATCAATACTCTTTTTTGCATAGTCTATACCATGGCGACGTTCTGATTCATCAGAGGAAGCTAGATCTCGAACCTCTCCAGCGTGCCAGGGTGCCCATGCTCCAATGAGGGCTGGAACTTTTAGACCCAATGAAAATGCTAGTTCTTTAACTTCATTAAATTTTTTAGAATCAATACGATCGGGTTCAGCATCTAAATCAACACCATTGTAGCCGGCATTGGCAACTGCCTCCAGAACTTCTACGGGTTTTTCCCATACATTGCCACCACTGGCTGATAACGTGCATAGAATTACAGAGTATTTATGCTGCATGATAAGTTCCTCCAATTACATCCTAGATCTTACTAAATAGATAAAAATTAGTCTTAATGAAAAATCACTTATGAATCTAGAGGTGCAGTTAAAAAGATTCTCACTCTGAGCTAGACTCAGCTATATATAATGAGCTAATGAAGAATTAACTTTTTAAATTTAAAATCAAGAAAGCTAAAAATTCTAAACTGAAACTTGATGTATCTAAGGAGTTTTAAAAAGTTATTTCAAAAATACTTCTAAATAAGAAAGGGGATCTGACCTCATTGTTAATTGTTTTAAATGGTGTTCCCAGCACTTTTTTGTTTTAGTTGAATCATAGTTTACGCCGCATTGAGAGCAATGAACAAATGAGACCCAGCGGTGATGATTAGTACCAAAATAAGCTTTAGCGAATCCTTCCGACAATATAGCCTGAGTGAAGTCCTCAAATAACCAAGTTTGTTGTTGCAGTTTTGAGGCATTGAGTTTAATTTTATTACCCTGAAAGCTTATACCATCATAACGAAGGCCCAAATTTTTAATTCCCAGCCATCCATTAGCGACTGCTTGATCGAATATCCTGATGAGGAGTTGTTCCATTTAGCTGAACAAATCAAGAAATGATTTTCTTTGCAACTACTCCGTGGACGTCCGTCAAACGAAAATCACGACCACCATACCGATAAGTCAACTTTTTATGATCTAATCCAAGGAGGTGAAGAATTGTTGCGTGCAAATCATGGATATGCATGCGGTCCTTCACAGCATGATAACCAAATTCATCTGTAGCACCGTAGATAGTTCCAGGAGTAACTCCCCCTCCAGCCATCCACATTGTATAACCATAGGGGTTATGATCCCGGCCATCATTTTCAGCAAATGGGGTACGACCAAATTCTCCTCCCCATACAATTAGGGTTTCATCCAATAAACCTCGGGTTTTCAGGTCTTTTAAGAGTCCAGCAATTGGTTTGTCTACTTCCTGAGCATTCTGATTGTGAAGTCTTGCTAGGTCGCTGTGTTGGTCCCATTTATAGCTATGCCAACACCGAATAACTCGAACGCCTCGTTCAACCAGTCGACGTGCTAAAAGCAATTGCCATCCGTAATCATAAGTTACTTTATTATCTAAACCATAAAGTTGTTTTGTAGCTTTTGATTCTTCCTCAACATTAAATACTTCAGGAGCTTCCAGTTGCATACGAAAAGCTAGTTCAAAAGCTTGGATTCGAGCTTCGAGTTGAGGGTCATATTTACTGAGGTGTTTATGTCGCTGGTTCATCTTCTGTAACATTTCGAGTTCATAGCGCTGTTGTTCAGAAGTAACACCCTGAGACAATAAGTGTTCAATTGGGGTACCTTTAACATCATCAACTTTTAAACGATCATTTCCAATTGGTGTCGCTTGGTACATGCCAGGAAGGAAAGAGGAGTGCCAGTTACGGGCACCGCCATGATAGAAAGAAGGCTTTATCTCAATATACCCGGGGAGATTTTGATTTTCACTACCCAGTCCATAAAAAAGCCAAGAACCAATACTAGGCCGGTTAAAACTTAGTGTCCCAGTATTAAGTTGAAGCAAAGCAGCCCCATGATCAACCCCTTCGCCAACAAGCGAGCGTATAACACAGAGATCATCAGCATGGGCTCCTACATTCTTAAAAAGATTACTGACAGGAATACCACTTTGTCCATAGCGTCTAAACTCAAAAGGAGATTTCATTAAGCCCCCATGACTTTCTGGAGCAAACTGGAGAGAAAGTTTAAAGGGAATAGGCTTACCATGATCTTTAGTTAGTCTTGGTTTAGGATCAAAGGTATCTAAATGTGAGGGTCCACCGTGCATAAAAAGAAAAATAACTCTCTTAGCTCGAGGGAGGAAATGAGGAGATCTGGCTTTCAAAGAATTAATTGCTTCATTTTTTGCAAAAAGACCTGACTCCTCAGCGAGTAGAGTGCTTAAACCAAGTGATCCAAATCCACATGCAGTTTGGCGGAGCATTGAACGACGAGAAATAGGAAAAATCTGGGTTGTTCTCATAAAGATATCAATTTAAATAAATAAATTCATTGGAGGTCATTAAAATCCGACAAAAACTTTGCCAAGCAGCTAACTGTGAATCTATTTTACCTCCAGAAATGCCAGCAGGGAAATTATTTAAATAAAATAAGGCCTCTTTCTTTTCTTCCTGGTTTGGTTTCCTAGTTAAGGTGATTAGATAGGCCCGTTCAATTCGAGTTTGAGTATCCGATTGCTGTTTGTTAAGTAAATACCTAGCCAGTGAAAGTGCTCTTTCATGAACATTATTACTATTCATCATATAGAGCGCTTGGGTTGCCACATTGCTTTCATCGCGTTTACCAATACTAGAGGAGCTATCCGCAAAATCAAAAAGTTTCATAACTCCTGGAATTTTGTTTCGGATTATTGGTATGTAGATAGTCCTCCGTTTAGTTTTATTAGGATGAAAGGCTTGTTCGGGGCCTTTCTGCGCATAATCCATTAATTCTGCACCTAAAGTTCCACCCATTGAATGATCTAATCCCCCGTCCAGAGCTAGAAATGCATCGCGAATTTCTTCAACTGTGAGGCGGCGTCTTTTGGCATGAGACCAAAGTTGGTTATCGAGATCAGTCATTATTTTATTTTGTGCAGAGCTACTCTGTTGATAAGTATTTGAAAGCATTAACATTCGGTGTAAGGATTTTATTGACCAATTGCTTTTAGTAAATTCAAATGCTAAATAGTCTAAAAGTTTTTTATGAGTTGGTTTTTTCCCAGTTGAGCCAAAATTATTGGGTGTTCGGACAAGGCCTTCTCCGAAATGCCATTGCCAAACACGATTAACCATTACGCGAGGGGTTAAAGGATTAGAAGGATGACTCAGCCACTCAGCGAATTCCTTTCGCCCACTTCCCTCGACAATAGGCGTTTGCTTCATGCCAGCTAGGACTACCGGGAATTGCTTTTCTACTGTTTCACCTAGTGCATTATAGCTGCCTCTAATAAATACTTTTTGATCTATAATATCTCCTTCTGACACAGCTGAGGCAATGGGGGGCTCTGGCGGGGATGTGACCTTTAGGTGTTTTACTTCCTCACGCAGTGATGCAATTGTAGAACTGATTTCTGGAGGCAAATAATCTTCGCGCTCTTTTTTTGAAATACCGAATGGCCCGCTATCCGATTTAGAATTCTCAGTTGTGGGTGGGGGTGTTGTCACTGATAGAAAAAAACGATCTTTTACTGCAATTAGGTCGTCACTTGTCTCGGGCTTTCTCGGAGGAGCAGTTTCTTCCCGTATAGCCTTCATTACCTTTTTCTCCCAGGTCAATATTTTTTGGTACCATTTTTCAGCTAGACCATCAAACAGATCTTGATACTCTTGTGTGACCTGAATAAGTTCCAGATCTTGTGCGTTGTACCATTTCTCAAGATAAGGCCGCAATGCATTTCCTGGCTTAAGATATTGGATCCAGCGTTCTAGAATTTGGTGGTCAAGACTTGTTTTATTTAAGACCTCTTTCATTGAGTTTTGATTCTTGAAAACTCGTCGAGCGGCTAACATGTAGTCAGCTAAATGAGGGTAAACGTTTTTACTTGAATATTTCGCAACTCCATTTTGAATAAGGGACTCAATAGCTGCCTCTCGAGTTTTGATTTTGTCCTGGTGTTTTATATAAGCTTCAAAAGTTGTTTTTGGCACAAGCGGTTCAAAATAAAAGGTTGATACGTATGGAGGTTTAAATCCATTTTTTATTTTTTCAAAACTTCTTGTGCTGGCAAAAATTGAAGCTAAAGAGTAGTAGTCCTTAGTAGAAATAGGATCAAATTTATGATCATGGCAGCGGGCACAAGAGATTGTAAGTCCCATAAAAGTTTTTGAAACGGTATCTATCTGTTCATCAACTAAGTCATAAACCATTTTAACTTTGTCTTGTTGAGCAATGGCTCGAGGGCCGATAGCCAAAAAGCCCGTACCTAAAATACCTCTGACATTTGGGTTCTGTGGATCCCCTGAAGAGTAGAGGTCCCCAGCGATTTGTTCTCTGATAAATTGGTTATAAGGTATATCTTGGTTGAAGGTTTCAATTACATAGTCCCGATATCTCCATGCATAGGGCATGGTAACATCTTCATCCAAACCACTAGAATCAGCATAACGGGCTACATCAAGCCAATGTCGTGCCCATTGTTCTCCGTAGCGGGGAGAGGTAAGTAATCTATCTATTAGTCGGGGGAAAGCATTAGGACCACTATCATCTAAAAAGTCTTTGATTTCCTGTTCACTTGGAGGAATTCCATGTAGATCAAACGTAGCTCTTCGAAGAAGGGTTAATTTATTTGCAGGACTTGCAGGTTGAAGGTTATTTTCCTCGAGCTTGTGGAGGATAAAAGCGTCAACCGGGGTGTTTATCCATTGTTTATTCTTGACAGCTGGAAGGGAAGGCTGTTGTATAGTTTCAAAAGCCCACCAGGAGGAGGTTTTCATTGTTTTTGAATCTTGAATCCATATAAAACCATCTTGTATCCATTGGTGAAGGATCTGAGTTTCCTTTTTAGATATGGCTCCTCCAACCGGCATTTTTAGTTTTCCTGTTTGAAGAACTGCTTGGTAGAGTAGGCTATTAATTGCGTCACCTGGAATAACGGCTGGCCCCTGGGTACCACCTTTGAGCATAGTTTTCCTTGTTCTTAGATCTAGTCCTGATACTTGTAATTCTCCATGGCAAGCTAGACAATGCTTTTTAATAATTACCGAAGCTTTCTCACTCAAAAAGCTGTCTGCAATTAAATACACAGGTGCTGCAAGTATATGGAAAAAAATAAATAGGACGGAAATTTTAAGGGGCAATTGCAACCACCGAACTGTGTTGTAAAGAATTCTAACTGAAAGCGCTAGATTATTTTAACATAGCTTTCTCAATAAATAGGTTTCGTTAGTATAATGTTATTAGTGGAGAGTGATTAATCAAAATTTTCCTCTGAGCTTTGTTTGTTAATTCAAAAAAATGGTCTAGGTATTTAAGTTGATTCTATCCTTGAATGGTGGCCAAAATAAGATTCTAATGAAATAAAATTTTGATTAATCACCTATTCATTAACAATTATCAATCAATAAGGAATGATTAATCAGGAGGAGTTTTTATGCCGGACTTTTCAGAATACATAGAATTCGTGTATGGATACCTAGGAATCATAGGAAGAATTCTAGGTCTAATTGTTGGTGCATGGATTATATCCAAATTGATTCATCGTTGGATTCCAAAGTTGAGAGTTTGGTTAGTTAAATCGATGCAATTTCGCCAAGATCAGCCTGATGTTGAACTCGAAAAGCGGGCTGCTACCCTGGGTGGGATTTTTAGAAAGACAGTTGTAGTAATTATTTGGTTGGTTGTTGTCATGATGGCCTTAGGAGAAGCAGGATTCGATGTAGGGCCTTTGCTGGCAGGTGCTGGAGTAGCAGGCTTAGCAATTGGTTTTGGAGCCCAAAATCTTGTACGTGACGTGATAGCGGGAGTTTTTCTTCTTCTTGAAAATCAGTTACGTGTGAATGATGTGGGTATCATTAATGGGACGGGAGGATTAGTCGAGGAGATGAATTTGAGAACTACTGTACTTCGAGGATTAGATGGTACAGTCCATATCTTTCCAAATGGAGCTATTACCAGTTTGTCCAATAGAACTCGACAGTTCTCCTTTTATCTTTTCAATATTGGAGTCGCTTACAAAGAAGATACAGATCATGTTACCAAGGTTCTTGAAGAATTGGCTGGTGAGATGATGCAGGAAGAACCCTTTAAATCAGTTATTCTTGAGCCTTTGCAGGTATTAGGAGTAGATCAATTTGCAGATTCAGCTGTAATGATTAAGGCTCGAATTAAGACAGCTCCTATTAAGCAATGGATGGTGGGCCGTGAAATGAATCGTCGGATAAAAAAGAAATTTGATGAGCTTGGAATAGAAATTCCTTTCCCTCATCGTTCAATCTATGTGGGAGAAGCCAGTAAGCCTTTCCAGGTTAAATCCGGCAATTTTGATCGACAGGAAATCAAGAGCATCATTAGTGAAGTTCTTGAAGAGCAGGGTATGAAGGGTAGAAAAGTAATGTCCACCCAATCAACAAAGCCTCTGATTCAGTCTGGCAAAAAAGTAGAGGCGGCTTCGCCACTCCTGGAAAAGGATGATGGTGTAGATGGGGGTGACTCTGAATAAGGAGTCACCAACAGATTATGTTATACCTATTAAAAGGTTAGCTTGTTTTACTAGTCAGAATTTGAACTAGAAGTAGTCATGTTCATAGTTTGGTCAATCCAATCCCATGGCAACAATTCAGGAAATTCTTGAGATACACACGAAGGAAGGAACTCTTTATAAACGGCTAGATGAGAATCGTTTAAGGTGTGTTGCGTGCGGACATCGTTGCCCGCTCCCTGAGGGTCATCTTGGAGTTTGTAAGGTTCGGTTTAACAAAGGGGGAAAACTTTTTGTTCCTTGGGGCTACGTTGGGGGTGTTCAATGTGACCCTATAGAGAAAAAACCGTTTTTTCATGCCTACCCGGGAGAGCTAGCCTATAGTTTTGGAATGCTAGGGTGTGACCTGCATTGCAGTTACTGTCAAAACTATATAACTTCACAAACCCTTCGTGATCCATTAGCATCTGCACTCCCTAAAAATACTACAGCGAAATCATTGGTTAAATCAGCTGTAACATATGGTGCCCAGGTGATGGTAAGCACCTATAACGAGCCACTAATTACTAGTGAATGGGCTGTTGAGGTATTCAAAGAGGCACGTAAAAATAAGATGGTTACAGGATTTGTTTCTAACGGTAATGGAACGATGGAGGTTCTTCAATATCTTGAACCTTGGGTAGACTTATACAAGGTTGATTTGAAAAGCTTTGATGAGAGACATTACCGAAAACTAGGTGGCCGAATAACACCAATTTTAGAAACAATTGAATCACTGCACAATATGGGTTTCTGGCTTGAAATTGTCACTCTTCTAATTCCTGGGTTTAATGATACAGAGGAAGAGTTGCATCGCCTCACTAGTTTTATAGCTAGTTTGTCCCCCAACATACCTTGGCATGTAACGGCATTTCATAAAGACTATAAAATGACTGATCCACCTAATACAAGTCCAAAGATGTTGATGAAAGCTGCTGAAGTTGGTAAACAGGAAGGTCTACGGTTTGTCTATGCAGGGAATTTGCCGGGGCTAGTTGGTGATTTAGAAAATACTAGATGTCCGGCATGTCAATCTCTTTTAATAGAGCGACTTGGGTATTCAATTCTTAACTATTACATTAATGAGAAGGGTTGTTGTCCTTCTTGTAACCTGCAGATTCCTGGACGCTGGGGGCCATTATGTAAGAAAAATAAGTTCTGACCTGCTAGTTTTCTTAAGAGACTTTGTAAATTAGTTGTCTTAAAGGGAATTCAGAAAGGATAGCAAGTCACTTTTTTGTTCTGAAGTTAGATTTAAAAATTGTTGCCCCGAGGATAATGCCTCATTTTTATGACGGGCAATGGCATCCTGAAGACTTTGTGCTGAGCCGTTATGAAGAAATGGACGTCGGAACCTCAGTCCCCAGAGGCTTGGCGTTCTAATCTCAGTAGGTAATGCGGCTTCCTGGGGAATTCCAACTCCTGTACCGATATCGTGTAATAATAGGTCGGAAAAAAGATTAACCTCCTTACGATCAAAAAGAGGATTATGGCTAGGTCCAGTTTTTAACTGCCGAACATGACAGTTTTCACACCCAATAATCTTAAAAATTTGATCGCCTTTAATAACAGAAGGAGTTAGGGGACCTCTTTCTAAGGGAGCAAGAAACTTCATAAATGATTCAAAGTTGTCAATTCCTCGGAGACCGGTTGTTCTTTCTCTTACGTCTTCAAGGGCAGGTCGAGGATCTGCAAGTTTAAGGACTTCTGGATCTACTCCAAGTGCCAATTCGTGAGGGAACAGAGCATTTGTAATTCCCATCTCATTACGATAAGCATCAGCCCCAAAGGCCAGTAAGGTTGCATGCTGACTTTTCCAACCAAATCGTCCAATCCGTGGGAAATTTGTGCCGATGTCAATAATTCTTGCCGCTCTTCCGCTAATGCCATCCTGATCAAGATCGTCAGGGTCTTCAAGGGAAATGATTGTTTCATCGGGGATAGCTTCTACTAGTCCGGCACCAAAGAGAGGAATGGGCACTCGGCGATCAATTATATTAGCTTCAGGAGGAATCATTACTTGGGCACGGTGAGGGGGAGTAGAAAGTAGGTGAAAGAGTGTACCACCATATAGAGCAGTGAAGTTGCCGAGTTCATCTTTATAGCCAGCCCTTATTTCAGATATTGTAGAAGTGCCTCCAACAGCTGGAATACTATGACAGCCTCCACAGCTTGTTCCATTATAAGCAGGACCAAGACCCTCTTCAGCAGTTTCAACTTCCAAAAAATCTTCTCGTCCCAAACGAAAACGTTCAAATTCTGTTGGAGTTAAACCACGCATGGGACTGCCTGGTATCACAGGTCGTCTCACTCCTAACAGTTCTGAACCTTGAACCTCTTCTACATCTCCAGTATAAACATCAGATTCTTGGCCCCACCCAGCTCTTCTTTCACCAATGGTCTCATCAAAACCAGGAGCTCCTCCTTCATAGGAAACATCATCTCCTCTGTATTCATGGTCACCTACCATTTGGAGTATACAAAGGAAGAGAATACTAGTTATTATCCAAAAGCTTTTCATAGCTCATTCACCTTCAATCTATTCCACAATAATTTCACCGCGCATCAAATTATGTCCTGCTCCACAAGGACGAGAACATTCAAAGGGATACCTACCTGTTTTTTTTGCGCGGAATTGGATTCGTAATCGTCCTTTACCTTCAGGGGGAATGATTTTATCTATGTTAGCAGCCTCTAGCCGAAAGCCGTGATCGGTATCTTCACTTCGAAGCACAATCTCAACCAAACTTCCTTTCTTGACCTTAATTTTAGAGGGAGTAAAGGTAAAGCGTTCAGCAGTTATTAAAATGATCTGGTCCGGCTTTTCAATAGGAATAGGTTCCTCGGCCCTTAAAAGACTATCAGACAAAAAAACAAATCCTAAAACTAAAGATAGCAACAAAGTGACATATTTTTTCTTCATAAAGGTAAAAATCCTTATTTCTTGACTAGACTGTAGATTAAAACCACCAACCTAGACCTAGATTTACTGTATCTCTAGGAGTAAAGACCTGACTGGCACTGCGGTTAAAGATGTAATCAAGTTTTACAGCGACGTCTGGGACAGGTCTATATGTTATGCCGAATACTCTTGCTGATCGGTTAAACTGGGGCAGGGGAATAAAATCTAGTGGCATTTTTTCCTGAGTATTAAATGATTCGTAACGGGTAAAGACGGCCAGGTCATGTCTCCAATGCTTCGGTAGCATATGTATTTCAGGCTCGATGTAGTAACCTTTCATTTGACTAGCTACATTAGGATTAACACCTGTCTGTCGTTCCATTGCAATATTTAATTGACCTGCCCGACTTACCCAGTTTTTTGCTAGTAATCCCCTAATCCCAAAGCGGTCATATCGATAGCGAGCATCAACATTAAATATAGTTACCCGGGGGTTTGTGCTTTCTAAATTAAACCCACTATGGCCTGAATATAAGCTGGTGCCTATCGTAAGTCTAGGAATACCCGTATATTCTAGTCTCACAACCTTAGCAGGATTTCGAGAAGAAGAGAAAAATCCTTTTTGTCGCCCTTCTCTAATCCCTTCTTCTGCATTAAATAGTGTTGCATCTAATCCACCCATTAAATAGGCACGATATCGAAAACCTTTTCCAAGATCACCGGTTGCCCCAATTCCCATATCAAACCACGTGGACGGAATAATTACTGTTTCAACCTGAGGTCTTTCAACGCCATTAAACGCTGGTGGTTCATGGCGTTCATTCATAATACCAATTGGGGTTAACAACATTCCACCCCGTAAGTTAAAGTAGGGTTTAATCAAGAAGTCAAGGTAGGCTTGTTCTAGTTCAAGTTCCCCGGTAGGCTCCCCTCCTTCAACAAAAGCATGTTCTAGCTCTATCTCACTCCAGAACTTTATATGGGACGAAAAGCTGTGCCCAAAAAGAAGAACAAATCGATGAAAGTCAAGCTCACCAGGTTCTCCAATATCCTTGTTGAAATGTGCATCCATATATCCAGCAACAGGAAGGCGAATTTCATCTTCTCTTTTACCTTGCTGTTCAGTTTCTATCAAGACCACTTCAAGTGCAGGCGAATTATCTTGGGACTCAATAGGTAAGCCTGGGAAGGTATTGAGGCTATTCTCTTTTTGATTAGTGATAGAGTTAGAATCGTCGGAACTACTGTGGTCTTTCAAAAGGTCTTCAATACCTTCTTCTAAAGCCTTAATTCTATCTTCTAATGAAATAGACTTAGGTTTTTTTTCAAAAGTGGGATCAAGACTTTGCATCTTGGTTTCTAGTTCCTCAATTCGTTTTTCAAGGGTAGGGTCATCTCCAGCAAAAATTAGTGTAGTCAGTGAGAAGAAAAATAAAATAGTTACGAAAATTTTATGTGATAAGGACATAGGTGTTCTTAGGTTCTGTTCTGCTTGGTCGATTCTTTAGAAGTTATTCTGCTAACCAAAAAAAAATTTTAGATAAGACTAAATATTTTGTCAAGGAGCTTTTAAGCTATGGATTAAATATTATGTTAATCTGAAATCCATGGTAATGTAACTCAACAACAAAATAACCCTTGGCGAGGATAGCAATATGACTGTAGCAAACTGGAAAATCCAATCATATAATGTCGTTCAGAGTTTACTCTTTAATAACAAGCATCAGGTGATTGAGTACCATGTTCGTAGTTCTGGTGATTTGGAATGGCATGATCGCTCTAAGGATCCTGCTCCAGTTCGAAGGCTATACGAAACAAAAACAACTAACGAAAGAACCTGTCTTCAAACCATTCAGTTTATTCATCATATGCTAATTCCTCCAGGTAAACGTCATGTAGAAGAACTACATATGCATCCAGATGCCGAGGAGATTGTAGTTGTAACAAGAGGACAGGGAAGGACTCGAATTGGTGATCATAGTTTTGAAGTTAAAAAAGAGGATGTTTTATATGTACCCCCTTATACTGAACATGAGATTGTCAATAACGGAGAAGACTTTTTAGGAGTATTATTTATAAATGTACCAGTGGGAAAGGGTATTGAAAAACTGGTTGAATTAAAGAAAGGCTCTGAAACTGTTATGAGATAAGTTTAAATTTCAACGATGGTTGATAGTTTAAGGACTACCGGATGTGTTTAAATTTACAATATAACCTTAATAATAAGTCTTATAAAATGAAATGATAAATTTAAATGGAACTCAAGAATAGGGCGGTATTGAGGTAGGATTAAAATGAATAAATTAATGGGAATATCTATTATTTTGAAGGTAAAGAAAGGAGATTAACTCCTATGCAACGGCGGAAATTTTTGAGGACTGTAGGAACGGTAGCTCCTGGAGCATTAGCTGCTCCACTGGTTCACGCTGCTTCTTCTAGAAAACATAATCCAAAAGATATAAGCAAACAACAGGAACCCCGTGTTTTCTTTTTTGATGATGGACGACATGCGGCAGATTTGTATTGCTTTGAGCCTCCTGTTACCCCTGAAGATCATACTTTTATCGTTGATCAATTAGCTAACTCTGGGGTTGATGCTTTAGTTTATTTCGCGAGTGTTGAAGGTGGGAGTGCTCTATATGATAGTAAGGCCGTACAAGTATGGGGTGCTGAAGTTAAGAAATGGACTCACTATGTCTGGTATAGGGCAGGACGGATTTTGCGGCAACTCATTGACGATGGACATGACCCTCTTAAACTGTTTTGTGATCGCTGCCACGAGACGGGTATTTTAATGATTGCTAGTGGTTGGGTCAGTCTTCATGGAGGACTCCGAAAAAGGCTAGAAGGTCTGGGGCGATCAACTGCGTTTACCATGGATAATCCACAGTTTCAGGTCGGTGATGATCCAGATTCCAGAGCTAAAGGAAATAAATATAGTGAATCTGGGGCAATGTTGACCAGTCGCTTTAGTTTCTTACATGAAAAAGTCCGTCAAGAACGATTACGGTTATTCGAGGAAATGCTAACTGATTATGAAACTGATGGGATTGAATTGAACTTAACCGATGCGATGCCATACTGTAAATTTTCTGAAGCCGACAGGCTGGCTCCAATCATGACCCAGTGGATTCGTGATTTAAGAGCAATAGCAGACATGGCCCAGGAAAAGCAAGGTCGAAAAAAACGTATTTATGCCAGAATCCCAGCTCATCCAGATGCCTGGAAACTAGTTGGATATGAGGTGCCTACCTGGATTTCAGAAAACCTGGTGGATGGATTCTTCTGTGAAAGTAGCCATTCTGAAGATGAGGGCTTAGTTCAGGATTTTGACTGTAAACCCGTAGTTAATTTGGCAAAAGGATCTAAATGTCGTGTTTATTCTATCCTACATAATGTTTTAGGGAGGCAATTTGCACGCTATGCCACTCCTCCCATGATATATGCTGGAGTTGCGAATGCTTACGATCAAGGTGTGGATGGAATTGCCATGGGTGATCACTTATGGACCCCAAATGGATGGCCATGGACAGCCCAGGAATATGATA
>CAYWYX010000051.1:0-17110 GCA_964462735.1 uncultured Acidobacteriota bacterium | reverse complement strand
CAATGGCAACGGCGGTATGAGTTTAATACCGGTGACCTTACTGGGCATACTCTTGGCATTATTGGACTAGGGCGTATTGGAGCTCGATTAGCAAAACTAGTCCAGAACTTTGAGATGACCGTTCTTGGTTATGATCCTTTTCTGGATAAGAACAGTTTGAAGGGGGTGACTATAGAATTGGTAGAGCTTGAAGAATTATTGCAGCAATCTGATTTTGTTTCAGTTCACGTACCTCTCAGTGAACACACACGTGGCTTGATTGATAAAAAGAGAATTGAGCAAATGAAGCCTGGAGCAATCTTTATTAATACTGCTCGAGGGGGAGTAGTAGAAAATCTTGATATTTTGGCTGATGCTTTAGAGAGTGGACGTTTAGGGGCAGTTGGTCTAGATGTTTTTCCAACCGAACCTCCTGATTGTACCCATCGTTTATTTCAAAATTCTCAGTTTTTTGGTGCTCCACATTTACTAGGTGTAAGTGAATTAGCCATGGAGCGAATCTACCGTTCGATGGCTAGTGATATGGTAGCAGTCTTGCAAGGGCAGGTTCCAAAATACTGTGTGAATCCAGAGGTTATGAAAACAAGTCACTAGTCTGATTGTTAAAGAGGGAAGGAAGGTTACTATGAAAATTGTTGTATTGGATGGCTACACCCTAAACCCGGGAGATCTTTCCTGGGAAAGTTTAGAACAAATTGGAAGGACTGTGGTTTATGATAGGACTGATAAGTCGCTTACTTTAGAACGAGCGGAGGGTGCTGAGGTAATTTTAACTAACAAAACCGCCCTTGATTCTGATTTATTGCACCAACTTAAGGATAAAGGTCTTCGTTTCGTTGGTGTTCTTGCAACGGGGTACAATGTTGTAGACGTTAAGGCAGCCAAGGAACTAGGTATTACCGTGACAAATGTTCCAACATACGGAACCGCCTCTGTAGCACAGTTTGCTTTTGCATTGTTACTGGAACTTTGTCACCACGTTCAATTACACAGTGATGCTGTACGTGGAGGAGAGTGGTCCAATAATATCGATTGGTGTTTCTGGAAGACCCCACTTGTTGAACTTGCTGGAAGAACTATGGGAATTGTGGGATTTGGGCGAATTGGCCGGCAAACAGGTCAAATTGCAAACGCAATGGGTATGAAAGTTATTGCTCATGATGCTATAACGACGAAACCCCCTAATTATGAAGGTTTTCGCTGGACTGAAGTGGAGGAATTGTTAAGTGAGTCGGATGTAGTTAGTCTCCACTGCCCTCTGTTTCCAGAGACGGAAGGGATGATCAATTCTGAGAGACTAGCTATGATGAAGCCAACGGCTTTTTTACTCAACAATTCTCGGGGACCCTTGATTGTTGATCAAGATTTGGCAGACGCTTTAAATTCAGATCAAATTGCTGGTGCAGGTTTGGATGTGCTATCAGTTGAACCGCCATTGGAGGACAACCCACTCTTAAAAGCGAAGAATTGTTTGGTGACACCTCATATCTCTTGGGCAACCCGGGAAGCGAGATCTCGACTAATGAACACAGTAATTGAAAATGTCAGAGGTTTTCTTGCGAATAGCCCACAGAATGTTGTCAACCCTTAAGTATATGAGTTAGCTCAGTGTTCAGTAGTTTGAGTGTATTACAGTAAGAAAGGCTAGAGTTGAATGTAACAAGTTATTTTTTAAGATCAATCACCATTGTGCGCGTGTGGTTAATTGTATAATGCGGCTGAATGGTTTTTCTGTTGATGAGTTCTAAAGAATTTTAGAATCGCTTTTTAATTTAATCCGTATCTACCTTTACAGGAAATAAGTTAAGTTTCTAAGTTCATCAATCTAAATAAGGGGAACTTCAGTTATGACTCTTCCGAAGTTGCAGCCAGGGCACAATCTTTCACGCGAATTTCTTGAAGTTGTTGAGCAATCTGCCATTGCAGCAGCCCGAACCATGGGGGTTGGTGATCGCAATTTATCTGATCAGGCAGCCGTCGAAGTAATGCGTGAGGTCATGGGTAATGTTTCTATGAAAGGTACCGTTGTTATTGGAGAGGGAGAACGAGACAAAGCTCCAATGCTCTATATTGGTGAAGAAGTAGGTAAAGGTGAGGAAATGGGCGAGACAGTTCCTGAGGTTGACATTGCGGTTGACCCTTTAGAAGGAACAAATCTTTGTGCAATGGGTGCTGCTGGGGCAATTACGGTTTTAGCTAGTTCGGAGAGAGGAGGACTGCTAAACGCTCCTGATTGCTACATGGAAAAAATCATTGTGGGGCCTTCTGCCAAAGGAGCTATTGATATCGAAGCATCGGTTGAAGACAATCTTTCTGCCATTGCAAAAAGGCTTGACCGTGAAATTGAAAATTTGGTGGTGATTGTTCTTGACCGTCCCCGACATGCTCGATTAATTCAGGATATAAGGTCTGCTGGCGCTCGAATACGCCTCATCTCTGATGGTGATCTGTCAGCCGGGATAAGTACAGCTCTTCGGGGTACAGGTGTTCATGTTGTTATGGGAATTGGTGGGGCTCCAGAGGGTGTTATCACAGCTGCGGCACTTAAATGTCTAAATGGGGAAATTTTGGCAAAATTAGTCATCAAAGATGAGGACCAGGCACAGAGAATGAGAAATATGGGCATTCGAGATTTAAATAAGACCTACTCAACAAATGATCTTGCCTCAGGAAGCAACATTATTTTTGCAGCAACTGGAGTTACAGATGGAACTCTTCTAAAGGGAGTAAGAATCGAGCGAGATGGTGTTCGTACTCAGTCGCTATTAATGAACTTAGAAGGCCGACACGTGCGGTTTGTGGAAACAATCCATCTTGCCGACCGAACAGATGTTACACTTAGGCTCTAGACTGAGTTTGTGTAAAGCCTAATTTAAAGTTTCTATAAGCAATCTATGCAATTTTGTTAGAGCCTACTTTTAAGATGTTTCCTCTTGTTAAAATCCACGGTGGATTGTACTAGGGTTATCACTCTCATTTCGCAGCATTGATTCTTGATGGAGAATCTTTCTATACTGAATTGTTTATACAACTATTGCGATTGGTTTAATTCTGCGTCGTGGATGTAAAGTAGGCCGTCAGGCAAATTTAGTCATTAGGATAATCAGTGCAGTGAAAAAGGGGCTGACGAAAGTTAAGACCATCGCTCAGATGGGGGTAAATTAGAGGATGGCTATTTGTCTCTTGACAGGCCCACACTACTCTGTTTAACTACCCTTAAGGAGTAATCTGACTCCTATAAAAAATCATTTTATAATTCCCAGTTGTTATTTTGATTTGATCTATAATATCAAATCACTTTAAGTGTATCTTTTGTTTGACAATAGTGGATTGAAAGCTAGGTTTCTCCGAATGAATTTTTCTAGAATTGGTTTTTTTGGATTTTTACTGGCAAGTTTTATCCCTTCGTTTGCGGCTGAATCTGGGAAAGGTCCTACAGAACCTGAACTGCATTCATTGGGGCCTCTTGGTGGTGCTGTTGGATCCGAGGTAGAAGTTGAAATCAAAGGGAAATATCTTGCAGGAACTTATGCTGCTTGGTTTGGAAGCGAAATGCTACAGGCAACAGTAAAATCTGTAGTGGCAGTAGAACCTCCTTCAAAGGATGTTCCAGTGGATGATGATGAACCAAAAAAACAGACAAAAGATGATCGTGAATACAAAGTTAAACTTCAAATCTCTGTTGGTTCTGATGTAACACCAGGGGCTCATTTTATTCGGTTGGTTTCTCCAACCGGAGTTTCCAACAAACTCTATTTTCAGGTTCATGAACACCCCGTCTTAACCGAAATAGATAAGGTACATAATAAGCCCGAACTTTCTCAAGCAATCCAGAATCCAGTTGTAGTTAACGGGAAAATTGGTCGGCAAGGGGAACTTGACTATTACAGCATTGAGGTAGCAAAGAATGAGGAATTAGCTTTTGAAGTCATTACGACCCACCAAACTCTTGCTGGTTTTCGTCCACAACTGAGGTTGTATGAATCGTTTGATAGCTGGCTAGGAGCCCAAAAGTATAAAAGGTTAGCTTTTCACACTGAAATAGAGGGGGAAATCCCTAATAGTCCGGGTTTAGCATCCCCCCCTTATGGGTCTACTCCTATAAATTCGGGGTTAACTTATCGCTTTCCCAAAAAAGGTCGATATTTTATAGAGGTAGGCTCTGAGCGATACGTGGGGAAAAGCGAATATGCTTACCAGCTGAGAGTTGTTCCAACCGGTTCAGAATATGCTCGGCTCCTGAAGGGACTCCAGGGTTCTATGTGGGGAAGAAACTTTACTAGGAGCATAGGCGTCGATCGACTATCTGTTCTTTGGTCTCGCACGGTGACTGTCAATCGTCCTAGCTATATAGTTTCTGAAGGAGAACCTCCAACAAGGCTCAGCAATGCAGGGACATTGTATAACGGGAAAAAAGATAATAATGCGGGAGCTACTGAACAGGTAAAACGTTTTTCTGAAAAAGAGCCTAATGAAAAGATTATTGACGCTGTGGATGTCACTCTGCCTGCTCTTGTTTCTGGGACAATTGATCGCCCGGATGATGTTGATGTATACAGATTCAAGGTGACATCACCTATTCGGCTGGCCTTTGAGTTAGAAACTCCTCAAGTAACTCTCCCGTACTTTACTCCTAGGTTAGAGATTAGAGATGCATTAGGCCGTTCAATGCTGACTAATCTTCACAAAGTGAAACCACGATCAGCTGCAGACAACGCAACCGATCGGTGGGAATTAAAGGATATAGAACCCAAAGTGATTGAAATCTTTGACCAACCTGGTGAGTATACCGTGGAAATTCGCGATGTAACCTCCAGAAGTGGGGGGCAAGATTGCAGCTATAAATTGCTGATTCGACCCCAAGTGCCCCACGTCGGTGAAATCACTGTGGAAACCTTGAAAAGAGGCCCTGAGGATAAGCGAATTGATCCTTTGAGGCTAAATTTAAGACCCGGTGAAGTGAAGACGTTGACCATCACAACAAAAGTTGAAGAGATCGATGCAGAAATTGCAGATGGTGGAGGACAACGGTCTTTTAAAAATGGCACAGGAGAAATGGGTTTATTAGTAGTAGGTCTTCCAGAAGGGGTTCGAGCTCTTCCTGGAACTGGTATTACTGATATTCAGGGTAGACCTCGTAACGAAACAATTAAAAAGTACAATTTTCTTCCAGATGTATTAAAGTCAATTCTAGTTATTCAGGCAGCTCCGGATGCTCCCTTAACGACTCTTCCAAGTGAAATAAGTGTGATGTTACAGCCATTGATCGGCACTAAGGCAGGTAAGACTCTGCTAGCAGCCAAGCTTCCGGTAATGGTCATTTCTGGAACTGACTCAGGGAATTAAACAGAAGCCAGCTGACAAAGTTTAATAATAGATTAAAGGGATAAGTTGTTATGAAAAAAGAAAAAGTCGGTACAAAGTTTAAGAACCTTCGATTCCTTTTAGGGAGTTTAGCCCTAATTGGTGTTTTGGGGACAACAGTCTCTCTGAAGCTAAGTGAAGTGTCCATGGATACTTTGCAAGCAGCTACAAGATCTGAGAAGGTGGGAAAAAGTAGAATTGCTTCTCTGAGAGTTGTACCAAGCAATCCGCACCTTTGGGGAAAAGCTGCAACCCAACGGTTTCTAGTTTTGGCTAGATATACAGATGGTTTGGAAAGAGATGTTACAGACCAGAGTCAGTTAACCCTTTCAAACCCTGGCATGGCCAAATTAGCACCCCATGGGAAGCTAATCGCTCTGGCTGATGGAGAATTCGAAATAATAGCTACCTTACAAGGTCAGAAAGGTAAAACAAAAGTAAAAATCGAGGGGATTTCAGAAGATCGACCCTTTAGTTTTGCTAGGGATATTGGAGCAGTTTTTACCAAAAGTGGCTGTAACAATAGTGAATGCCATGGTGGAGTGAAAGGTCAGGGAGGATTGAAGCTTTCAGTGAATGCTTTGTTTCCTAAGGACGATTATCGCTGGGTTGTCAAAGGCGGTATCTATCAGGTAATGTCAGCTGAAGCAGCAGGAGCCAAGACTCCTCGGATTAATTTGGAGGATCCTGAACAAAGCCTTTTACTGTTAAAGCCGCTTTTGGCAGTTCCTCATGGAGGAGGTCAGAGGTTAAATGTTGACTCTTCCAGTTATCAGACCATTTTACAATGGGTTCAGGCAGGAGCTCCTTATGGTGAGGAACAGAGTGAAGCGGGAGCTCATATTGAAAAGTTGGAAGTATTTCCAAAGGAAGTTGTCTTGGATAGCAAGGGACGACATCGCTTGTTGGTAACAGCACATCTTTCAAATGGTCGTAAAGAAGATGTTAGTGAACAGGTTCTCTATGAAGCGAATGACCATGAAATTGTTGAAGTCGATGAAGATGGCTTGGTAAAAGCTCGGCAAATAGGTGAAACAGCTGTGATGATTAGGGCAGCTGGACAGGCTTCAAGTGCTCGGTTTGGCGTCATTGCTAAAGCTTTGGATGATTATCCTAAAATAGATCACCGTAATTTTATTGATGAGGAAGTTTTTGGCAAGTTGCAGAGGTTTAACATCATCCCTTCAGATCTCTCGGATGATTCAGAATTTTTGCGACGTATTTGCCTAGATTTAACAGGAGCCCTCCCTCCCTCAAATCGGGTCCGGGAGTTTATTTCTAGCCAAGACCCAGCTAAGAGGGACAAGCTAATTGAAATCCTATTAAATTCGACAGAATACAACGATTTCTGGACTTATTACTTCAGTGAGCTTTTTAGGGTTTATTCAGGAGCGACACTTAATACAGAGCATGCTCTCCGATATGAGGATTGGATAAGAACTAGGATTACTCAAAATGTACCTTATGATCGAATTGCTCGGCAGAGAATAGGAGCCCAGGGATTTGAGCCCCCGGCTTCACATTACTGGGTATTCCGAGATATTACCCCCGTTCCAGAGATTGCAACAGAACAAATTAGAGTATTTCTTGGTCGGCGACTTGGTTGTGCCCAATGTCACAACCACCCGTTTGAAAAATGGAGTCAAAACCAATTTTGGGGATTGGCTGCATTTTTTGGCAACCTCACACAAATCATGGAAGTGGAGAAAATAAGGGGGCCTTATTTTGTAATTGATGACCGATCTGGACACGGTCGTCGCAAGGATCGCAGCCCAGCAAAGATTTTGCACCCTAGAACCAAACAACCAGTAGAACCTAGTTTCCCCGATGGGAAAATGCTTCCTGACGAGGATCACGGGGACATGAGGATGAGATTGGCAGAGTGGATGACCTCACCCGACAACCCCTACTTTGCCGAAGCTATTGTGAATCGGATTTGGTCTCATTTTTTTGGGAGAGGATTTGTTGAACCTGTGGACGATTTTCGGACCACAAATCCCGCTACTCATCCAGAGCTACTGAAAGCTTTAGCTGGGGATTTTGTCCAACATGGTTATGATCTAAAACATTTGTTCCGTCAAATTCTCCAATCCCGAACCTACCAATTGTCAGGACTTGCTAACGATACCAATAGGAAAGATAAGGTTAACTATTCTCGAGCACTCCCACGACTCTTGGAGGCTCCTGTTCTTCTGGATGCGATAAGTGATGTAACAGGAGTTGATTCAGAATTAATTGCTTCTGCCACTGAGGAAGAGCCCTCCAGCGGCGCACCCTCAGGAACCCGGGCAATCAATTTGCTTCCTGGTCTAGCCAGCTCCTCATTCTTTGAGGTCTATAATCGTAATGATCGTCGGGGAGTCCCTGAGAATAAACCTCAATTAACTCTGTTACAGAGCTTACATCGACTTTCAGGTCAAACTTTTACTGGCAAACTAGGACAAGAAGGTAATATGATAGACAGCTTACTGGGTAAGGGTTACTCTGACACCCAAGTAATTGAAGAGCTTTATCTGGCAGCCCTGACCCGCTTGCCAACGTCAGGAGAATCCTCGGCATTAGAAAAGATGATATTAAAGCAGCCATCTCGACGGGAAGGCTTTATTTCATTTTTATGGGGATTGGTTAGTTCCAGAGAATTTGTTCATAATCATTGAAATTTAATTTGGGTTTATTGGAAAATTGAGGAAAAAAAAATGAGAGTACCAGCTAATAGAAACACAAACTGGACACACCCTGTTTTTGGACGGAGAGGATTCCTAAAGGTCGGTTCTCTTGGGTATCTAGGACTGACGTTGAGTGATTATTTTAAATTATCAAATGTCATGGCCTCAGGAATAAAATCAGAAGCAAAAGCTAAGTCCTGCATTCTTCTCTGGATGCATGGAGGACAAAGCCACCTAGACACCTGGGATGTTAAAGGCAATAGTAGTTTTAAGCCGATTTCAACTAACGTTTCCGGAATTCAAATTTCTGAGTTGTTACCAAAAGTTTCTAAACACATGGACAAGCTGTCCATTATTCGCTCAATGAAAAATGAGTCCAATGCCCACTCGGAAGGAACCTACTATGCGATGACAGGGCACCTTCCTACAACAACAACACGATTTCCCAGTTTGGGCTCGGTAGTCTCCAATGAACTGGGAATGCTCAATAATATTCCATCATATGTTACTACTGGTCGTGGACGATTAAACTCTCGCAGTGCAGGGTTTATGGCTGCTGATTATGAACCCTTTATAGTTCCTCAGCCCCAGGAAGAGGATTTTAAAGTAGCGGAGTTAACACTGCCTGAAAATATTTCGGTTGACGCTTTAGAAGCGAGGCACTCATTTTTGAAGCTTATAGACCAACGATATCGCCAACTGGAGGAAAACGCTAGCTTTGGTACAGTGGATACTTTTGATGAACGTGCCTTAAATATAATTACCTCTCCCCCGGTTAGGGCAGCATTTGATCTATCCAAAGAACCAACCAAGATTAAGGAAGCATATGGTCCTGGTAGGGTAGGTCAGGGAGCGCTGCTGGCTCGCAGGCTGGTTGAGGCAGGGTGCCGATTTGTAACAATGGACGGTTTTCCTGAGACTATGGGCGATTGGGATACTTGTCATTATAAAAATGACTATTACATGAAGAAACTAGCTCCTCCATTGGACCAAGCACTTTCGGCCTTGCTGGGAGATTTAGCAGCACGAGGTTTGCTTGAATCCACAATTGTATTGGTAATGGGTGAGTTTGGTCGGACGCCTAATATTAATCCTGGTAGAGGCCGTGATCACTGGGGCCACTGTTGGTCATTAGTTGTGGGCGGCGGTGGTATTAAAACCGGTCAGGTGATCGGTGCCAGCGATGAAAGAGGAGCTTATGTGGCTGACCGCTTGGTAACGATTGGCGACCTCTTTGCCACCGTATATAAAGCTATGGGAATTGACTGGACAAAAACTTACCTTGGTCCAGGAAAAAGACCTATATATATTGCCAATTCTATTGGTGATAAACAGGGCGAACCAGTTCACGAGCTGGTTTAGTATCAAAAAAGAAAGACTGTTCTGAACTCTTAAGCAAGAAAACTAGCCCTCCTAAAACCATCCATCCTTTTTTACAACAAAAACAGGATCTTGTGAGAGTATTTCTAAGCACAGTTCAAAGATTGTTAATTCCCACTTTCTGAAGTAAAAGCAGATTAGGAAGAAAACCTTCTATTAAGATCGAGTACCTGATTTTGTTGGCGCAAAATTTTCTGCAGTTGCTTAATGTCTACATTGCGAGGTTGAATTTTTTGTTCTAGTGCAAGGTGTGCTGCTACCCCTGCAGCTTGGCCCAGGGCCATCCAGGTTGGTTCCATACGAATTGAGGAAAAGGCTACGTGGGTAGTTGAAGCAGCCACCGGAACTATCAATCCGTCAACTTTAACTGGAATCATAATTCGATAAGGAATTTGATACGACTGTGTGTTTCCCAGCATGTACAAATACCCTTCCAGCACTGCACTATCACTAGGTTGACGCTTGCGCACAGGAAAGCTATCAATTGGAAATTCCCCGAGCGCTACAGCATCATTGAAGTGTCCCGCATTTGCTCTTTTGCTATTTCGTGTAACGTCATGTTCCGTTAGGATATGTAACCCTACTAGTCTACGAGCCTCTCGAATATATAATTGGTGGGGAAAATGGTTTGTCCCAGTAAACTCATCTTTTGGGAGGTGATAAGCTCTAGCAATTTTTCGATGTTCCTCGCTTACAGTAGACTCTTGTTGCAAGAACCATAATAAACCCAGTGTAAGGTTACGAATGTTTATTGAGATTTTTTCACGTGCCTCCCAACTACCTTCGACATAACCCTCATTTTCTTCAGCAAAAGGAAATCCTAGGGGCCTGGGGTTCATGTTCACATCCGTTTTTTGGTTAGGAATATCCGTTACGGACAAAGCCCGAACAAGAGTGTTAAAGTGTTCTGGATAATATCCTCGTCCAGGTTTGAACGATTTTGATCCAGCGAGCCTGCCCTGTTGAAGGTCTTCGAAGTACCCAATATAATGTGATGGATCATAATTAGCTGGTGGCTTTCTCAAAGGGTAAGCGTTTGAGGCTGACGTGGTTAGACAAAGGCGGTAGGTATAGGCTGGTAATCGATTATCCCCTTTGCCGGTTGAACCTTGAAGAAAGATTCCTTTGCGGTAATCAAAGTAGATAGTGCCAGCGTGGGGTTCACCAAATTCGTCGCGAGACTCTCGCCCCAAACGGTATTCTGCTCCTGCTCCAGCATACACGTCTCCCTCATAAGTTGCGTCGATTAATATTGGGGCTAAAAGCTTTCGGCGGATTCCAAGTTTCCTATCAATAACTACTACACCTGTGGCTTTTTGGTTTCTTTTCAAAGTTGATTCAAACTGATGATTATTCAGTACGGTAATTAAACCCTGTTCGTTAATTAGTTGGTTGAAGATGGATTCTGCAACTGAAGGTTCATAATAGTAACCATCGTGACACAAACGCACATTTTCGGAGTTGATCCCATACTGCTTGATATAGTATTTCCGTACCCTGTCAGTAAATTCAGAGAATAGCCCACAGATTAAGCTGCGATTTTCGATGTCACTTTTACCGAGACCACTAGCCGACATTCCACCTAAAGTTGGATGATATTCAACTAGAACAACTGATCGCCCTAACCGAGCTGCTGTCACAGCTGCTGCAATGCCCCCAGGAGTGCCTCCTACGACAACACAATCAAAATGGGAGGTTACTATTGGGATGGTTGAACTCTCAGGCTTATTCATTGATCCCCTGGCTATAATTGGTTTGTTAACATAGAATCTAGCGCCGGCTAACGAGACTGCACCCAAAAATGATCTGCGTGTAACTGCTTCATAGGTTAGAGGCATGGACTAAATATTTTTGTTAATGGTCAGACTGAATTTGTACAAATTGGTTAATAACAGCTGCGACTTCCTGAGCCTTTTCCAAAGGTAGGGAATGGGAAGCCCCTGTGACCCAATGAAGATGAATATTGTCTTTGTTCGGAATTCTCATTTTTTTGTGGCTTGGGCGGGGTTTATTTCGATCACCCCAGACCTCGAGAAGTCTTACCGGAGTATTGTTAAGAATATGTTCCCCGTTCCATTGCTTCCAGATTTTTCTAAATTCACTACATTCCTTATGGGTTAGCCGAGATAAAGTTCTAGCAGAGTCTTTTAGTCTCTGCTTTTCTTGTACAGGCGTAAGTGTATTGTATAACTGTCCGGCAAAGGCATCATTTAAAACTAGATGGTGAGACCATCCTTCGATAGAAATTACACCTTTAATTTCATTGGGGCGTTTAGATGCCAGTTCAATTGCAACCATACCTCCAATACTGTGACCACCCACATACCAGGATTTCCACCTTAGTTTATCAGTTACTTGTAGCACATTGTTGGCAAAATCCTCAATTGATCCTTTCAAAGCTGGAGGCCAGCTATTACCATGTCCCGGCAGTTCAACAATTACCAGATCAATGTGTTCTTTAAGGTAGTTTCGAATCGCATCGAATTGCCTATATTCGCTCCAACTTCCTGGAATAAGCAACAAAGAAGGTCCTTTAGACGGCCAGTGGTAATAGGTAAGCTTTCCGCCGTCAGGACGTTTTAAGCTTATAGATTTGGGTAAATGTCTTTTAGGCTTTTTAATCCAGATGGACTGAAGAGCTATCCAACCGAATAAACAGACCCAATGGACTAAGCTAAATAATTCCATAACTGTTACTATACTGAATTTTTTTGGACTTTACATTTATTGGGTCATTCCTTCTTTTCGGAGTACAGTTGTCAATTAGAATAAAAGTTGTAAAGTAGATATAGATCGATTGGAAAGAATCAATAAAAAGTAAAGGAATATTTCTAGGCAGGAGGCCTTGATATTTCCTGAGATGCAATGATAAGAAACGCTAATTGTCTATGAATAAATTTTCCATTATAGATTATGTCGTCATTGGAAGTTATCTGACCTTGATGATCATTTTAGGGCTCTTCTTTTCCCGGCGACAGAAAAGTCTTAAGGAGTACTTTCATGCCAGTGGAAATCTGCCTTGGTGGGCTGTGGGAATTTCCCTTATCGCAACTGGCTTAAGTCCGATTACCTATCTAGCAATGCCCGGTTGGATCTTCGAACGAGATAGTCGGAGTTCTTTTAGTGGTGGTTTAATCCAATTCTTGATGGTTTTTCTAGAAGCTGTGGTCTGGATTCCTATTTGGTCAAAAATAAGGGTGATGTCAATTTATGAGTATCTTGAACGACGATACAACCCGAGTATTCGATCTTTTGGAGCTATTTTATTTTTGGTCTATACAATTTTCTGGCTGGCTACGGCACTGGTTACGGCCTCGAAAGGATTTGAGGCTGTAAGTGGATTTAATGGGCAAGTCTGCCTGATAGTTATTGCTGTGCTAGGAACGGCATATACTGTTTTGGGAGGGATTCGGGCAGTTATTTGGACTGATGTGATTCAATATGTGGTCTTTATGGGTGGTTATTTTATTATTGGGTTTGTTCTGTTAGGTTATTTTAGTCCGAGTGAGATTTGGACGATTGCTTCTTCTCAGATTTCCGAACGCACAGGTCATCCACATACGAAGTTAATATCTACTGAATTCAGTATGGCGGTAGAAGGCACGATTTGGGTCTTATTTTTTGGCTGTCTGACACGAGCTTTACAATTTGGAGCCAATCAAATGACTGTGCAACGAATGCATGCAACTCCTGACAAACGCAGTATGTTTAAGGCTATTTTTGTTAGTGCCGCTGCCGGTTATATTTTTGTTTTTATAGTAGCACCTGTGGCGTGGGGCTTTGTAGCCTACTATTCTCAGCGTCCAGAACTTGCCCAAGCAATTACGAACCCTGATATGGTTCTTCCTCATTTTGTGTTGCTTAATCTCCCATTGGTTTTAAGGAGTTTAGTTATGGGGGGCGTCTTAGCAGCTCTTATGTCCTCGTTTGACTCAGCATTGAACTCGATGAGCAACGTGACCAACCACGATTTTTATCAACGCTACCTGAACCCGGATGCTTCAGAGGGTCATTACGTTAAAGTGGTAAAACGGTTAACGGTTTTTTTTGGGATAGTTCTAATAGGATTTTCTCTCTCTCAATATAATCAGCAGACGAGTACTGCTGGGGAACACTTTACTCGCTTGGTCAGTCTTGTTTTAGCCCCTATAGGATCTTTTTTCTTGTTGGGGATTTTGTCCAAACGGATCAATACCCCCGGAGTTTTGTGTGGAGCCTTAGCTGCGATTTTTCTATCTCTTGGATTTAATGGTTTTCCGCCATTTATTCAGCCTATTCTTAACAGAGTCGAATTGTTCCAAGTGGGGTCAGTGGGCGAGTCCTTCCTGGACAAAGGTCAGATTTCCACTGATCTGAGGAAGGTTTTTTTGAGTCATGGTATTCTTCTGTCAGTGGACGCAAGAGTGGAAGTCAAAAATAGTGAAACTCTTTGGCAGATTAGAAATGGGGAACG
The DNA here is from genome assembly GCA_964462735.1 of uncultured Acidobacteriota bacterium. Taxonomy (GTDB): domain Bacteria; phylum Acidobacteriota; class Terriglobia; order Versatilivoradales; family Versatilivoraceae; genus JAKUNG01. The sequence goes on along the minus strand of CAYWYX010000051.1, from coordinate 3,247 downwards.
ATTTTATTTAATTGAGAAGGAACAAGGCCAGCTTAAGGTTTCTCACGAACCCATTAACTGGATGTGGATCCCTGTACTTAGCATGGCGGTTAATCTTTTGATTGGCTACCTAGCCAGTCTGTTATTCAGGCCACCACCTCAACATCGATTGGAAGGATTAACACTGGTAAAATAAACCATTTGATTAAGGGGATTAGGTGTACTAACAAAAGTTTTCTGAAGAGGGAATCCCATTACTAAAAATTACGCAAAAAGAAACGGAGTTTATTATGGTTTCAACCAAGCATCTTTTTCTAGATAATCTTGTTATCGAAGAGACAAACCAAGTTTCTTCTAGCCTTCACCAGCCAATTAAGTATTCAGGTAACCCACTATTTTTTCCCCTCTATCCCTGGGAAGGAAGGCTTGAGCTTTATGGCACAGTTTGGATGGATCCTGAAGTAGGGCATTTCCGCATGTGGTACTTGGGCTTGTCCGGAATGGGTATTACTTCGATGAGTGCCAATAATAAAAGTAAATGGTTGAAGATGGGGTTTGATCCTAATAACCTACAGTACAACATCTGCTACGCAACATCTAATGATGGTATTTTTTGGGAACGATCGAACTTAGGATTAATTGAATTTGAAGGTTCTAGAGATAATAATGTTGTGGTCCCAAATGCCGGTGCCGCTAATGTTATTAAAGATGATCGGACTTCGAATTCTGAACGGCTGTATAAATCCCTATTTTATGAATCAATTGATCTGGATGGAACTTCTAACGAAGGGGATGGTGTTTCAGTCGCTTTCTCACCCGATGGTTTACACTGGAAGAAATACGAAGGTAATCCAGTCATTGAACGAGCAAGTGATTCTCATACTTTGCTGGGGTGGGATGATTTACACAATCAATATGTTGCCTATTGTCGACCATCGGTTCATGAAGGAGACTCTACTCGCAGGATTGGTAGGTGTGTAAGTGATGACTTTATACACTGGAATGATCCTGTAGAGGTTCTAGTTCCAGATGAACAGGATCCTCCGGGGTTGCAGTTTTACTGTATGCAGGTGTTTAAATATGAGGATCTCTATATAGGGCAGCTTCTGGCTTATCACACCCGTCCAGAAGAGCCCCACATTCGGTTCTATGGTACAGTTGATGTTCAGCTTGCCGTTAGTCGAGATGGTATCAAATGGGAAAGAATAGGGAATCGTCAACCCTTTATCCCTAATGGTCCTCCTGGAAGTCTCGATTCTGGTGAGGTGTATGTTGCCAATGCTCCGGTTAAGGTGAATGATGAACTCTGGTTCTACTACTCTCCCTGTTCCGTGGAACATGGGCCCACGGGTCGAAGTGGACCCATTTGTTTAGCGAAGCTCCGTTTAGATGGCTTTGTTTCAATAGATGCAGGGCAAGAATGGGGAACATTGATTACTAAACCATTTCAATGTGTTGGAGGGTCTTTGCGGATTAATGCCTTTGCCCGTGGTGGAGCTGTGCAAGTGGCTGTTCTGGATGAGCAAGGAATTCAGTATGACGGTTTCGGTAAGGTTGACTGTGCAGTATTTGATAGTGATGCAGTTTGTCATAAGATGACCTGGCAGGATAATGTATTTTCCACTTTGAAGGGTAAAATGATCCGTCTAAAATTTTATTTGAGGAATGCACAGTTGTACTCTTTTCAACAGAAGCAAACTAGAGAGTCATGAAGACAGAAGAGTTTATAATCGAATCAGGAACTAAGCAGGTTCGCTGTACACTAGCCTTACCGGAAAGATCTAGTCGAAGCAAAGATTCGGGGTTACTGGTGAACATCAGTGCTACTGCACATTATGCGCTGCACGATCCAACCCAAAATCATCCCACCGGTCCATTTTTGGAAGCTGGTCATTATGTATTGAGTTTTGATTTACCTCACCATGGGGAGCGGGTCGGTAAATTTGGAGAAGGTCTCGAAGGTTTGGGAAAAGCTTTTCTAGCAGGTGATGATCCATTTCAGCAATTTATTGCTGATGGTAAATCCGCCATAGACAGGTGCCTTGAAAAGGGGATAGCCAATGCAGGTAATATTGTATCCTATGGAGTTTCTCGTGCAGGATATTGTTTGCTCCGACTTGCGGCAGTTGATTCTAGGGTTCGGTCCGTAGCTGGATTGTCACCGGTAACAGATTGGGGGATTCTAGAGGCCCAATTTGTTACCCCAAAAAGCCTGACAGGTCCCCTTCAAATCAGCAGGTGGGTTGACCCTCTTGCTGATAAGGCAATTTATCTGAGTGTGGGGAGTCAGGATGACATCGTTGGAACTCAAGCGTGTGTCCAGTTCGCCATGAAATTATTTGAAAAACAACGAAAGGCCCTTCCAAAAGACATCTTGTTGAATGAGCTCCACGTAGTTAATTCTCCAGGTCATTCTCCAGGGAAATATTGGAGGCTTGATGCTACCCGGTTTTTGTTGGATTTTTGTCATAAACTGACAGAATCGCCAGGTATTAAGTCGTAAAAAAGCTATTGCTTCTACTGCTTCAAGAACTCTCCAATGGAAAATAAGTTATTTGTTTGAGCGAAGGAGAAGAACACAATTAATATAAATACTTGTGGCATCTATTTTTCACTCGGAACATTTTGTGCTAGAGTAGTACTAAGAATCGTTCCTAGTGACATATTCTAAAAGTTTTTCTGGACCTAGAAGTATTTCTGGTGTTTGGAAAAGAAACCGAATGATAAAGTAAAAAGACACTTATACTGATTTTAAGGGAGTAGCTACTATGAAACTACCAAGGGATAATAAAGGAGCGTGGTCCCACCATTTTTTGGGACGTAGAGATTTGTTGAAGGTGGGCACTCTTGGTTATCTGGGACTGAACTTGCGTGATTATTTTCAGTTATCAAACGTCATGGCCTCAGGAGTGAATTCTGAGCCAAAGGCAAAATCCTGTATTATGATTTGGCTTTTTGGAGGACCAAGTCATTTGGATACCTGGGATGTTAAAGGCAATAGCGGGTTTAAACCAATTTCAACCAATGTTCCTGGGATTCAAATTTCTGAGATATTACCAAACGTTGCTAAAAACATGGACAAGCTTTCCATCATCCGCTCAATGAAAAGTGAGTCTAATGAGCATTCGGAAGGTTCCTACTACGCAATGACAGGGCATCTTCCTACAACAACGACACGATTTCCCAGTGTAGGTTCGATAGTTGCCAAAGAGCTGGGAATGCTCAATGAAGTTCCAGCTTACGTAACGACCAGTCGTGGCCGATTAAA
>CAYWYX010000050.1:15162-17457 GCA_964462735.1 uncultured Acidobacteriota bacterium | reverse complement strand
ACACATGTTAAGACATTCTTTTGCCACCCACTTACTTCAAAGAGGTGCTGATTTGAGAACAGTGCAAGCCATGCTGGGGCACTCTGATATTTCTACAACCGAGATTTATACTCATATTCTTGATGATCGATTAAAGGGAATTTATCGTAAGCATCATCCAAGGAGCTAGACTTATGGATTAAATATTGAATAAAATTAATTAATTCAGGGTAATAACGACATACGTTTTTTTGCTAAATTATGCTTAAATCCAGTAGGGAGATAGTTCAGAACTCAAATGACTAATTATTTAGATATGTTTGTTTATATTATTCGTTTTTTTTATATCCAGACAATGTTTAAAGATACGAATCTATTGATTCTATTCTCTTTATGTTTTAATAGTTTTGCCTGGAGAAGGTCTATTTATAACGGCACCCTTGTACCTTTTTTAGAAAATAAATATGTTTAAGTCTTAATAATAGTATAAAGGAGTTGGTAATCTTATTTTAGTAGGAATTTTGGGTGCTTGAGAAAGCCTAGATCGAATAATAGGGAATTTTTTAATTAATCTTTTACCTCACTAAAGATTAATTAAGTCCTTGTTATTAAATAGATAATATTAATTAAAATTGATTTAATGTTAAAACCTATGTCGATAATTATTAAAAAATAACGTGGTCGTCGTGTCTACTATGCTAAAGGAAATTGTTTTGGAGGATTAGGTTGGGAGCTTTGCATGGTGAAGCAATTATCTTAAGGACCTATCCTCTTAAGGAAACAGACAAACTTATTGTTCTGTTTTCTCAGGAACATGGAAAAATTAGGGGGGTGGTTAACGGGGGTCAGAGGATTAAAAGCCGATTCTCTGGAAAGCTCGAACCCCTTTCTTGGATTGAATTTTCTGGTTTTCAGAGAAGAAACCAACAACTAGTTTCTATTGATAGCATTGAGGTTATCAAGGGATTTGGTTTAATTCTTGAAGATTATCATACATTTTTGCGTTCGGCATATTTATTAGAAATTATTTTAAAAACAATGCCAGACAGAGAGGTTAACCAAAACGTATTTCGCTTGCTTCTACATGTCCTTCCTGCCTTTGTTAAGATTGATACATCTGAAGCGGCACTCTTATACTTTCAGGTATGGTATCTTAAATTTGGAGGGTTTTTTCCCGATTTATATAAATGTTGTAAATGTGGGAATTCCTTGGCTAAAAAAGGACGGGTTTACTGTGAGGAAAAAAATCAAGGATTCATGTGTGGAGCTTGTACGTTTGGGATAGGGCGACAAATATCAGTTGAGAACATGGAACTGTTTAAGTTGTTAACTAAGATGTCGTTAGTAGAACTTTTAAAAGGAAATCAAATTTCCAAAAATATTAATCATTTAAGTACCATAGTAGAAGAATTAATAGAAACTAGCTTTGAGAGAAAATTTGATACTCTGTCGGTAATAAAACAGGGAGTATGAGGTTTATACGGGCATGTTTTTCCAAGAAATCTTTATGCGCCTATTGTCCTTTTGGGGAAATAAGGATTGCGTTATTCAACTTCCCTATGATGTGGAAAAGGGTGCTGGCACAATGAACCCTGAAACTTTTTTTCGAGTATTGGGATCGAGCCCCTACAGGGTTGCGTACCTGGAACCAAGCCGAAGACCAGCAGATGGCAGATATGGAGAGAATCCTAACCGAGTTCAAAAACATCATCAGCTACAGGTAATTCTTAAACCAAGTCCTGCTAACGTCCAGGATCTTTATCTGGAAAGTTTAGAATGCGTGGGAATTCATCTGGTAGAACGTGATCTTCGATTTGAAGAAGACAATTGGGAATCGCCAACTCTTGGAGCTTGGGGTATTGGCTGGCAAGTCTTATTAGATGGTTTAGAAATTACTCAATTTACTTATTTTCAACAAGCTGGGGGACTGGAGCTAGATCCAGTATCAGTCGAGTTAACCTATGGTTTAGAGCGAATAGGAATGTTTATTAATGATGTAGAGAATGTTTTCGATTTAAAATGGTCGAAAAACTCGAGCTATCGAAATATAAGACATATGGATGAGGTCCAATTTTCTAAATATAACTTTGAGGTAGCCGATGTTGAAAATCACTTCAAGTGGTTTAATGAATACGAGGTTGAGGCTAATCGTCTTATTGAGATGGACTTAATTTTACCAGCCTATGATTATTGTCTGAAGTGTTCTCACACGTTCAATGTTCTTGATGCTCGGGGTGCTATAAGTGTTTCTGAAAGAGCTAAAATGATTCAACGGGTCCGTGTTTTGGCATGTGGAATTGCAAAGCGCTATATAAA
>CAYWYX010000050.1:11666-15062 GCA_964462735.1 uncultured Acidobacteriota bacterium | reverse complement strand
AACTATAACAGGTCCACCCTATAAAATAGCGTTTGATGATGAAGGTAAGCCTAGCCAGGCGACTAAAGGGTTTGCCGGTAAGAATAATATCAATATTAGCACCTTATCAAAAATTAATACAGATAAGGGTTTATATATTGGTTTCAAAAGGGATATCGATGGTAATACTTCTAAATCAATTTTATTAAAAGAGCTAAATGGAATCATTAATAAATTGGAGCTTCCTAAAGGTATGAGATGGGAGCCGAGCAGATTCCAATTTGTTCGTCCAATTCGTTGGGTATTATGTTTATTACAAGGTGAGGTCTTACCTTTAGAAGTCGCAGGAGTTGAAGCCTCCAATTTTACATTTGGTCACCGGATTCTTTGTAAAAATAAGCAGGCTATTGTAAATAATTTCTCTGAATATGAAGAATGGTTACGGTCTAATTCAGTTGAGATTGATCCAGAAAGTCGCAAACAGAGAATACAATCCCAATTAAATACGAAAGCAGATGCCATGGATGGGTATTTAATCAACGATCCTGAGCTTCTGGGAACTGTAATGAACTTGATGGAGAATCCAATAGTAATTGCTGGAAGCTTTGATAAAGTCTTTCTTAGTTTACCTTCAGAAATTCTAATTACTGTAATGCGTGAACACCAGAAATATTTTTCTGTAAAAAATAAAGATGGGGAATTACTTCCAAACTTCCTGGCTGTCGTAGATTCAGAGTCTCAATTCTGTAATCAAATTCTCATTGGACATGAAAGAGTTTTAAAAGCAAGACTCTCTGATGCTATGTTCTTTTGGAATTTTGATCTTCAAATCAAACTAAAGAACCGAATAAGAATGCTGAAGAATATCTTATTTCAGAAAAAACTTGGAACATTGTTTGATAAGACTCAGAGAATAAAACGTTTATCTAAATTCCTAGCAGCTGAATTTGATTATTCGATGGCTCCCAATAACCTAGATAAAGCAGCTGAACTTTGTAAGACTGACCTTACAACTGAAATGGTTAAAGAATTCAGTGGACTCCAAGGAATCATTGGAGGATTGTACGCCCATAGTCAAGGCTTAGATTCATCAGTTTTTAATGGTATATACGATCATTATTTGCCAACTTTTTTTGGCGATAAAGTTCCAAGAGAGTTGACCGGATCCATTTTGTCAATAGCAGACAAGATTGATAATGTCACTAGTGCTTTCTCTGTGGGATTAGTTCCAACTGGATCCAGTGACCCTCTTGCTTTAAGACGGCAAACATTGGGAATAATTCAGATATTATTAGAAAATAATCTTGAGTGTTCCTTTCAAAAACTACTGAATGAATCATTTCTGGCTATAGGTTCATCAGCGCAGTCTTCCTTTGAATCGCTAGAGGTTATTTTTTCGGATTTTCTCAGAAATAGATTAAAGTTTGTTTTTAAGAATGAGGATTTCAATCATGACGAGATCAGCTCTGTTGTAAGAGTATTCATTGATAATCCGGTTGAATGCCGAAGGCGATTAGTTGCACTTAGAAACTTACGGGGTAGCAATGATTTAATTTCTCTTGCTAATAGCTTTAAGAGAATCAAAAATATCTTATCAAAATCTACTAAAGAAGATGTTCTTAATTTCAAGATTAAGCCTGAGCTATTCAGATTAGATGAGGAAAGGAACCTGTATTCAGAAATTCTCAAAATTAATCAAGTTTTCTTAGAGGCTTTAAGCAGTTTTAAGCACGAACAAGGATTGCAATTACTAGCTTCCCTTAGACCAGTAATCGACTCCTTTTTCGATAAAGTTCTTGTTATGGAAAAGGAGAGCTTAGTTAAAGAGAACCGTTTAGCATTACTATTTCTTTTACTGAAAACATTTCTAAGCTTTGCTGATATTTCTGAGCTTGTTGTTAGTTAAGATTTGTCGTCGCGTCGACATTTGGTATTATTGTTAGAAATAGTCTAAGTACAGGGTTAGAACTGATATATTTATTTAAATTTATACTTTTAAATAAGTATTTTAAATAATTAATATTATGTTAGTTAATATCTATAAAAAGTTTTTTTATTTTCTCTTGATTCTAACCGCTTATTCAATGGGTTACAGCGTCGGTCTTGGCAGAGAACCTCTTACTCAGAATGAGTTAGTGGCATTAATAACGACTTCTCAAATGGGAGCTGTTTCTGCTGATCAAGTAGTAAAAATAATTAATCAGCGGGGTTTGGGTTTTCCAGTAAAAGAGCTTTTTATTTTAGAGTTAAAAGAACGAAAAGCTAAAAACTCTATTATTAATGCAATCCAAGCCCAAATAATTCCCCAGGAAAAGGATCCCTCAAGGAATATCTGGCGTCCAAAAGTAGAGCCAACTAATATAGCTTCTGGAGGCAGTAGACAAGCAACAATTAAGTTGCCAAATCGTATGAACTGGTCAGATTTTTTAAATTCAGTTAGATCAAAAGCGATGGAATATACGGAAAATCTTCCTAATTTTATTTGCACCCAGATTACTCAAAGATTTCTTCGACGCCTCCCAAAGAAAGGTTGGATCCGGGCTGACAATTTTGTTGCAGAACTTACCTACTATGATCAGACTGAACATTACAAGCTCTTATCAGTTGCTAATCGAGCTGCAAAAAATGATGCCACCCTTGAATCATTAGGGGGCACCTTCTCTACTGGAGAGTTTGGATCAACACTACATTATCTTTTTGATCTCAAAACTAAAGCGGTGTTTCGTTTAGAGGGCGTAGAAGAGAATAAAGGTAATACCACTGTCCGGATAGGATTTAAAGTTCCTCTGGACAGTTCCAAGAGACTAATTATTTTCAAAAGTAAGGATGGTGAACGGTCTGTAGTTACTGGTTACAGGGGAAGGTGTTGGATAGATTCAGCTTCCCTTCAAGTAGTTAGAATCAAGGAGAAGGCATTTAAGATTCCTTCAGATTTTCCTATTACCCGTTCTGAGGGAGGAACGGTTTATGACGAAGTAGAAATTGCAGGGCTGAAATATTGGCTTCCTGTAAGAGCAGAAGTTTTACTCGAAAATGGATCGGCTAAACTTCATACTAAGAATGTTATTGAATTTAAACGATATAGAAAATTCGGCAGTGATGTTAAATTTCTACCAGATTAATTGTCTGATTCTAAGTTTAGTTGGAGTGCCTGCTTTTATTGGTTTTAAAATGAGAAAGTTCTGTAAGGAGGAGCTATTTTACATAAAGTAACCAAGCTAATTGATTTCTGTTACGGCCACCGATTACTAAATTATGACGGTAAGTGCCGTTTTCTCCATGGACACAATGCAAGGGTAGAAATTGATGTTGTCAGTCAAGAACTAGACAACCGTGGAATGGTGATGGATTTTTCTGATGTTAGTACAGTAATTAAGACATGGATTGATGCAGAGTTAGATCACAAGATGTTGTTGT
>CAYWYX010000050.1:4978-11566 GCA_964462735.1 uncultured Acidobacteriota bacterium | reverse complement strand
ATGACACCCAAACTTCAAAAGGGATTTATGATTATGTTTATTCTTCAAATCGTCCAGAGCTGTTTTATAAGGGTAATGAGAAGCATTGTACGGGACCTAATGATTATATCGGTATAAGAAAAGATTCTTCATTTACTGCGGTAGAACCTGAACTTGCTGTTCTGCTTGATTCAAAAAAACATATATTAGGCTTTATGGCATCTAATGATGTTTCAGCATGGGATATTGAGCGGGAAAATCCCCTTTATTTACCACAGTCTAAGATTTTTTTAGGATGTTGTTCCATTGGGCCTTTAATCTTGCTGGCCAGTCCAGAGATTGATCCTTACTCATTTTCAATCCAATGTAACATTAAGAGAGATGGATTGAAGATTTTTTCTGGAACCACTAATCTGAATCAAATGAAAAGGAGTATTGATGAATTAATTGATTGGTTATTTTATGCTAATCCTGTTGGTGACGGAGCAATACTTCTAACTGGTACAGGAATAATTCAGACAGAGGATGCTGCTTTACGTCAAGGAGATATTGTTGAAATTACGATCCCAGAAATAGGGACATTAAAAAATTCTGCTAAAGTTGTACACTAAGGTTAGGGGAGTCAAATTTTAACGTTGAGTTGGCTTATAATACCTTTCCAATAGTGTTACTTCCGTTTGTGATGACTAATTTACTACAAGTTGTGAAAAATTGTCCGAGACAGCTTTATGTATTATTTTTAGTGCTAGTTTTCGTGTTTCCTTCCTGCAGAAAAGCAACTATTTACGAATTTGATTTAATCATCTCTAATGGTAATGTCATTGATGGATCAGGATCATTATGGTTCCCTGCAGATATTGCCATGAGGGGAGAAAATATTGTTGAAATAGGAAAAATTCCAGATAAAGAAAAGAGAGCTCCAAGAATAATTGAAGCCCAAGATTTAATTGTATGCCCTGGTTTTATTGATATTCAAAGTTACTCTGATTCTTCAGCATTTATTGATAAATTCTCAAAAAACAAAATATATCAGGGTATTACAAGTGAAATTTTAGTTGATGGAATACCTACTGGCTCTGCTCAAAAAGGACTTAACATAGAGTCAGAAAAATTGAATGCTAACTCTAGTAGGAAGAAATTAGGGATATATTTTAATAACTTAATAGATCGTGGAATTTCGATAAATGTAGGTACATACGTAGGACTTCACAAAATACTCCAAGGTGTCCTGGGTTCTTCAAAAAGAAAGGTAAATCCTTCTGATATCAGTGAAATTAAGGAACTAATTCGTGAAGAGATGGTAGATGGAGCTTTTGGGCTATCAAATTCTTTTAGCAAATTGATTAAAGAGTCGATTACTACTAACGAATTAATAGTCTTAGCTGGTGTTGTAGCGAAATATGGTGGGATATATTCTGCGTATATTCGTGGAAAGAAGAAGGAGCTTCAGTCAGCAATTAAAGAGACTGTGAGAATTAGCAATGAAGCAAATATCCCTACAGATATTATAAATCTAGAATTTACAGATGAATCATTTATTGGACAGGCAGAACAAATAATAAAAATTATAGATAAATATAGAGCTACTGGTGTATTAATGACTATGACTCAATCACCCTATTTAGCTGAAAAAGATGAGTCTGGGTTAGGGATTATTAGTCATGTGCAAGAGCAAAATGTTATTTCTGTGCTCAAAGTAGACTGGGTTTCTATTGGATCTGGTGGTAAAAGTTTTGATCCTAACAAAGATTTTATTAGTAGAAAAATTCATCCTCAATCATATGGAGCCTTCCCCCGAGTATTAGGAAAATTTATTAGAGATAAAGGTATTTCTGACGTTGAAACAACAATTAAAAAAATGACTTGGCTGAATGCTAAAAAATTAGGACTCCAAAACCGGGGATTAATTAAGATTGGGAATAAAGCAGATATTACAATCTTTGATCCCAAAACTATTAATGATAATGCAACTTTTGAAAATCCTCAGGAATTTTCTTCAGGAATTCAATATGTTATTGTTAATGGTGTTTTGGTTTTAGAAGCTGGAAAATATTTAGCTAACCAGCCAGGGAAAATTCTTTTTGGAAAAGGCAGGATTAAATAATAGTTTCCTAGTCTGAATGACTTAAAACAAACTAGATAAACGTTCTTCTTCCTAAAGAGATTGAATATTGAAAGAGGAGGTTTAAAAAAAGAAACTGGCAGTTAAAGCGCCCTTAATATCTGGAGACTATACTTTTGCTCTGAAGAAAAGGAAGGATTTAAAAGTAATGAAAACAGTGAAAATGAGCCATTTAAGAATGTATTTTGTTGTGTTTGGCATGTTGGCTGTCGTCAGTTCTAGTTTAACAGCCGATTGGCCCTTGTGGCGAGGATTGAATTCGGATGGCGTGTCTCAGGAAGTTGGATTACCCTCAACTTGGTCTCCAGAAGGAGAGAATCTCATCTGGAAGCAGTCAATTGGTGGCCGCTCAACACCTATTGTTCTTGATGGAAGGGTCTGCATTATTACCTTGGCAGAGCCCCATGAACCCTCGAAGTGGCAAGAAAGAATAGTATGTTTTGATGTCCTAACAGGAAATATTAAGTGGGATTTCCGTTACAAAGTCTTTTTAACAGACATTCCCCATCATAGAGTTGGTTGGGCTAGCCTGGCTGGTGATTCAGAATCTGGGTTTATCTATTCCAATGGTATTGAAGGAATGGTGCATTGTTTAGATCCTGATGGAAAGGTAGTATGGTCTAGATCATTTTCTGAAGAAGTCGGACGAATCTCAGGATATGGGGGTAGAACTGTAAGCCCGACTATAGAGGGAGATCTTTTATTGATTAATTTCTTGAATGCTGGTTGGGGCTCAACAACAATTCCTCGTGACAGATTTTATGCACTAAATAAGCATACTGGAGAAACTGTCTGGATATCTACCCCTGGAGGAGCGCCAAAAGATACGACCTATAATGTGCCTGTTGTTAAGATCATCAATGGTCGGAAGGTCTTGATGAGTGGTAATGCTGATGGGGCAATTTATGGTCTTAGTTTAAATACTGGAAAAAAATTGTGGGGTTACCCATTGAGCAAGAGAGGGATTAACTCTTCTGTTGTTGTTCAGGGAAACCGGTTATACGCATCACATAGTGAAGAGAATGTTGATGAAAGTACGGCTATGGGTCGATTAATCTGTCTTGATGTTAGTAAAATTGTAAATGGGAAGCCTAAACTTTTATGGAAGGTAGATGGGTTTACTGCAGGATATGCTTCTCCTGCCATTTGGGATAACTACTTATTTCAAGTAGATAATTCAGCTAATTTGGTTGCATTTAATGCAATGACTGGAGAACAGTTCTGGAAATATAATATAGGTGTAATGCAAAGAGCTTCCCCAGTTATTGCCGATAACAAGTTAATGGTTGCAGATGTAGATGGGAAGTTTCATATTCTGCAACTTCGTGGGACTAGGGTCCCGTTAATTAAGGACTTAGAAGAATTTCAAAATGTTGATGGTTCTGCAGTTCCTATCAATGGATCACCTGCAATTTCAAATGGAAAACTATATCTGTTGACTGAAAATAATCTTTACTGTATCGGGAATAAACTGAACTTAACTACCAAAAAAGAAAACAAAAGGTTGGACGATAAAGATAACCAATTAATTGGTGACAGTACTAGGGAGATTCTAGTAGTACCTGGCGAAGTCATTCTGTCTCCTGGTGAGGAGAAAAAATTTACTGTTAATGAAATAGATTTTCTGGGTGGTTTAAATCAAATTAAACCGGAGTGGTCATTAAAGAATCTTAAAGGGACAGTTTCTTCTTCAGGTATGGTAAGTTTAAGCAAAGATAACGTTCCTCAAGCAGGACTGGTAATAGGTGTCATAGGAAACACTTCCTATAAAGCCAGAATCACCTCGCGCCCCAGAATTCCTTTTAAGGAAGATTTTGAAAGTTTTCAAGATGGATCGGTACCGCCTGGATGGAATTCAACTAAAGGCCGCTTTATAATAACCTCTAAAAATGGAAACAAGGTTTTAAAAAAGCTTTCTAACAATCCAAGATCTTGGCGCACGATGGTATTCATGAGCAAACCAAAATCATCAGGATATGAAATTACCGCAGAAATGTTAGCAACTGAACAGAAGCGCCGCTTGCCTGACATGGGTTTGATTGCACAGAGATATATTCTTGCCGTAATGGGAAATAGACAGGAACTTCAAATTCGGAGTTGGCTTTCAGAATTAGGCCATTTTTCTAAGACCATCAAATACGCCCTCGATCCTAACGCTTGGTACCACATGAAGTTAAGAGTTGAAAATGATCTAGTTGGAACCGGCGGAAAAATTTTGGGTAAAATCTGGAAAAAGGGAACTACAGAGCCAAAGGAATGGTCAATTGAAGCTAAGGACCCAATTGTACATAAACAGGGTAGCCCTGGAATTTATGGGTATTCATCTGCAGAAATTTTGTATGATAATATCGCTGTTAAACATTTTGACCGTTAGGATATAGGTATCCTTAAAGAAAGCGAGAGACTAGCATGCGAATGTCAGGCTTAAGTATCTTATTTGGTGTTTTAATAGTTTTATTAAAAATTTCTTTGTTAGCAGAAGACTGGCCGATGTGGGGTGGAAAACCTGGCCGAAATATGGTTTCAAATGCAACAAAAATTCTTGATAGTTGGAATATTAAGAAAAATAAAAACATTAGATGGATTGCTGAAATTGGATCACAGTCATACGGAAATCCTACTATAGCTGGTGGTAAGGTTTTTGTCGGTACAAATAACCAAAGGTTACGGAATCCTAAGGAGTCAGGTGACCGTGGCGTAATAATGGCGTTTAATGAAAGTGATGGAAAATTTCTTTGGCAGATGACCCACACAAAGCTAAAGTCAGGTCGTGTAAATGATTGGCCGGAACAGGGTATCTGTTCATCTCCTGCTGTTGCAGGTAATCGACTTTACTATGTTTCAAACCGAGCAGAAATCGTTGCTTTAGATACAGAAGGTTTTCAAGATAATGATAATGATGGTCCCTTCGTCAACGAGGACGTGGTTACAAAAGAAAGTGGAGATGTAGTTTGGAAATACGACATGATGGATGAAATGGGAGTCTTTCCTCATAATTTAGCAACAAGTTCTCCTTTATTAGTGGGAGATCTCCTTTTTGTAAACACTTCAAACGGTACTGATGAGAGTCACATTAATGTTCCTGTGCCTCGTGCACCAAGTTTTTTAGCAGTGAACAGACTCAATGGGAAATTGGTTTGGGAGAGTGCAGCTCCAGGTAATATGGTTCTTCATGGACAGTGGTCCTCTCCTGCTTTCGGAAAAATTAATGGACGGAAACAGGTGATTTTTGCGGGTGGTGATGGATGGCTCTATTCATTTGACCCTCCAAGTGGTACGCTCCTTTGGAAATTTGATTGCAATCCTAAGGGCTCCGAATGGAAAAATGGACGGGGAGATCGTAATAATTTAATTGGAACACCAGTAGTTTATGGGAATAATGTCTATATAGCAGTAGGTCAAGATCCAGAACATGGTGAAGGAATAGGCCATCTTTGGGCGGTCGATGGAACTAAATCTGGTGACATCACCAATAAAGGTGCAATATGGCATCATGATTTTCGCCGTAGTGTTTCAACCGTAGCAATCCATCAAAATATTCTTTATGCAGTAAATTTTAGTGGCTTTTTTCATGCTCTTGATTTAAAAACTGGAAATCTTTTGTGGGAACATGATCTCTTGGCCGCTGTCTGGGGATCTCCCTTTGTTGTAGATGGCAAGGTCTTTATTGGGGATGAAGATGGGGATCTGGTCATTTTAAAAGCAGGTCCTAATAAGAATCTTATCTTTGAAACAAATTTTGGCAATACACTTTATAGTACACCCGTTGTAGCGAATGGAATTCTATATGTTATGACCCGTTCCCATTTGTATGCAATTGGTAATAAGTAACTCTGTCTATGGCGTAAGGCAAATCAGGCTCTAATCTTTTGATTTTCTTAACCGATTACTAGTATTAGTTTTTTATCAGGGGTGGGGTTATTTTAGATTCTGAAAATTAATACTAGACGTCCCAGACCTGGTTTAATATCTATTACTCCTTCCATTTAATATTACAACCAATGCTTGGAATTTGTTGCGTTGATACAGCCTGATTATTCAAGACTGCATTGAGAGCATTCCTTAAATCACTACCTGTAACGGGTTTCCCATTGTCTGGACGACTATCATCAAGCTGACCTCTATAAACTAACTTTCTGTCTTGATCAAAAAGAAAAAAATCGGGCGTGCAAGCTGCATTAAAAGCTTTGGCTACATCCTGGGATTCATCAAAACAGTAGGAAAAGGAAAAATCAAGTTCTTTAGCCATAGCTGCTAGGTTTTGAGGTGAATCATCTGGGTGAGCGATGGCATCATTTGAACTAATTGCCAAAAGACCAAGATCCTTCATTTGGTAATCTCGTCCAATTCTTGAAAGTTCTTCCTGAACATGTACTACAAAGGGGCAATGTCTACAGATAAACATTACTAATAACCCTTTTTTCTCCCTAAAGGTATCAAGAGTGATCAAATCTTCAGTTACAACATCATTCAAAGAAAAACTTGGT
>CAYWYX010000050.1:0-4878 GCA_964462735.1 uncultured Acidobacteriota bacterium | reverse complement strand
AGTTTTTTATGGGTTGTGATGAAGGAAGAGACGATGAACAACCCGTCCACCTAGTGACAGTCGATTCTTTTGAAATGGGAATATATACCATTACTAATCAAGAATACCTGTCTTTCCTAGATGAAACTGATGGAGTGTACCCTCCGTTTATTAATGAACCTATCTTCAGTCATCCCCAGCAACCAGTTGTCTCTGTTAGCTGGGAAGATGCAATGTCGTACTGTAGCTGGTTAAGTGCACTTACAGGAACTAATTTTAGGCTACCTACCGAGGCTGAATGGGAATGGGCTTCTCGTCAAATGAAAAATGAAAAGCTTTATCCCTGGGGTGATGAAGATCCATTAATATTAGAGATTTATCGCCATGGATGGAAGGATAATTGCCCGCAGGTGGTCGGGCAGCAGTCAGAAAATTTGTTTGGCTTATTTAATCTTGGAGATAATGTGCATGAATGGTGTGCTGACTGGTATGCTAGAGACTATTATCAGAAATCACCAAAACTTAATCCTTTAAACTCAACACCAACAGAAAGAAAATCCTCGAGGGGAGGATCCTGGCGACACAAAATTAAGGTAAGTCGCTGTGCTGCCAGAAGTAGCTTGCATCCTTCATTTAGGTATACCGACTATGGGTTTAGGGTTATCAAGGAGGTTCCTTAATCGTAATAGTTCAAGGAATATTCTTGGATTAACTTAAAACTAATTATAATGCCTACCTATAAAAAGGACCTTGCTTGTTCTAACGAATCGATTGCTAATAAAACATAAGGATCAGTCTTTAGGGCAACAATAGAGGCTTCCAGAGGTTTTCCAGCCATGAGTAATAGGTTACTCCTTAGTTGGTGTTTTATGTAACCAATATTCTTTTCAAATTCCTCATTTGAGACCTGAATATTTCTATTTTGGGCAAATTCATAAAACTCTGAAATTAATACTCCATTCATTTTTTCTGATTCTGCCAGCTTTCGGTACTTAAACCAAATCTCTCGTGAGAAATTAAAGAATAGCCGGTTTAACATAGCCTTAACCAAAAAAGGAGATACTTCTTTGGTCTTTAAATGAATATTTGGTGAAATCCCAGTTTTCTCAACCCCTGAATTCATGTAGGAAGATTCCTGAAAAGTGATCTCAGTATCATTCTGGTTGATCTTTTCTGAAAAGAAGAGTCTATTACGGAGTAGGTTTCTATAGTTTTGCTGAATGTTGATGCCTGAAGGTGTAAACCATTTGCCTGTGGTTAAGAATAAAGCATGTCCAGTTTTTAAAGGAAAAATAGTCTGAATAAGACCCTTACCAAAACTATTTTGACCAATTATCAGGCCTCGACGGTTATCCTTGATTGCTCCTGCTAAAATTTCTGCAGAACTTGCTGTTTTGTTATTGATTATCACAACAACTGGAAAATCTGATTTCTTAACATTGATTGTGGCGAAATATTCATTCCTTGTCTCACTAGAATTTCCCTGAGTACTCATTATTAAATCATTAATATTTAAGAGGCGATCAGCAATTTGAATCCCGGATTCGAGACTTCCTCCTATATTGTCACGAAGATCTAATATTAATCCGTCTAAATAGGTCAAATGTGGAGCCAAACATTCATCAAATTCAATTTGAGTAGCATTCGAAAAAGAAGTTAACTTTATATAAACGACATTAGGCTTAAGCTGCAAGCACATCGGGATACTCGGTAGAGGAAGTAAATCTCGAAGAATTATTAGCTCCAGTGGATTTTCAAGACCAAACCTTTGCACAGAAACCTTAACTGCTGAACCCTTCTCACCATGAAGAAGCTTTTTTACCTTGAGTGTGGAGAATCCTGTGATTTTCTGACCGTTTATAGCAGAGATAATATCCCCTGGACTAAGACCCGATTCGGATGCTGGTGATCCAAGAGTTGTGGAATGAACTATTCGTTTACCTTCAACTTCAATGAGATTAGCTCCAATTCCTGAATATATACCAGACTGAAAGAGCTGGAAGTCTCGAAAGGCATCTTTATTGTGAAAAGTAGAATAAGGGTCTAAAAAGGTTAACATTCGTTGAATAGATCGGATGATTACTTCTTCAACATTAATAGAATCTGCGTAGTGCCTATCCAATGTAAAAATTATTTCTGCATATTTCTTTAAATCAGATTTAAGCTTTTCTTCCTCCCAAGCTAGGGACAGAGTTGTCTGCTCACTAAAAACATTGACTGTAATAACATTTCCAATTAAAAAAAAACCAAGAATCACTTGGCAGAAAATTTTTTCAACAAACAACTTAATTCCTTTTTTTTAATTATTGGAGAGGTAAACATTTAAAACAATTATGACTGCTTAGGTTACATAGAAGTAACAAAAGAAACAACTAAGAAGCTCAAAGTTTTACCATTCAACAATGTGTTAAGATAGGTCCCTATACATAACAAAACTTTGTTATAATTTTTTTTGTCTTCTTTAAAATAATCTTAAATATTATCCCCACACAATTGTTAAAATTGCCAGAAGAGAATGTAAGTTTTGTTTAAGAAACAGAGAACTGGTTTAAGGTCAACAGTTATGAGATATCTTTTTTCAATCTTAGTCTTGTTTGGAATTTTACCTTGTCTAGGGTTTGGAAAAGTCTTAACTATAGAAATTGACGATGTGATACATCCTGTTACAGCTGAATACATAATACAAGGTATCGAAGAAGCCAACAAAATAGGTGCAACTGCAATAATATTAAGATTAAGCACGCCAGGTGGGCTTGCGGACTCTATGAGAGAAATCATTGAAAATATACTGCAGTCTAATACCCCTGTTATAACCTTTGTCGGTCCAACAGGGGTCCGGGCAGCGTCTGCTGGATTTTTTATACTTTTAGCAGGGGACCTTGCAATAATGGCTTCAGCTACAAATACTGGAGCTGCACACCCTGTCCCTGTGGGTGGGGGGGGAATGGATCCCATAATGCAGAAAAAAATTGAAAACGATTCAGCAGCGTATATTCGTAGCTTTGTTAACAAGCGAGGACGTAATGTGCATCTTGCGGAAAAGGGTGTGTTAGATAGCATTTCTTTTACAGAGGAAGAGGCGTTAAGTGGCAATCTTATTGATGGTATAGCCGAGAATTATTCTGAGATTCTTACTAAATTTCATGGCCGGAAAATAAAAAGGTTTGATGGAGTAATTCAAGAATTAGATTTAAAAAATAACGAGTTATCTCACTTCACCATGAGTCTTCGGCAAAAAATTTTGGCAAAACTTTTAAATCCTAATCTAGCCTTAGTCCTGGGGCTAATTGGACTCTTAGGGTTTTATATTGAATTTAGTAATCCCGGATTAATTTTTCCGGGTATCGGAGGGGCAGTTTGTGTGTTTTTAGCTTTGGTTGCATTTAACTTACTACCTATAAATATTCTGGGCATTGTATTAATTATTGTCGCAATAACATTATTTATACTAGAGGCAAAGATTACTAGTTATGGAATGTTGGCCCTATTAGGAATTTTTGCTATGGTTCTGGGATCCTTAATTCTTGTTGACACCAATGTTCCCGAATTAAGGATCAATCTAACAACCTCCCTAGGTATAGCACTTCCATTTGCTGTCGTTACAATCTTTTTGATGAGATTAGTATTAACTGCCTATAGAAAGAAATCCTTGACTGGTCAAGAAGGAATGACAGGAGAAATTGGAACAACAATTACGGATTTAAATCCAGATGGTAAGGTTCAAGTTCATGGTGAAATTTGGAAGGCTTTTAGTCAGAACCCTATTAATAAAGGGGAGAAAGTACAAATTGATGCAGTTAAGAACCTAACAGTTAGGGTCTCTATTTATATGGATGAATGATTTGGTTGTTAATAACTTAAGGAGAATATCATGGCTTTACTCGAAACAATGGGCACCGCAGGGATCTTTGGGCTGGCTTTGTTAGTTATAGTGTTATTCAATTCTTTTCATATTTTGCGAGAGTATGAAAGGGGTGTGATCTTTCGCCTGGGTAGATTGCTGGAGAAACCTAAAGGTCCTGGATTAATTATCGTTTGGTGGCCTATTGATCGAATTGTTAAGGTGTCGTTGAGAACTATTACTTTAGACGTTCCACCACAAGACATCATTACAAAAGACAATGTATCTTTAAAGGTTAATGCTGTTGTATATTTTAGAGTAATGAATCCTATAAAGGCAATTGTCGAAGTTGATGACTATGGCTATGCTACTAACCAGCTTTCTCAAACCACGCTTAGATCAGTTTTAGGAGAGGTTCCTCTAGACGATTTGCTTAGTCAGCGCGAAGCACTGAATGAACGATTACAAAGCGTTTTAGACCAACACACCGATGCATGGGGAATAAAGGTAGGAGTCGTAGAGGTTAAACAGGTTGATTTGCCTCAAGAAATGCAACGGGCAATGGCTAAACAAGCCGAGGCTGAAAGAGAAAAAAGAGCTAAGATTATTCACGCAGATGGAGAATTTCAAGCAGCAGAAAAGCTTGCGCAAGCTGCCGCTGTTGTCACTAAAGAACCTGTTGCTCTTCAATTAAGATATTTGCAAACATTATCAGATATTGGGGTGGATAAAAATACCACTCTGGTTTTTCCACTTCCACTTGAGATATTAAAGCCATTTTTTCAAAATAAATAGGATTGTAGTGCTTGGTTTTAAGGGTTTCTTAAAAGATTAAATTAAATTTATTTCTCATCTATTTCTTAAACAAAGGTACCATAAGAATCCAATGCCCAACAACGAGAAGAGCAGGGAAGTTAACCTAGACAATCGACACCTAGTAGCCTTTTTTGTTGGTGCAGTGATAGTTTGTAGTTCATTTTTTGCCTTAGGATATTTTGTGGGATTGGGAGAAACCGGAACCAGCTCCAATGCTTTACCAATTAGCGATAAACAAAATT
>CAYWYX010000049.1:6662-17787 GCA_964462735.1 uncultured Acidobacteriota bacterium | reverse complement strand
GTTGGAATTGTTCAACATGATATGGATGATGAAGAACGTCGAAAAGCTTATTCCTGTGATGTAACGTATGGTACTAACAACGAATTTGGCTTTGATTACCTCCGAGATAATATGAAGTTTGAAACCCAGGATAGGGTTCAAAGGGGTCATCACTATGCAATTGTTGATGAAGTAGATTCTATACTTATTGATGAGGCGCGCACACCACTAATTATTTCAGGACCAGTTGAAAGTTCACAGCAGAAAACCTATACGTCGATGCGACCCTTGGCTGAACGTCTTCGTACACAGCAGACAAAATTTTTGGCAGATAATTTACGCAAGGTCATCAATTCTATTGATTCAGGGGAAGAAGTGTCTGAGGAAATGTTAGAAACACTTTTGTTGGTAAAACGAGGTGATCCAAAAAACCGTCAGTATCTTGATTTATTGGTTAAACAACGAGACTTGAAAAAGAAAATTGATCAGGTTGAAGGTCAGCTCATGACCAACAAACAACTATCGGAATTTGATAATAGGCTTTACTGTTTTGTTGATGAGAAGTCCCACAATGTAGAAATTACTGAAAAAGGTCGAGAATTTTTAGCAGCTGGGAAGATGGAAGACTATATCATTCCAGACCCTGAAGAGCCGGAATATAGTGAAGAACGATATATTGAGGTAACAGAGAGACTGCACACCATTCAACAGCTGGTAAAGGCCTATTGGCTTTATGAAAGAGATGTTCATTACGTTGTGAAGGATAACAAGGTTATGATTGTCGACGAATTTACTGGAAGGCTAATGCCGGGTCGTCGTTGGAGTGATGGTTTGCACGAGGCAGTCGAAGCAAAAGAAAGGGTGAAAATAGAACGGGAAAACCAAACATTAGCAACTATTACTTTTCAGAACTATTTTCGCATGTACGAAAAGTTAGCTGGAATGACAGGTACAGCTGATACAGAGGCGGTCGAGTTCAATAAGATCTATAAGCTGGAAGTTGTAGTGATTCCCCCTAATAAACCCATGGTTCGTACTGACTATGCAGATGTAGTTTATCGGACTGAACCGGAGAAGTTTGTAGCAGTCGTAGAGGAAATTGAGGAACTTTACCAGAAAGGCCAGCCTGTTTTGGTTGGGACAATTTCGATTGAAAAATCCGAACAGCTTAGTAAATTGCTGAAAAAGGCTGGGGTTAAGCATGTGGTTCTCAATGCCAAATATCATGAGAAAGAAGCAGAAATTATTGCCCAGGCTGGTCGTCAAGGAGCTGTTACCATTGCTACAAACATGGCTGGCCGTGGCACGGATATTTTGCTTGGAGGAAATTCTGAGTCTTTTGCAAGAGAATGGTTAAGAAAACAAAGCATAAATCCTACTACTGCAACTCCTCAACAATGGAAGGATGCTCTGGATAAAATAGACACAGAGATTCAAAGAGAGCGTACAGATGTGCTTGCCTTAGGTGGTCTCCACATTTTAGGAACAGAACGTCATGAATCACGACGGATTGACAATCAATTGAGGGGCCGTTCTGGACGTCAAGGGGACCCTGGAACATCTCGTTTTTATCTTTCCCTAGAAGATGATCTCATGCGAATTTTTGCTTCTGAAAAGGTTTCGAGTATCATGCAACGATTGGGGATGGAAGAAGGAATTCCTATTGAATCACGAATAATTAGTAAAAGGATTGAATCAGCTCAAAAGCAAGTGGAATCGCACAATTTCTCAATACGGAAGCATCTTCTGGAATATGATGATGTGATGAACCAGCAACGCAAAACAATTTACGGGTTGAGAGAAAAATTTTTACAGGAAGCAAGTCAAAAAGAATACTTGCTTGGATTGAGCGAAGACATAATCGGAGGGATGCTTGATGAATATTGTAATCCAGATACGGATCCAGATGATTGGGACGAAGAAGGACTCCGTTCTTCCGTGGCTCAACAGTTTGGTTTAGACCTGCGCCGGGAGAATGTTGCCGTTAAGCGGCTGAACCTTGAAGAATTACAGCAAGAAATTACAGTTAAAGTACAGAATAAATTTAATCAAAAAGAAGAAGCTATTGGTGCTGAATCTATGCGTTTACATGAACGGTTAATCTTGCTTAATGTTCTGGATGCTCACTGGAAAGAGCATCTATTGGCAATGGACCATTTGAAAGAAGGTATAGGCCTTAGAGGATATGGTCAAAGGGATCCACTGATAGAATATAAGAAAGAATCTTTTGCTGCGTTTGAGCTGCTGATGAATAGTTTAGAGGAAGAAAGTTTGCGCTACCTTTACTTACTTCAACCGGTTGAAGAACAAGATAGAGTTCGTGAAATTGAGCGAAGTCAACGTAAACAGGAGATGGTTCTTGGAGGAGGGGATACTGATATTGAAAAACCAAAACCGTTCATTCGAGGACAAAAAATTCGTCGTAATGCTCCCTGTCCTTGTGGTAGTGGAAAGAAGTACAAGAAATGTTGTGCTTTAACGGCAGCGTAAATAAAGAGAAAGGGTAATAAATTGTCAATGTTGAAACAAAATTTAGTTGAAGGTTTAACTTTTGATGACGTCCTTTTAATCCCCAGAAAATCGGATGTGTTACCGTCGGAGGTTTCTACTGAGACTAAATTAACGCGGCACCTCATGCTCAACCTTCCCATTGTTAGTGCAGCTATGGATACTGTGACAGAGTCTAGGTTGGCCATCGTCATGGCCCAACAGGGAGGAATTGGTTTTATTCACCGTAATCTTTCCAAGGAAAAGCAGGCCTCTGAAGTAGATAAGGTTAAACGTTCTGAGAGTGGCATGATCGTAGATCCAATCACAATGTCTCCAAATAAAAAGATCTATGAGGCCTTAGAAATAATGAAGCATTATAAGATTTCTGGGGTCCCTATTACTGAAGGCAAGAAACTAGTGGGAATACTGACAAATCGAGATTTACGATTTGAAACTCGGTTAGACATGCCAATAAGTAAGGTTATGACAAAAACCAATCTTGTCACAGTTCCTGTTGGTACTACTCTATCAGAAGCTAAGGAAATGCTGCATCTTCACAAAATAGAGAAACTGTTGGTAGTTGACAATAAATTCCAGTTAAAAGGCCTAATTACGGTAAAAGATATCAAGAAAAAAATCCAATATCCTTTTTCGGCTAAAGATGCTCAAGGTCGGCTGCTAGTTGGGGCGGCATTAGGTGTTACAGGAGATTATCTAGACCGGGCTGAATTACTGGTTAAAGCCAATGTGGATGTTTTAGCAGTTGATACGGCTCATGGTCATTCCCAGCGAGTGATGGATGTGGTCAAAGAGATAAAAGCTAAATTTTCGGACATAGAAATCATTGCTGGCAATATTGCAACCAGTGAAGCTGCAACTGATTTAATCCGTTGTGGGGCGGATGGTATTAAGGTGGGTATCGGACCTGGATCTATCTGTACTACACGTGTGGTATCAGCTGCTGGTGTTCCCCAAGTCACGGCTATTTCAGAATGCTCTCGTGTAGCTAAAGAAGCTAATGTGCCCTTGATAGCTGATGGGGGCATCAAATTCTCAGGCGATATAACTAAGGCCGTAGCTGTTGGTGCAGATTCTGTAATGATTGGAAGCTTATTTGCTGGAACTGATGAAAGTCCGGGAGAAACTGTGATTTTCCAGGGTCGCAGTTTTAAGTCTTATCGTGGCATGGGTTCCTTTGGTGCTATGCAGACTGGTAGCAGAGACCGGTATCGTTTAGAGGAGGAGAATGACCAACAAAAACTAGTTCCAGAAGGTATTGAGGGTCGAGTTCCTTATCAAGGATCTCTAGCTGAGGTAGTCACTCAACTTCTCGGTGGTGTTAAGGCTGGAATGGGATATGTAGGTTGTCGAAACATTGATGAACTCCAAAAGAAAGCTAGGTTCATCCGTATAACGAATGCTGGTCTTAAGGAAAGCCACGTTCATGATGTTATTATTACAAAAGAAGCTCCTAATTATCGCCTTGACTGAAGGCCAGAAGTTGTAACTATTTGTCTTGTAGCAAAACCAAAACTAATAGGCATTAATTATTGTCGGTCTGATGCCTCGCGTTGTTCCTGCAGGACAGCTTTGCGGCTAAGCTTAATCTTTTGACCGTCAACACCTACTACCTTTACCATAATTTGGTCACCAATTTTTAATTCATCCTTGACATCCCTAATACGATGTTCAGCTATCTCGCTAATATGGAGAAGGCCATCTCTGCCAGGAAAAATTTCTACAAAGGCACCAAAATCAACTATTCGTACAACCTTGCCGAGATAGATTTTTCCCATTTCAGGCTCAGCTGTAAGATCTTTAACAATTTGAATGGCCTTCTGGGCTGAAGCTTCGTCAAGAGCAGCAATGCTGACAGTACCATCATCAGTCACATCAATTTTAACTCCAGTTTTTTCAACAATACCTCGAATTACCTTTCCTCCAGGGCCAATGACATCTCGAATCTTATCTTGGTTGATCCGAAGGGTATGAATTTTAGGAGCGTATTTAGAAGTATTATTCCGAAAGGCCGGTATAGTTTCCAACATCTTTTCTAGGACAAAGAGTCTTCCTTGTCTTGCCTGTTCCAAGGCTTCACTCATTATCTCCATAGTGAGACCACCGATTTTAATGTCCATTTGAAGAGAGGTGATGCCAGATTCAGTTCCAGCAACCTTAAAATCCATATCTCCATAATGGTCCTCTGCACCAGCTATATCTGTTAATACAGCATATTTTTCCTTTTCCTTAACTAAGCCCATTGCAATTCCTGCCACTGGGGACTTGATCGGGACACCAGCATCCATAAGGGCGAGGGTGCCACCACAGACACTAGCCATGGACGAAGAACCATTAGACTCCAAAATATCTGAAACAATGCGAACAGTATAAGGAAATTCTTCTGTAGAGGGTAAAATTGGGAGTAGAGACCGTTCAGCGAGCGCACCATGGCCTATCTCCCTTCGTCCGGGTCCACGCATAAATCCTGTTTCTCCTACACTAAACGGGGGAAAGTTATAATGGAGGAGAAAGCGTTTAGAGGATTCTCCTTCCATCTGGTCGATTCTTTGGGTGTCATCTGAGGTTCCAAGTGTTGCTGTCACCAACGCCTGAGTCTCCCCTCTAGTAAAGAGAGAGCTCCCATGAGGACGAGGTAAATGGCCAACTTCGCATGTAATTGACCGAATTTCATCAAACTGCCTCCCATCAGACCGTCTGCGTATGTTAAGAATATCATCCCGAAAAATCTGTTCCTTAAGATGATCGAAAATTGCTGCAACATCAAGCCGGACATTCCCAGGATCCTCAGGATAAGTCTCCAGTAAAGATTCTTTTAATGAATCAACTTTTTCATAACTTAGTATCTTGCCATGTTTTTCTGTATTTAGAGCATCTCTGAGATCATGGGAAATCTTTTCGGAGATCTCAGATAGTAGGTCCTGGTCAAAGGAAGGGGGAGTTACTTGTCGCTTTGATATTCCGACCTTAGTAGCTAGATCTGTTTGTAGGGGTATAATTTGTTTAATGTGATCATGTCCAAAAGCTAAGGCTTCAAGCATGACCTTTTCGGTAATCTCCTGTGCTCCAGCTTCTACCATGACGATGGCTTCCATACTACCAGCAACAATCAAATTAAGTTCACTTGATTTGAGCTCTTTACTGGTAGGATTAATGATTAAACGACCATCAATGAATCCTACTCGGACAGCAGCAATCGGTGTTTGAAAAGGAATATCAGAGATTAGCAAAGCAGTGCTAGCTCCAGTTATACTAAGGATGTCTGGATCGTTTTCTCCGTCTGCTGAATGAACCATCGCTATGACTTGAGTATCGCAAAGATACCCTGGAGCAAACAATGGACGGATGGGCCGATCAATGAGTCGACAAGTTAAAACTTCTTTTTCAGTTGGTTTACCTTCTCGTTTGAAGAACCCTCCCGGAATTCTTCCTGCAGCGTAGTAATTTTCTTTGTAATCAACGGTGAGTGGGAAAAAATCGATGTTTTCCCTTGGTTTTTGCTTGGAACAGGCAGAGACTAAAACTACAGTCTCTCCGTAACGAATCTGAACAGCACCACCAGCTTGACGAGCAATTTTACCTGTTTCAATAATGAGGTCTTTACCACCTATTTTTGTACTGACTTGATTTAGCATAATTAACAAATCCTGGCTCGGCCTTTGGCCGAAACAAAAATAGCGGCCTCCTGCATCACCGAAGGATGCCAGGATCCGCTATCGTATTTTCTCAACAATGGATATATTACTGAATGTCTTATTTTCGTATTCCAAGGGTCTGGATCACTGTCCTGTATCGAGCCAAATCTTTAGTTTTGAGGTAATCCAGTAAACGACGGCGGTGCCCAACCATTCTTAACAAACCTCGACGTGAGGCATGGTCTTTCTTGTGTTCCTTAAAATGTCCGGTAAGGTAACTGATCCGTTCACTCAAAAGGGCAATTTGAACTTCAGGCGAACCTGTGTCACTAGAATGAATTCGGAATTTTTCAATAACCGATGTCTTTAGATCTAATGTTAGTCCCATAAATTTAGAAACACTTTCTCTACAAAATAGCACCGCAACTAAAGAAGGAAATTAGCATAAGGAATCCTTGAAAGTAAAGGAAATTATGAGGAATCTAAAAAGGCTTCGGTTCAAGGAGGTTACAACACAATCTTAGGGAGAAGAGGCACTATTAGTTGATTTTGTTTCCCGAAAGATCTAATTGGGGTACCCTTTTCAGCGAGGCCTAAAAAGTCTCCAGAGGCAGAGAGGACACGGATTAAAATTGAGGAGGATTGAGGTAAGGAGGAGGCTGTAATCTCTAAGGATCTTCCATGGAGAAAGAATTCTTCAAGTTGCTTTGATACATATACTTCAGGAATTTCCTGTAGCATTGAATTAATTGAGAGTAGATACTTCTGCCAATCCCCCAATTTGGTCAAGCGATTAAGCTCAGAAGCCATATTTAAAGAAAATTTCCCAGATACAATCCTGCGCAACCTAGAAAGATGACTACCACATCCCAGTTTCTGTCCAAGTTCGTGGGCGATTGAACGTATGTATGTACCCGGTGAGCAATGGATTTCAAATTCGATTGTCTGTGATTTTTCAGTCCACGCCTGAAATTTATAAACAAAAATTTTTTGGGGAGGAAGTGTCACTTTTAAGCCTTTTCTGGCCAGTTTATAAGACCTTTGTCCGGAAATTTTTTTTGCCGAAAAAGAAGGTGGAGACTGGAATTGATTTCCCTTCATACTATTGATCACTTGATCAAATTGTTCTAGTGAAAAAGAAGGTTTTAGAAATTCAGAACTTGGTTTTCCTAATCGGTCGTAGGTATCTGTCGAAAATCCCAGTTTAATTGTTCCTTGATATACTTTTTTCCCACCCATCAAAAATCTTATCAATCTGGTGGCCCCTCCAAGTGCTAGAGGCAATACGCCAGTGGCCATTGGATCAAGAGTTCCGAGATGCCCAGCTTTCCTGATCTTTAATTTATGCCGGATAGTGTGGACGACTTGGTGAGAGGAAATACCCTCGGGTTTATCAATAACCAAAAATCCGTTTAAATGTCTATCCATTTGGTACTGAATGGTCCTAACGATGGTCTCCAAAAAATTATGGATTACCTTAAGTTCCTTCAGAGCCAAGGACCAGTTCCAAGAAATACCTGTAACTTATTCCATATCTTCATCAATAGTTTGTTTTTTTCGAGTTTGTTGAATAAGTTCTTCTATTCTTGTTCCATAATCCGCTGAGGAATCATATTCGAACATCAATTCGGGAACCCTTCTCAATTTGAGCAAGGAACTTATTTCATGACGAATATGGGCTCTAGCATAGTTAAGTTGTTGTACTGTAACTTTTTGTTGTTCTGAATTTCCTAGAACACTGACAAAAACTCTGGCTAATTTCAAATCAGGAGTCATTTTTACTTCTGTGATGGTGGCCAAACCAATTCTTGGATCTCTTAATCCATGTAAAATGACTTGGCTAATGGCCATTCTAACCATTTCTCCAACTCGATCTGGCCGCCTGGATAAAGCTTTCATAGATATTCTACTTGAGTATGGATTAAATCTCTGTTAAGAGTGTTCTCGATCTCATTTTCGATAGATTGAAGAGTTTTTTTAAGAATTGAGTGGCTTGATGATATAGCCACAATACCAAGCGTCGATCTTTGCCAAAGATTTTGGTGGTCACATTCCGCAAATGAAATATTGAATTTTTTTAGGCGGTCACGAAGACTTCGAATTACATGGCGTTTGTCTTTTAGTGATTGTGCATGCGGAATGACAATTTGGAAGGTAAGTAAACCAATGTTCATAGGGCTTTAATCTAGCCTAAGCCAACCCTTTGTTTAGTCTAACTGGGGCGCTACCTTCTCAAGTAAAAAGGCTTCAATGACATCATTATTCTTGATATCATTGAACTTCTCTAATCCAATACCGCATTCCAGCCCGGACCGAACCTCAGATGCATCGTCTTTAAAACGTTTTAAAGAAGCAATTTTCCCTTCATAGGTAACAACGTTATCGCGGAGTAGGCGAACTTGGGAGCTGCGAGAAATCTTTCCATCTGAGATATAGCAACCAGCCACAGTACCCGCCTTAGGAACCTTAAAAGTCTCTCTCACTTCAGCAGTACCTTGCCAAATTTCTTTGAAGGTAGGCTCTAGCAAGCCTAACATAGCATTCTTTATCTCATTGCTGATGTTATATATTATAGTATGAAGTCTTATATCAACTCCTTCCTGATTAGCAAGAGCAAGAGCTTTTTTTTCAGGTCTAACATTAAAACCGACAATAATTGCATTAGAAGCTGCAGCTAGTAATATATCGGTTTCAGTAATTGCTCCAGGACCTCCATGGATAATCTTGACTTTGACTTTCTCATTGCTGAGTTTCGCCAAGGTTTCTGAAACAACTTCAACCGATCCCTGAAAATCTGCTTTTAGTATCAAAGGAAGTTCTTTAATAATTCCTATACTCAACTGTTCGTGTAGGTGTTCTAGAGTAAGCCGAGCTGTTTTAGCAAGTTTTCGTTCTCGAAGTTGTCTTTGTCGAAGATTGCCAATTTGTTTTATTCTATTAACATCAGTCAGAACTTGAAATAAATCTCCAGCTTCAGGGACCTCTTGAATTCCTAAGACCTCAACTGGCATTGATGGTTCAGCACTAAGCACTGGTTGTCCGTTGTGATTGAATAACGCTCGTACCTTTCCAGTAACTGCTCCAACAATGAAGGAATCTGCCACGTTTAAGGTTCCGTTTTGCACCAATACTGTTGCTACTGGTCCTCTCCCCCTATCTAATTTAGCTTCTACAATTGTGCCCACTGCTGTCCGATTCGGGTTGGCTTTGAATCCTTGTAGATCTGTTACCAAGAGAATCATTTCAAGCAACAATCCAAGATTGGTCTTCTCTGTGGCTGAAACTTCAACCGTTACGGTATCACCACCCCAGTCTTCGGGAGTAAGCCCGTTGTCAGATAATGCTTTTTTTACTTTATCTACTTGGGCATTCGGACGATCTATTTTATTTATAGCAACAATAATGGGAGCCTTAGCAGCTCGGGAATGATTAATTGCTTCAAGTGTTTGTGGCATTACTCCATCATCAGCAGCTACGACTAGAACAACAATATCTGTTACTTTAGCACCTCGAGCACGCATTAAAGTAAATGCCTCATGGCCAGGGGTGTCAATAAAAGTTATCATACGCTGATCTTGTTCAACTTGGTAGGCGCCAATGTTTTGAGTAATCCCACCTGATTCCTGAGAGATAACATCCGTCTCGCGAAGGGCATCCAGCAAAGAGGTTTTTCCATGATCGACGTGTCCCATGATTGTTACAACGGGTGGTCGAGGGGTAATATTTTCCGATTTTTCATCGGCAATGGCCTCATATTCAGCGTTCTCTTCAAAACTAATTATTGATGCCTCAGCTCCAAAATCTGCGCTTATGTCTTTTGCTAAAGTCTCATCTAGCGTTTGATTCATAGTTGCGAAGATTCCTTTGTCTAAGAGTCGCTTTATTACATCCTTAGCCTTTATTTCCAGTTTTTCGGACAGTTCCTTGATGGTAACTCCTTCTGTCAGAGTTACTGAGCGGTTGATTGGAATGGGTTGAAAAGCCTCAGGGGGTTCGATAGCCGTTGCTCTCGTTCCGCGAATCCTTCCTTCCTCTATTTTGTTACGGTCAGTAGTTGGGATCTGGTGGTGTCCAGGCTTAGTCCGTCGATTATTTTTCCCTGGAGGGCCAGGTGACGCTGTGGGTGGTCGAGGGGAGGGAAGAGTAGGTTGCCTCAAGTTAGATAAATTAGTCTGTGCCTTATTAACAGATCCTAAACCTGGGGTGCGGGCGGTTGAGGTCTGTCTAGAGCGAAACTGGAAAGGTCGGGGATGAATCTGTCCGGACCTAGAAAGGTGCTGGCGGATAGTTTCACTTGAAGTCGTTCGTTCTGTAGCAGCAACCTTATTGTCTAACGGAGAACTAGAAGTCTCAAGATCAAGCCCTTTTTCGGATTTTTGAGGAACCTTTGATTCAGGTCCTTTTTCTGTTGTTTTTTCTAATTGATTCGAAGAAGTCTTGGAAGCAATTACCTCATGGTTAGTAGAGTCTTCGGTTGGTTGGGTAGCTAAGTCTTGACTGGACTCAATTGGTGGAGGTGCTGGATCAGATCCCGCTGTTTTTTTGGAAGTAGCTTCGGTAGATTTTTCTAAAGAGATGTGACTTTTCTTAGCTGGTTTTGATTCAGAAGGTACTAGGTTTTCAGTTGCAGAAGTAATTTTTGAACTTGATACATCGGGTTTTTCAATAGCTGGACTTGATATTTTAGGTTTAGTCGTTTTTTTAGGTTTGCGTTTTTTTCCAGAAAATTGATCTTTAATGTCCTGTGCAGTTTCAGCGTCAACAGAACTAGCAGCAGAAACACGCCTTGGATTTTGAGTTTTGAGGTAGGCGATAATGTCCTGAGCCTCTACCTTAATCTCTTCTGCTAACTTAAAGATTCTTTTCTTTTCTGCCACAGTTCCTCCGGATGACTATTAGAGTAATACATTTAAATCCTGTACTAATATTCCTCCCTACTTTAATTCCCTTCAACTTTTTCTTCTGTATTTTCTTCTATAATTACATCAACAGAGCTATCAGAA
>CAYWYX010000049.1:4720-6562 GCA_964462735.1 uncultured Acidobacteriota bacterium | reverse complement strand
ATATTGAATATAATATTCCTTGACGGAGGCAATAATTTTCTCAGCACTCTTGGGGCCAAGACCTTCGATTTTTGTTAGGTCATCAATAGGAGTGTCAGCTAGTTCCTCAATGGTTTTAATAGAGTTTGCAGTTAGCTTTTCTAAAATTCCTTTTGAAAGACCAGGAAGTCCGGACAAAGGTGTCTTAGCTTCGAGTAGAGCCATTTGGTCTTCAATCTCAGCCCGCTTTTCTTCGTCACTCTTGATGTCAATCTTCCAGCCCGTAAGTTTAGCCGCTAATCGGACATTCTGCCCCTTTTTCCCTATTGCCAAGGAAAGCTGATCCATCTCCACAATAACTTCCAGATGTTTTTCGAAAGGGTCTATTATTGAAGCACGATCTATTTTGGCAGGACTCAAAGCATTTGTAACAAAGGTAACAGGATCCTCGGAGTAGGGAATGATATCAATTTTTTCTCCATGGAGTTCCCGGATAACACCTTGCACTCTAGATCCTTTCATGCCAACACAGGCTCCTACAGGATCCACATCACTATCCCGAGACACCACTGCAATTTTAGAGCGTTCGCCAGTATCTCTAGCAACTTCCCTAATCATCACAGTCCCATCATAGATTTCAGGCACTTCCATTTCAAACAACTTGGTTAGTAATGCGGAATGAATTCTAGAAACTATCACTTGAGGACCTCGAGTAGTTTTCTCAACTTTAACAATTACAACCCTAGTCCGATCCCCCATAGCAAAATTTTCCAAACGTGACTGTTCTCTTCTAGGGAGCCTACCTTCTGCCGTTCCTAGGTCGACAATTACATCGGATCCTTCTATTCGTTTTACCAGAGATGTTACTACTTCTTCTATGCGCTGAGTATATTCTTCAAAGATGCTTTCCCTTTCTGCTTCCCTGACTCTCTGCAGGATAACTTGTTTGGCAGTTTGAGCGGCAATCCGGCCCAAAACATCTGTTGGCTTTTGGATTTTTATTTCAGCATTAATCCCAGCACTCGGGTCAATTATTAGAGCTTCAGCCAGCGATATTTCAAATGAAGGGTTGGCAACTGTCTCCAAAACTATTTTTATAGCGTAGACTTCCACTTGTCCAGTATCCTTATTAAAGGATGCGGTTAGATTTTCTGTTGAATTGTAGTATTTTCGAGTAGCCACTAAAATAGCGTCCTCTACAGCACCTATCACAACGTGGGGATCGATCCCCTTTTCTTTGCTGAGCAATTCGATTTGTTGGTATAACAAGCTGCTCATAAATACACTCCACTTTTAATTCTAAAATTCAATATCTAATTGGGCTTTAGCAATAATTTTTAGAGGAATAACTATAGAGGATGAATTTTCTAAACAAAGCTTAATTGTATCTTCCTTTGTGGCGATCAATTTTCCTAGAAAGTTCTTTGATCCACCCAAATCTACAGTTGTTCTAACCTTGATACGACGACCTTTAAAATATTCAAATTCTTCCTTTGTTTGCAATCTCCTCGTTAAGCCTGGTGAAGATACTTCCAAAGTGTAATGGCCTTTCATGGCATCTTCTACATCTAATAAAGCTCCGAGCCGATTACTAATCCTGACACAATCGTCATGGTTAATTCCACCCCCTTCATCAATAAAAACTCTAAGAATACGTTGACTTGGAGATCCCTTGAGTTCGACATCAACTAATTCCATACCATCAGCTTTGACCACCTTTTCAATCATTGCTTTGATTTTATCAAGTGGTAACAAACAGTTCTTCCTTTAATTAATCAAAGGCAACAAAAAAGTGGGCTTTCGCCCACTTGAAGGTCATGAGTTTATACTGAGGATATAATAAAATCAACACAATAGTGAACC
>CAYWYX010000049.1:0-4620 GCA_964462735.1 uncultured Acidobacteriota bacterium | reverse complement strand
AACTAAGCACCTTTTTCCTAAAAGAAAATCGGTGTTCCATTTATTCTAAGGTATTATGATCTGACATTATCTAGTTAAGGTAGGTAAAAAGCCTAAAGGCCATGAACACTATTTAGTTTTAAGTTTTAATCTTAAAAATTAGAATTGACCAAACGAGGGTTAATAACTGCTAGAGTTACCTGTCTAAATAGAATGAACGAGTCGGCTACTTTTAGTAAAATACGCTGTTTCTAAAAGATTAATAGCCTTAG
Source organism: uncultured Acidobacteriota bacterium (assembly GCA_964462735.1). Taxonomy (GTDB): domain Bacteria; phylum Acidobacteriota; class Terriglobia; order Versatilivoradales; family Versatilivoraceae; genus JAKUNG01. The sequence continues at coordinate 4,369 of CAYWYX010000049.1, read as the reverse complement.
ACTACTTCCCTTTGTTCGATGTGATAATGCAAGTCTTTGCTACTAGAAAGAATATGATCTTTCATCGCTTCGCGGGCTTTTTCAGCTTTATGAATTGTGATAGCTTCAAGTATTTTCTGATGTTCTTGGATTGAAGATTCAGCTCTAATTTTCGCCTTAGCAGTGGAAGGATCGTCAAGGCTTTCCATAATCCATTCCTGTAGATAGCTCCGAGTCATAGTTACTAAATTATAAAGGATACTGTTTTGAGTAGCCTCTGCCACCAGTAAATGAAACTTTAGGTCAAATTTTAGATATTGGCTGGGTCTGTCAACATACATTTTCATTCCTAGAATTGTTTCCTGCATAGATTGAAGATTAGTCTGACTGGCTTTTTGAGCTGCAGAAAAGGCAGTCTGAGTTTCTAACATTAACCGTATCTCAATCAAATCCTCGACTTTTTTTCGATCTAATAAGAGACCCCACTGGAGGTTTCGTTCAAAATATCTTTGATTGTTCTTAGATACAAAAGTTCCTTCACCAACCCTTCCATCAAGAATTCCCATGACGGCCAAGGATCTGAGAGCTTCCCTGATTGAAGTTCGTCCAACCCCAAATCGTTTACATAATTCTTTTTCGGAAGGAAGTCGCTGACCTGGTTTGAGGACTTTCCTCGAGATTAAATTAATAATCTGTTCGATGATTTTGTCGCTTAGGGACGTTCTTCTGATAGGGCTTACTTCATCTAAAGATTCATTGCTTTCGTGTCTTTGGTTTATTGATCCCTTTGCCAAGTGTTTTGTATTCCCAGAATCCATTGGTCCTTCCCTCTTTAGTGATAGGGACCTCTGCCTGCGGAAAAAGCTTTACATACAGGGAGAAATTGATTTAACCTGTTAATATGGTTGTCTGACAAACAGTCAGTTATGCCAGTATCCATTAGCTGGCCATTTATGTCAATAAACTTTAAAGATTTGTTTTTCGATGAATTTCCTCACAAGAGAGGGTTTTTGAAACAGCATGATAGTGGTGTCACATAATTAGTTAAGATTAATTTGGGAGATGTCATGGGATTGACAATTAATCTGGGGAGAAGAATTGAATTGGTTTCAATGGATCCCCACTTTTACAATGTTTCCATTAGTCTATATCGTAGGAATAGCTGCCCTGGGTTAGAGTTGTTAGTGCATAGTTACAGTCATAAACCGGATATCAATGAACGCCTAGAATTCATTGCCCAAGCTATGGTTGTAATAGGGGGAATGGAGAAAGTCTCTGGAGAATTTCAATCTTTACGTTTTCCCAAAAGCATAGATCTGGAATTTGCGGCAAAAAGGGTCTTTTTGGAAGCCTGTAAATACCCGATGAACACAGAAGTTAAGATTCGCCCTCTTAATGTTTTTGACAAAAAGTGTCAAAGTCAGGTTAATGTGGTTAGTTTAGGTAAAGGTATATACAAGGTAAGAACAGAAGAAAAAAATGATCAAACCGCTAGACGTATTTCAGCCATTACTGCTGGGTTAGTTAAACTTAGTGGTGCTAGCATATTTAATGGCCACCCTGATTCGGTGGTTTTCCCACAAGAGCAATCAAATGATTCTCTTGTGGGGTTACTACTAACAAGGGCCCTGAATGTTAGGGCGGTTATTCGAGCAGAAGAAGATGCTAGTACTCGGGGTGTGTTATCTGCTCCTAGTGCTCAGAACAACTAGAACTGAATTAATCCAAGAGGAAAGGACTATTGATGATGGTATTTCAATCGGTTGACCCCATGAATGGTAAAGAACGAGTTCTTGCTGCGCTAAATCGTGAACTTGTTGACCGGACTCCCGTTTGTAATCCAACATCAGTTGCTACCGTAGAATTAATGGATTTGGTGGATGCTCCCTTTCCTGAAGCTAACCAGCAGCCGGAACTTATGGCTCGACTTGCAGCCACAGGATATACCGAACTAGGTTTTGATTCGATAATGCCAGTTTTCTCGATCATTCAAGATTCCTCTGCATTAGGTTGTAAAATTCAGTGGGAACAAAAAGATAACTGGCCCACAGTTAAGATGCGAGAACCGATTTGGGAACAACCTGACGACATCCAGATTCCACCTGATTTTTTGACACATCGGGATACCCGATGTGTATTGGAAGCTATTAAAATTCTAAAGCGAGAATATGGTGATGAGGTAGCAATAATTGGTAAAACAATGGGTCCTTGGTCACTGGGTTACCACTGTTTTGGGGTTGAACCTTTTCTACTAATGTCCTTGGATGATCCTGGTAAAACCAAGCTCTGTTTGGACCGGATGAAGGAGGCCACCATCCAATTTGGTATTGCACAGGTTGAAGCTGGTGCTGATGCTATAACCTTACCTGATCATGCTACAGGGGATTTAGTCAGTGGTGAGTACTACAATAGATACTTGCGTGATCTCCACATTGAATTTGCTGAAAGAATCCGTATTCCCATTATTCTTCACATTTGTGGGAAAACGGAAGACCGGATGGAATACATTGCCCAAACAGGTATGGCTGCATTTCATTACGATTCAAAAAATGATCCCAGTGAGTCAATGGCTATCATGCAAAATCGGATTTCCTTAGTTGGAAATATTAATAATCCGGAAACTCTTTTTGCCAAAGGTCCAGAAGTGGTGCGACAAGAAGTAAATAAGAACATGAATGCAAGTGTTCATCTAGTTGGACCAGAATGTGCCATTCCATTGCAAACTTCGATCGAGAATTTAAAAGAGATTCCTTTGGCAGTAAAAGAATGGCATCAAGATCATAAGACTAATTAGTAAGCATTTGCTAAAGGGATTGAGAGGAGAACATGGCTAACATAGCAGATATTCATAATGAGTTTATTCGTCAAGAAATTGAGGAATTTCTTGATAAACCTGAGGAAATAGAACGAACGATTAATATTTTTTCCAATGCGAAACCAAACATGCAAGAAATTGCTGCTGCTCTGATTGAGGGAGAAAACGAAACTGTTGACCAGCTAACCAAAAAAGCGCTGGAAGAAGGTATCGGTGCTTTGGAGATCATGGACGACGGGTTGATTGCTGGAATGGGAATCGTAGGCATTAAGTTTAGAGAAACTTTTATTTTTGTTCCGGAAGTTCTAGCCTGTGCTCGAGCAATGAAAGCAGGGATGGCTTACATTGAACCAATACTTTCTGCTTCCGGGGTAGAACCCGTTGGAAGGGTGATCATGGGTACCGTTAAAGGAGATCTCCATGATATTGGGAAGAATCTTTGCATCATGATGCTGAGAGGTTCTGGGTTTACAGTTATTGACCTTGGGGTAGATACCTCTCCAGATGAATTTATTGATGCATTTGAGGATAATGAGGCATCTATTTTGGGAATGTCAGCTCTTTTAACAACGACGATGCCAAATATGGGAAAAACGATAGAAGCTTTTATTGATGCCGATCTTCGAGACGATATTAAGATTATGGTTGGTGGGGCTCCTGTAACTCAGGAATTTTCAGATGATATGGGAGCTGACGGGTACGGTAAAGATGCTTTAGCCTGTGTCGAATTAGCCAAAACACTTTTAGAGGTGGAGGTTAGCTCCTGAGTGGCTAGGTCTATTCAAAAAATTGATAAAGCCGAATACCAAAAGCGGTTGAATAAAATCACTGAATTGTTTTCAGGTATGGTTGTGCATGCCGATAATCTTTCCACCTATCGATGTCCCTACAAGAACCGTTTGGATGAATGCACCGCAAAATTTGGCTGTCAGAACCAACGGAAACCACGAAAGGTGGGAAATCCTCTATTGTGTGCAGGAGATGACAAACTAGATTATCGCAGTGCCTGGGAAACAGAGGAGGAGAATAATACCTCCTGTTGAGATTAATAGACGAAGTCTAGTTATGATTGTTTCTTGTACTATTTCGTTTTAATAGGTGATCCAAACGGTCTTTGATGAGTACTATAAGTTGTGATGGCCACAAACTTAAACTTGAAGCCGGCAAGACTCTTTTTGACTATGCCGATGAATTTCAAATACGACTCCCTACTTCCTGTGGTCGGACAGGTTCATGCCATGAGTGCATCGTCGAAGTCAAGGCAGGGATGGATTCAATTACTGCTTTGAATTCTAATGAGTCTTTCCTTAGTGAAAATTATCGTCTAGCCTGTCAGGCTACCGTCTCCAATAATTCGGAAAGCATTTCTTTTGCCCCGCTTCGTCGTCGTCCCCAGATACTTACTGAGGCAATTCCCTTGCAGTCGATGGCTCTAGATCCTTTGGTGATCAAGGCTGGAGAAAAAGTTTTATATGAGGGTCAGGTCCTAGACAAATATCGCGGTCGATTATTAGGTCTGGCTATAGATCTGGGAACAACTACCGTAGTCATTGAGTTGGTGGATTTAGAACAGGG
>CAYWYX010000048.1:4331-18520 GCA_964462735.1 uncultured Acidobacteriota bacterium | reverse complement strand
CCACCTAAGTGACCACCTTCGGAGTTCTCAAAAGCAAGGGGTAAACGAGTTTAATATGCACATGCCCTAATAGTCTGGAAGATCTCTCTGCTAACTCATTGATAATGCTGGTCGGGGCGAGTGGATTTGAACCACCGACCCCCTGGTCCCGAACCAGGTGCTCTACCAGGCTGAGCCACGCCCCGTTATTGAATGACTGGTCGCTTATTGGCTGAAAAACTTTCTGACCATGCTTTTAGCTCGGATACAACCTCGATAGCAGTTTGATCGAGCTTAAGTGGAGTCATTGAAATATAGCCAGAGCGAACAGCAACATCATCAGTATCCCCGTTGCTAGGTAGGGAACTAAAATCCAGGTCTTGATCAAGCCAGAAATAAGTTCGTCCACGTGGGTCACGGGTTTCCACAACCAGGTTACGGACTTGATAAGAACTCTGACGAGTTACCTTCACACCTTTCCAATTCCCAGCGGGAATATTCACGTTAAGGATAACGCCTTTTGGCAATGGTGTGGTCAATAATCGTTCGGATAGCTCGGCTACAAATTGGACTGCCTGGTCAAAAATAAAATCCTTGCGGGTAGCCAGAGATATAGCTACGGCTTGCAGTCCATGTCTAGCAGCTTCCATGGCTCCTGCCACTGTTCCGGAATGGGCAATATCATAACCTAGATTAGGCCCTCTATTAATTCCGGAAATAACTAAATCAGGTTGTCGAGGCAGGATATGATTTAAAGCCATCAGGACGCAATCTGTTGGAGTCCCATTGACGGAAAAACAATCAGAACTTATTTTTTCATAATGGATCGGACGGAGGAGGGTAAGGGATTGGCTAGTGGCACTTTGATCTTGATTTGGTGCCACAGTATTAATCTGTGCGAGCGAACGGAGTTGTTGAGCCAGAGAAGTGATGCCTGGCGACCGAACTCCATCGTCATTAGTCAGTAAGATTTCTGCCAAATCACGGACTCGAAAAAATAAATGGTCGGGACGAGAGGATTTGAACCTCCGACCCCACGCACCCCAAGCGTGTGCGCTACCAGACTGCGCTACGTCCCGAAACCAAGCCGGAATCTACCATCTTCGATTTAACATTGTCAAGATTGTGTGAAGTTCAGACTTAAGAGAACGGACTGTTTTAACTACTTCATCACTAGCAGAAGTTTCCTTTGTTCGGTTTTCTTCAGGTAACTTTTTGTAAGAGTCTGGGGAAGTAATTGAAAGTTGAGTCATATGTTTTTTAGAAAGAAAATTTCGTGCTCCAGCAATTGTAAACCCCTCTTCATAAAGGAGACGTTTTATAGTTAGGACTATTTCGATATCCCTCTTTCGAAATGTTCGTCTTCCATTTGTTCCTTTGGCTGGCCTGAGTGTTGGAAACTCTGATTCCCAAAAACGCAGAACATAAGGTTCTACGCCAACTATTTTGCAAACCTCACTGATCCGGAAGAATAATTTGTTGGGAATGTCTCTTTGTGGTGTAGTTTTTCGATTTCGATGACGTCGATTCATGACTTATTATAACTGAAGATATCCAGCTGAGATACCATCCTAGTCTATCCTACTTTCCGTTCAAGATTCTGCTTCAATATAATGGGTGTTCCCAGAAAACCGAATTGCTTTCTCATTTTGTTAATTAAATATCTCTGTACTGAAAGGTGCAATGAAGATTTCCGATTGGTCATCAGTACAAAAGTTGGAGGAGAATTTTGTACCTGTGTCATGTAGTGAACTTTGACTTGTCGATTATAAGGAACAGAGACTTGATTAAGAGCAATCCGTTGTAAGAAGGAATTTAGTTTTCCAGTTCCAATTCGAGTGTGCCGGGCTTTGAATACCTTATCAATCAAAGGGAATAATTTATTGATTCTCTGACCGGTTACAGCAGATATAAATAGGATTGGGGCATAGTCTAATAGACGCAATCGCTCTCGAATGTTTTCTTGAAAGGATTGCATTGTGGTGTTGTTTTTATTGATTAGATCCCACTTGTTAATGACAACGATTGTTGATGTACCTGCTGTGTGTGCATAATTTGCAATTGTTCCATCAACTGATGAAGCACCTTCAGTGGCATCCACCATTATTAAAGCAACGTCAGCTTGTTCTAAACTTTTTCTTGCCATAATGACACTGAGTTTTTCTGTTTCCAAAAAGGTTCGTCGTTTTTTTCGGATTCCAGCAGTATCAATAAATCGATAGGTTTGACCTTCTCTGGTTGCTACTGAATCAACGGAATCTCTTGTCGTACCAGGCAGGGGAGAAACAATAGCTCTTCCTTCTCCTAAGATGGTATTGAGTAGTGTTGATTTTCCTACATTGGGTTTGCCAACGATAGCGACCCGGATGTCCTTAATGACTGGAGATTTTGGAGTGCCTTTGAGTGGAATGTACTTACAGACTGCATCTAGAAGATCTCCAACATTTAAACCGTGTGCTGCAGAGATAGGAATAATTGTTTCAAAACCTAGTTCAAAAAATTCCTGTGTATTAGTCCACTGTTTAATGGTGTCGCATTTATTAGCCGCCACAATAACTGGTATAGACTTTTGAATCAAAAATTTGGCTAGGGTAAGATCTAAGGGAGTCAGTCCTTTACGTCCGTCTACCACCAACACGAGCACCTGTGAATTTTGAATGGCTGTTCCTGCTTGTTCAGAGATTAAACTCTGAATTAGGTCCTGATTGCCTGGGATGAGCCCACCGGTATCAATCAGTTCAAAGTGATGGCCGTTCCATTGAGCTGATACATCTATGCGATCTCGAGTCATTCCAGATTCATTGCCAACCATGGACCGTCTTTGTCGGCAAATGCGATTGAATAAAGTGGACTTGCCCACATTGGGGCGACCTATGATAGCGACGGTCGGTTTTTTCAAAGGATACCTCTTTGTCCGATCCTATTTTAAAGCATGGGCAAAATACGATTCCGGTAACTTAATTTTTTAGGAAAATTCCTCAAGCATTTTATCAATGATGCAACCAAAAATTACTGGAGAAATTTTGTCAAATAGCAAAATAATAAAAGCAAAGTTTAACTTTCCTGAGAAAGTCTTTAGTTCAAACTATGATCTCTTTTATTGCTATTGCATACATGCAAATCATTTTAGAATAGTTTGTAGTACTGGTCGAGCTGGTTTTAATTTTTTGTGTTTTAACTGTAATTTTTAAGTCTCGGAAAAACAAAGGTGATGCAAGTTTTTTAAAGTGGTAAAATTTTCGATTGTCACGAAAATTTAATTTTCTGTTGAGAGACAAAACAGAGAGAGATACACTACGGACTTAAAAATAAAAGAGCTTTTAGGACGGAAATCCTTTTTCATAAAGTTGACTGTATAAATGAACAGGTATTATGTGTCTCAATTAGAGAAGAAAATTACCATGAACACCAGACAATTAAAGACTTTCTTGTTGAGCTGGCTAGGATTAATAGTTGGAGGAGGGTTAATCCTTTTTGGTCAGACTCGATCCACCCCGATGGTGGAATTTGACAGAGATATTCGTCCAATTCTTTCGGATCGATGTTATGCCTGTCACGGGGCTGATCAAGCAAACCGTCAGGCTAATCTTCGTTTGGATACAAAAGAAGGTGTCTTTTCTCAACAGCAAGGAGATCATTACATTCTGCCAGGTTCCCCTAGTAAGAGTAAAATTTTTAACCGAATTTCATCGAAAGAATTAAGTCTTCGAATGCCACCTGTATACTCTGGACTCAAGCTGAGTAAAGAAGAAATTGCCCTTATTCGGTTGTGGATTGAACAGGGTGCTAAGTGGCAACTACACTGGTCTTTTATCCCTCCGAAAAGTCCCAAGCTTCCAGAAGTAACTAATAAGGATTGGCCACGCAATGGTATCGATTTTTTTGTGTTAGATCGATTAACTAAGAAGGGGATGGTACCCTCTCCAGAAGCAACGAAAACTAGATTAATTAGGCGAGTCTCTCTTGATTTGACAGGATTACCACCTACCCCAAAAGAAGTGGAAGAGTTCCTCGCAGATAAATCAGAAGGTGCTTATGAGAGAGTGGTGGATCGTTTGTTACGATCCCCACGATATGGGGAACGAATGGCTCAGCAATGGCTAGATGCTGCCCGCTATGCTGATAGTAACGGTTACCAAACAGATGGTGAACGGATAATGTGGCGCTGGCGTGATTGGGTGATTGATGCTTTTAATACCAATATGCCTTTTGATCAGTTTACTATTGAACAGCTTGCAGGTGACATGCTTCCTCAACCTACCCTAGAGCAGCGAATTGCCACTGGGTTTAATCGCAACCATCGTGGTAATGGTGAAGGTGGAATAATTCCGGAAGAATTTGCCGTGGAATATGTAGTAGATCGGGTTGAGACTACTGCAACAGTTTGGCAGGGTCTAACCCTGGGTTGTGCCCGCTGTCATGATCATAAATATGACCCTTTTACACAAAAAGAATTTTACCAGGCCTTTGCCTTTTTTAACAATATACCAGAACGGGGTAAGGTATGGAAATATGGCAATTCACCACCCATGATAAAGGCTCCGACCAAACAACAACAACAGCAACTTGCTGCCTTCGATCATCAAATAGAGTTATCGCATCAGAAATTTTCCAAGTTAACCTCTAAATTAGTAAAGGGCCAAGAAAAATGGGAGGCCTCTTTCAAAAAAAGACGTCCTCTTCATTGGTCTGTTTCCGAAGACCTACTGGCTCACTTTCCCTTAGATGGAAATACTCGGGGAGTGCAATACTTGATGCCAGGGCCAAGGAAGAGAAATCTGAAAAAGGGAAAATTTGAATCTGGGCGACGTAGTTTTACTGTTGGTCGAATTGGTAAAGCCGGTAATTTTGATGGAAAGCGCTTTATCAATGCTGGAAATGTTGCAAATTTTGGTTTTTATGACAGATTTTCTCTAGGAGCATGGGTTTATCCGGCAGAAAAAAAAGGGGGTGCTATTTTTTCGAGGACCGTGGAACTGGCAAGGGAAGAGGGATATCAGATTGTTTTTTCAGAGGGTAAGTTTCAAGTCAATTTTGTAAAGCGGTGGTTAGATGATGCAATCCGAGTTGAAACTGAAAAAGAGTTCTCTCCTAATGAGTGGTATCACATCATGGTTACCTACGATGGTTCTCGAACTGCTCGTGCGATTAAAATATATGTCAATGGAAAATCGATAAAGTTTAAAGTGTTCGTTGATGATTTAAACCTTACTTTTAATGAGGTAAAAGAACCATTCCGTATCGGTTCTGGGGGAGGACCTGGGAGTCGTTTTAAGGGCCTAATCGATGACGTCAGGATCTATGGACGAACGCTTTCATCCGAAGAAGTGCAAATAGTTTCAACTGCAACTTCCATTAACGACATCGTTGCAAAATCAGTAAAACAAAGGAGTCCAAGTGAAACAGATAAGCTTAGAGCATACTTTCTGGAACGTCACGCACCGAAGGCTATTAAAGCAGTACACCAGGAGATAATTTCCCTTAAAAAACGCAGGGCTATATTTATGGAAGACGTTCCAACGACAATGGTTATGCAGGAGCGAGAGCAGCCAAAGCCTACTTTCATGCTGCTTCGTGGTGTCTATAATCGCCCTGGCGAAAAAGTTAATCCTGGGATTCCATTGGTTTTAAAGGGTCCGAATGGTGATAATCTGAAGACTCGGTTAGACTTGGCGAAGTGGCTAGTCAATCCAGAAAATCCTTTAACAGCTAGAGTTGTTATCAATCGTTATTGGCAAATGTACTTTGGGCAAGGTCTTGTCCAGACAATCGAAGACTTTGGTTCACAGGGTGAGCGTCCGTCGCATCCCCACTTACTTGATTGGCTGGCTACCGAATTTGTTAGGAGTAAATGGGATATTAAGGCGATGCAGAAAATTATTGTTATGAGTGCTACTTATCGTCAATCTTCTCGAGTAACTGCTAAGTCCCTTCAAGAAGATCCAAGAAATTTCTTGTTGGCTCGAGGGCCAAGAGTCAGACTTTCTGCTCAAGCTATTCGAGATCAGGCTCTGTTTGTTGGAGGATTATTAGTTGAAAAACTGGGAGGACCATCCGTTAAACCCTATCAACCTGAAGGTCTATGGGAAGAACTGGCCGGAGATATTGCTTATAATCAAAGTAAAGGAGACGATCTTTATCGACGAAGCTTATACACATTCTGGAAAAGAACAATTGCTCCACCCTCCATGTTGAATTTTGATGCTTCCCAGCGAGAAATGTGTACTGTGCGTGAAAGTCGGACTAATACTCCCCTGCAGGCACTTAATTTGATGAACGATGTTACCTTCGTGGAATCAGCTCGGGGGTTAGCTCAACGTCTTTTGACTAATAAAAAACTAATAACACCCGAAGATCGTCTTATTTACGCTTTTCGAATAGCATTAGCTCGATGGCCGAAGGCTACGGAACGAAAAATCTTAATCGATAGCTTTAATGTCAATTTAGATTTCTATCAATCTAATTTGAAGTTGGCTGAAAAGTTGGTTAGTGTCGGCGATTCTCTGGTTCCAAAAGGACTCGATCTAAAAGAATTAGCCGCTTATACAACTGTAGCTAGTTTAGTCTTAAATCTTGATGAGACAATTACCAAGGAATAAGCTATGAATCCTTTTCTCGAAACACAGCTGTTGCTCACCAGAAGACATTTCTTCAGCTTAGCAAGTTGGGGTGTCGGAACTGCTGCTTTAACTTCATTACTTAACAAGGACTTGGCTGCGGGAACAGGTTTATCTGCTGAACTTGAATCTAGTTCAGTCAAGGGTGGTTTGCCCGAGTTGCCTCACTTTGCCCCTAAAGCCAAGAGGGTTATTTATCTTTTTCAGTCTGGGGCACCAGCACAAATGGATTTGTTCGATTACAAGCCTAAGCTTATAGAAAGAAGAGGACAGCAGTTGCCAGAGTCAGTTCGTAAAGGACAACGTTTAACTGGAATGACTGCCAACCAAGAAACCCTACCCCTTGCTCCTTCTGTATTTAAATTTGCTCAACAGGGTCAAGCTGGTGCATGGATTAGTGATCTTATGCCTCATACTCGAAAAATTGCAGATGAATTGTGTTTTATTAAGTCAATGCACACAGAAGCGATTAATCATGATCCGGCAATAACATTTTTCCAAACGGGGGCTCAAATTGCTGGCCGCCCTAGTATTGGTGCCTGGTTATCCTACGGACTTGGAAGTGAAAACCAGGATTTACCTACATTTGTGTCTATGATTTCTCAAGGCACAGGTAAGCAAGATAGCCAACCTCTCTATGACCGTCTTTGGGGTAGTGGATTTCTTCCAACTAAGTATCAAGGAGTTAAGTTTCGCTCAGTAGGGGATCCAGTACTTTATCTTTCCAATCCTCCAGGACTTGTTTCTGACGCAAGACGTCGATTTCTAGATGATCTTTCCAAACTTAACCAACTGAAGTTAAAGGATTTTGGAGATCCAGAAATTTCTACTCGAATTACCCAGTATGAAATGGCCTATCGGATGCAATCTTCTGTTCCTGGTTTAATGGATTTGGATGGTGAGCCGGATAAAACCTTCGAATTATATGGGCCTAGTGCTAGAAAGCCAGGAACCTTTGCAGCTAACTGTTTGCTGGCTAGAAGGTTAGCAGAGCGAGGAGTGCGTTTTATTCAATTGTTTCACCGTGGCTGGGATCAACACAGTAAATTGCCGCAGCAAATTGCTGGACAAGCTCTAGATACTGATCAGCCATCGGCTGCCCTTGTTCAAGATCTGAAGGAACGGGGGTTGCTTGAAGATACTTTAGTTGTTTGGGGAGGAGAATTTGGTAGGACGATCTACTGTCAGGGGAAATTGACCTCCGATGACTATGGGCGTGATCATCATCCGCGCTGTTTCACTATTTGGATGGCCGGAGGGGGAATTAAACCAGGCATGACATACGGGGCAACCGATGAATACAGTTATAATATTGTTAATGATCCAGTGCACATCCACGATTTACACGCCACCATTCTCCATTGCCTGGGAATCGACCATACAAGGTTAACCTTCAAGTTCCAGGGACGTCATTTTCGTTTAACTGATGTCCATGGGAAAATTGTTAAACCAATCCTAGTTTGAAACTATAAATGTTAACGTAGTTTTCGTTTCTACTAGGAAAATTAATTCCAAAAACAATAGATTTTCCAGCTAAAGATTTTCTTTAACGGAAAGCACCTTGAAAAAATTGAGATTGTAGGAATAGTTTATATAGAAGTCCTCGCAGAATTTTTTTAGGTAACCTTTGAAAGGAGAAGGGTGTTGAAAAAGAAAACAAATCCTGTCAGAGACATGCTAAATAACAAATCCTCCAGAAGAAAATTACTTAAATTGGGAACACTAGCTTTTGGAGGAATGGTACTTCCAAGAATGACTGGGTGCTCCTTACCTTCCAAGAGAAAATGGCCTTCGATGGAGGAATTAGTGGTGGCGTTAGATGGTCCTCACAATTATCTTCCGACTCCCTTTCATGCCAATTATGATCTTGATTCTGAGGGCCTTCTTGAAAATGTAGCTTTTCACGCAGAAAGAGATCGTCTAACTGTAGTAGTGGGTGGAGGTTTTGGTGAAGGGCTGAGCCTAAGTCTCAAAGAACACCGGGAATTGGTAACAGCTGCTGTTGTTGGAGCGCAGGGGCAAATGCCTGTAATGGCAGGTGTAATTGGAGGCTACAAAAATTCTATTTTAATGGCAAAAAATTGTGAAGCAGCTGGGGCTGATGCCCTAGTTATTTTCCCACCTCGACCTGTAAGAAATCATTCAGCTGAGAATTATTATAAGTATTACAAGACAATATTAACATCAGTTAATATTGGGGCAGTGATACTTCCCCATGGCCAGCATGACTTTTGGCCTGATGTACTTATTCGATTAGCTAAGATTCCCAATATGATTGGTTTTTTCCCTTCTCTAGGTCTTGACAATGATTACTACTCTAGAGTGGGTGGCCAGATTTTAGAGGAAGTTTCTAAACCTTTATTGTTTGTTTCAGAAAATGAACCTGCTGCAGCAGCTTCTTTTCCTAAGGGTAGTAGAGCTTATTCAACAGCGGTTGCTTCTCTTATTCCAGAGAGTTCAAAACGTTTTTGGAAACATGGGGTGGAAGGAAAAATTTCCAAGATGAATGAGGTTTTCAAAAACGAGCTAGAACCAATTCTTAGAATTCGCGGTTATAAACCGGGCTATGGTATCAGTGGGATTAAAGTAGCAATGGAAGCTTTAGGACGAGCTGGAGGTCCAGTAAGACCTGCTTTTAATCAAGTTGATCCAAGAGATAGAGTTGGTATTGCTGATATTCTGCGAAAACATCCCGAAACCCAGTCTCTTGTTGTTCCTGACTTTTCATCACAATAGGAAGGGGTTTCTTTCTTAGTTTAAAATTTAGATTACCCCTTGTAATGATTTTTCTGAGATTGATTTTGGAAACTCTGCTGAGAAAAATTTTAAAATATTTTTGTACATTTCGGAGAACTTTTAATGGTAATAAAAAATGCCGATGAGCTTCGCCAATTAACTTATGAAATTTTGCATGTAGCTGGTGCTAATAAGAATCACGCAGAAATTGTTTCAGAGCATCTAGTACTTGCCAATCTTCGTGGTGTAGATTCCCATGGTGTTTGGCATGTTCCAGGTTATGTCGAGGCTATTCAAAATGGGAGCATCATTTTGGATAAAGAACCTGAAATTGCCAAGGAAACAGAAGTAAGTGCCCTTATTAATGGTGGGTGGAACTTTGGTCATGTAGTGACAGAGTTTGCAATCCAAACTGCTATTGAAAAGGCTAATAATCGAGAAGTTTCAGTGGTTTCAGTGGTTCAAACTCATCATATTGGCAGACTAGGTCACTATGCGGAAATAGCAGCTCGAGAAGGAATGATTTCCATGGTTTGGGCAGGTGGTCAAGGTGCTGAGGAACCAGCAGCTGTGCCGTTCGGTGGTCGCAAACCTCTTTTTCATACTAACCCTATTGCAATGGGAATTCCTCTAGGTACGGAGGAACCAATCATTATTGATTTTGCAACTTCTGCGACGGCAGGAGTTAAAGTAGTTAACGCTTTTAACCGAAAAGAAAAATTACCTCCTCAGTGCATTGTGGATAAGGATGGAAACCCTACAACTGATCCTAATGACTTCTTTAATGGGGGTGCTCATTTACCTTTTGGTGGACACAAGGGTTATGCCCTGATGTTGGCTACAGAATTTTTGGGCAGGACTTTTAGTGGATCTGATAATGGAGCTAATCTTAATTATTCAAATCCTCTTTTTCGTCGACATGGAGTGACTTTGATTGTTTTTAGAGCCGATTTATTTCAATCATTTTCGGAGTATGCCAAACGGGCTGACGAAATGTCTCAACGTACCCAAGCCATTCCACCAGCACCAGGCTTTGAAGAAGTTCTATTGCCGGGTATGCCAGAAGCTAAAGCTCAAAACATTCGGCAGGAGGATGGTATTCCAATCGCTGATGATATTTGGCAATCTATAGCTGAAACAGCGTCTGCTCTTGGGATTAAAACTTAAAGAGGTTTAAACTACAAACTAGATGGTTTTCTTTCTCGAGTTCTTTAGACTAAAGTATTTATTGGGATTTTAATCAAAAATTTGATTTTTAGATTAGTTGGTGTAATTAAAATAGTTCTTTGATGGGGTATCCACTTTTCCCCCCTATTGAGTTTGCGATCTTTACTGGTCGTTCAATTGGACTCATATACTCCTTTGTCCAATCAATTCCAAGGGCCTTATAGATTGTGGCAAATAGATCTCCAATTGTTACCATTCGATCTTCTACCCGAGCACCTCGTTTATCACTAGCTCCGATTACTTGCCCACCCTGTATTCCACCTCCACCTATTACGACTGACCAACAATGAGGCCAGTGGTCTCGACCACCTCTAGGATTGTGATGAGGAGTTCGACCAAACTCGCCCATTACAACTACCAGAGTTGACTCAAGGAGTCCCCGTTGATCCAAATCCTTCATCAAGGCAGATAGTGCCTGATCTAGGGGAGGGGCTAGGCCATCTCGATTATATTTGTCATTATCAACATGACAGAGATCCCATTCAGCCAGATCATAACCGGCAGCAGTAGCAAATCGACAACCTCCTTCGATTAAACGTCGAGCTAACAAGACACTTTGGCCAAAACGATGTCTACCATATTCATCACGAGTCTTTTCTGACTCTTGTGAGAGGTTGAAAGCCTCTTTTACCTCTGGTGAACTAATAATGGATAAGGCTTGTTCTCGGAATGAGTCGAGTGATGAAAATTCGGCTATTTGTTCTTGTTCACGATAGAGTTCATCGACTACTTGCAAAAATGAACGGCGATGCGCCAATCGATCTACGTTAATAGTTTTAGGAAGGATCAAATTTGGAACTTGAAAATTCTCTTGAGCTGGATCTGGAACTACCATTGGATCATAGCGTGCCCCGATAAAGCCTGAACCGAAAAAATCTAAATAGGGCCTTCCTATTGGCGGAGCAATTACATAAGGAGGCATAGATTTTTGAGAAGATAATTCTTTAGCGATGATCGACCCCAAACTAGGTGACTCTAATGTAGAATTGGGTCGATGACCTGTCATCGCATAATAGGTTGCTTGTTGGTGATCAATTTCTTCACTGAAGACTGAACGAATTATGGCTAACTTGTCCATACATTTTGCTACTTGTGGCAGTAATTCAGAAATTTGAATGCCGGGAACGTTAGTTGAAATTGGTGCAAAGGAACTATTGGTTTTTGGATCAAAAGTATCAACTTGACTGGGGCCTCCTTCCAACCAAAGAAGAATACATGATTTAGCTTTAGGAGTTTTATGAAGGAAATTTCCTGTGTTTGCTTTCAGGTGATTCAGTCTTAAATACTGGCTTAAACTCAGGCCAAAAATCCCCAAGGAACCTACTTGAAGAAAAGCCCTTCTGGAAGAGTTTGAGATCCTAAGATGAGTAATATGATTCATAAAAATATCGGTTTAAAAAATTTAATTTTTATATTTAGAATTTTTTGAGAGTTGGTCCAGATATTGGTTTTCTAGTGGTTATAAGCAAACTCTCTAGAAGAGATTATACTCCATAATAGATCTTCTAGTGCTTCGCGACGAGAAGCATGGGATTTGATCATCCTCGTTAAAATATTTTTCTCATTGGGTGTTGGGAATCGAGAAAGAGCTGATAAATAAAAGTTTTCAATGATAAATTCATCTGAGGCATAGGATCGAAGAAGCTTGTCAATACGTCCTCCCTTTGCCGATAGCTTTTTCGTATATGTTGGATCGGCCAACATAGCTAGAGCCTGCGAAACACTAGATTCCTGCTTACGATCTGGAACTGTTAATCGACTAGATCGGCCGTAGATATCAAGGAAATGTGAAGGGTAAATATGGGGGGCAATAATATTTATTGCTCGTGTACCCGGTGGCAATTGTCCAGCGTAGAGTCTTTCGTCCTTTCCTTCAAAAACTTCTGAAATCCCGCTAATCTGGGAGATCATATCCAACAAGATTTCAGCATCTAACCCTCGTGGTAGAGCTCGTGAGTAATTAATCCGGTCATGACCATTGGATTTATTTCTCTGACCAGACCGTTGGTAAGTATTCGATTGAACGATTAGTAACATTAGGCTCTTGAGATCATATCCCGTTAGCCTAAAATGACTCGCCAGTTTTTTAAGAAGAACTCGATGACTTGGAGGATTATCAACACGAAAGTCATCCACTGGGTTCACAAAACCTCGACCAAAAAAATAGCTCCAAAATCGATTAACTATTGCTTCTTCAAATAAATACTCCTTTGATGAAGTAAACCAATGAGCTAATTTTGGCCTAGGATCTAAACGATTTTCTGGTAATAACGATCTTCCATCCGGGAAAATAGGTTCAACTTCTCTTTTAGTTCGCGGATGTAACAATTGGGATTCTGTACCAAATTCCTGATGGCCTATAGAGTCGTCAACAGCCGCCGCAGAATTCCAGAAATAGGTCAGATTTTTAAAAAAACCAGTCATTCCCCAAAATTGGTCTTGGGTCCAAGAGTCAAAAGGATGATCATGACATTGAGCACAAACTAGGCGCCGACCTAAGAAAACTTGTGCCTGTTCAGCCATAATGTCCTGAGGTAATCGAATTTCATCAGATCCCCAGAAGTGTCGAGTTGGTCCGTTGTATCCTTGGCTGGCTATACGCTCCAGAGCAATTTGATCGAAAGGCTTATTTTGTGCAATACATTCCCGAATCCATTCCCAGTAGAGTTTTACTTTTGAACGACCACCTTGTTCATAGGAGACCCTAAACAGATCTGCCAATCGAAAGGTCCAATAATCAATAAATTCATGGGAGTTAATTAGAATATTAATCAATTGATCACGCTTATTAGGATCCGAGTTTTTTAAGAACTCCCTAACTCGATTAGGTGGAGGTAAAGTTCCGGTCAAATCCAAGCAAATCCGACGAAGAAATTCATGATCACTGGAAATCGCTGAAATAGGAATACTCAGTTGTTGAATTTTTCGGACAATTTCTTTGTCGATAAAATTTTTAGGATCTTCAGGAGGATATTCGTTAATGAAATCGTTTTTTACGCCAGTGAATATAGATACTGCATGTTTAGGAGCACGGACAATGATTGATGTTTCTCCTGGTTTTCTAGCGGTAAGTAGTCCATTTGGGTCGACTGAAACAACTTCTTCAGAATTAGATTCATAGTGGACTTTTCGGGTAAAATCCCGCTTCTCTCCATTTGATAGATGAGCTGTTACGATAAGTTGAAAACTGCGATTGCGTTCTAGAATCAGCACCTCTGGGAAAACTTTTAATTTGTTAATTACCGCTTCTTGATTGTCATAAAGAGCACCATTTGAAATCCAACGAAGAATGGTTTGATACTCTAAACTAGCACGGTCAAATTGCTCACCGCCTCCGTGAGCAATTTGTAAAGTTGGTTTTTGTAAAATAAGACTTTCTTCAGGGTTTTCAAGGTTGATACGGGGATTTTCTGGGCCGGAAGATTTTTCACTATAAACTTGAAATTTTCCACCTTTAACTAACCAGCGATGGTCTTCCAAGGGATTATTAGCGTTGGTTGATAACTTAAAGCCTCCTCGACCCTTTACGCTACCGTGGCATTCACTGCTATTGCAGCCTTTTCTAGTGAAAATACCTCCTAATTCAAGAGGAAAGTTAATTGAATGATTCTGATCAAAGTCTTTGATTTT
>CAYWYX010000048.1:0-4231 GCA_964462735.1 uncultured Acidobacteriota bacterium | reverse complement strand
GTTGCGCTTTAATTTGAAGTATTCGAGGCATTATTGTAATTGGGCTGTTAGGGTCTGCTACAAGAATAATAGAAGTCGTTGTTGTTTCAGGTAAATATCTTTCCTTAGGGCCTTCATCAAGGTGAGGAGGTTTTTCTGGTTGATAGTATGTTGCTGGAAATGCTTTAACACCTGGGGGCAATCCATTAACTTGAAAGGTTATTTCTCCACGGAATCCCTCCTCTAGTTCAGAAGTTACAATTAAGTTTTGAGCTTCCCCTTGTATAAGATTGAGTTTGTTATTTTTGAAAGAAAGCTTACCAGGATGGGGAATTTGTGATCGGATTAATATACGGTAATGGAAATCAGGACGACCGTTTCTTTGGGTAATGTCACGGATGCTTAGAGAGTATTTCCCTTCTTTTTTGAATGTATAGAGTGTCTTGGGTTCTATTGTTTTACTGTATGAAAGTAGCTGCCTCACGACTCGATTATATACATTAGAAAGAATTTCCTTTCCACCTTGCTCTGCAATTATTAAGCGAGGATTGAATTCTGGAACAGTTGCATTCGGTGTTTCGAGCTCAAACGCCAGTTTTTCCCCAGCTTTTACTTGAAATGATAAAAGGTTGTCTACATCACCGGGCCTGTCAATGGTACCTTCAATGACAACAGGAAGAGCAATCTCTCTGCTTGAATTTTTATGGTCATTGGGTTCCTTCTCTTTAAGTAATAAAAAGTTTGTCTCCTTTGAAGCTGTCATCTTTTTTGTGGTAGTGGAATCATTTTTTACGGAACTATTGCTGTGTCCTCCTCTTTTTCTGCCAGTTCTACCCAAAATCTGAGAAATATAGTTATGGTTTATTTGGCGAGAAAAAATGCGTTTCTCCCATCTATCTCTACTTTGATTGGTAATCGTCTCAGGTGATTTTATCGGTTCCTTAGAGTTAGATTCTGTAATTTGAAGCTGGTATCCGTAGTTGGCAGCACCTAAGTTTCTTAAGGATCCCACCTCTAACAGATATTGGCCTGATTGACTGAATCGATAACTGAACTGAGGGTTTTTTCTAGGATTTGGTGGAAATGGATTGTCAAAAATTAACCGAGTGGATCGGTTTGATTCAAACCAGTTTATATGAGGACTGGTATAGAGACTCAAAACAGATTCGAATCCTGACATAACCCCAGAACTATTTGATGGCTTGGAGATTAACTCAAAAAATAAATGTTGATTTTTTTTAACGTCAATAGCGTAAATATCTCGTTCTCCAGGTTGACTTATTTTTCCGTTAATCATAGATGGAAAGCTAATTAGGTTTGGTTTAGAGTTGGTATCTGATTGAATTTCAGTAAGTGAAGGAATATTATGAACCCTAAAGATCAAAGGTTCTGAAATACCTTGAGGTGACACTAGTCTAAGAATCCATAGTCCTAATTGGGCGGAGGACTTGATTTTCATTTCCAAATGGGCTTGATGTATTTTATCAAAGGTTTTTTTGGAATTGGTTCTATTCTCCTGTTGGTGATCTTTGATTTTTTTCACATATGCCTGTATCCCTTTTTGATTGAACCAGACGGAATGGATGTTTCGTAGGAATTTACCCGTTACAATCACTTTGACGGTAGTTCCTCTTTGCCCACCTAGAGGAAAAATAGAAGTTATCTCGGGTTCTGATCCGAAGAAAATAGAAGGCTGCATCAGAAGAAAAAACAATAGAAAATAAATTTGACGGTGCATGATGAAATCTTTCCAGTCCTAACTAATTAGGTTATTTATATTATGGCTGAACTAATTACGTTAAGCAAAAGTCCGTTGATTAATTTGATTAGTCGGATCTCATGAAGGTATACACTGAAAGTTATCCGAACCCTATATTTTTAATGATTTTTTTCAGCAACCAAAATGAGTGATCAGAACAAATTCTTTGAGTAAAGTTTTTACAGCTAGGATTTAAAAATGCGACTTGGTGCCACCATTGAAGATTATATCCAATCACATGACCCTTTGGCTTATGTGAAGGAATGTCAAAAACAAGGATATAGGGCAATCAGCTTCCCAAATGTTCTCATTGGAAAATCAGATGAAATTCAGGAAATCAAGAGGATTTTTGCAGTAGCTGACATTGTTATTGCTGAAGTTACAGCTTGGGTTAATCCTCTGGACCCTAACCAGAAAAAAAGACAGACGAACTTGAAAAAGATTGCTGAGACATTGACAATTGCCGATCAGCTTGAAGCTGTTTGTTGTGCGACAGTTGCAGGTTCATTTGATGGGTCTGGCGCGCCCTGTTCTCATGTTGGTCATCATCCTGAAAACTTTGGTCCCAAAGCATTTGAGGAAGTTGTTCAATGGGTTCGCCAGGTACTCGATGAGGTAAAACCTACACGAACCAAGTTAACACTCGAAATGTCTCCTTGGACACTACTAGATGGCCCTGAAATTTATCTTGACCTTCTTAAAGCTATTGATCGGACTGGACTTGGTGTTCATTTGGATCCAGCTAATGTTATTCGCAATCCCCGTGATTTTTATTCAACCGGTCGAGTTATTAATCGATGTTTTGATTTGCTAGGTCCTTGGATCCAATCATGTCATGCCAAAGATATTAACTATGCTTTAGATGCGAGGACTGTTGCAATTGAGGAGGTTCTTCCTGGTAGTGGAGTTCTCGACTATAATACTTATCTCCGTCAAATAGAAAAGCTGTCTCCTAATACTCCTTTGATTATAGAACACCTAGAAAGTAAATCAGCCTATGCAGAGGCATTGAATTTTATTCAACAGAAGACTAGAAATATTGGCGTAACATTATAATAGTTTTAACAGTTAGTAGCATTTTGAAGACATTTCAAGAGGGGTAGTCCTATGGGAGACAGATTAAATGGAAAAGTTGTCTTAATTACAGGAGCGAGCAAGGGCATTGGTCAGGGATTAGCCGTTGGATTGGCTAGTCAGGGAGCTGTAGTTGGAGTGAATTATAAGACCGATCATCAAGGTGCAGCAGCAACAGTCCGTCGAGTAGAAGAGGTTGGAAGTCAGGCAGAGGCTTTTCAAGCAGACATTGGTTCTAAACAAGAAGTTGAACGACTGGTAGAAACTGTATACCAACGATTTAACCGTTTAGATATTTTAATTAATAATGCTGCACGAACTCGTTTTGGTCCTCTTTCCCAAGTTACTGAAGAGGATTTTAATGATGTAGTTGATACGATTCTTCGAGGACCATTTTTTGGTTCAATAGCTGCTGCAGATAAAATGAAAGAAAACGGAGGAGGATCGATCATTAACATTAGTTCAATTTCTGTAAGACAAATCATTCCTTTTCATTCCAGCTATACCATGGCTAAAGGTGGATTAGAATCTCTTACTAGACAATTGGCTCTTGAACTTGCACCTGCGGTTCGGGTTAACTGTGTTGCTCCAGCAGCTACGAGTAACGAGCGTAATTGGACTTATGACCCTAATTTTGATCTTAAATGGGCTTCTGTGACTCCTAGTAAAAGAGTTGGTCGGGTTCAGGACTATGTCGGACCCTGTGTCTTTTTGGCAAGTGACGAGTCTGAGTTTGTGACTGGGCAGATCCTGACAGTGGACGGAGGATGGACACTGCAAGGATATACGCCTGATATGTCGGGATTTGATTTTTCGAAGGATCGCCAGAGAGATTAAAAGTGGATAAAAGATGATTTTTTATCTGGCTCCAGAATTACAATGAAAGATTAAATGATTCCTAATACTCCTCGCATTTCAGTCATCGATTACAATTTTGATTGGATTTTACGGGATAACTATCTTAATCCTCGATCAAGTCCAGGATTTCTTAATTTAGAAGAAGTAATTTCTTTTTGTAGCACTCTGGATATTAATGGCCTTGAACTAATGCATTCCTACTGGGAAAAGTTCAAACCTTCCGACATTAAAAAACTTGCTGACAATGTTGGTCTACCAATAATCTGTTACATTTTTGAAACAGATTTAATAGTTCCTCCTGCTTCATCACAGATTTCAGTGGAGAGGGTGTTTAGTTTATTAGATAGAACACTTGAGATGGGAGCTTCACTGGCTATGATCATCCCAGGTTATGTAAAGGAAGAGGCTTCGCTAAAGGAACAGCGATCTTGGCTCTTGGAAAATCTTTGTTCTTGTGCAGAGCATGCTGGATCAATCGATATTACCTTAGTAGCTGAAAATATTGATTATCCTCCTGTTCAACCTCTTATGGGATTAAGTTCAGATTGCGCTGATTTCGCC
>CAYWYX010000047.1:0-18561 GCA_964462735.1 uncultured Acidobacteriota bacterium | reverse complement strand
AGCGCATCAATTGTAGGTGGATAGGGAATAGGTACATTCGGCCCCAATGTTTTTCGAAAGTGACGATACCACAGGAGAAGGGCTCTTTGGTATTGTTTACCACGAAAAATTAACTCCTCTTCACGCTCACGCTTAGTGACTGTCTGCCAATTTACTGCTGCCTCTAGTAAAGTCACTAGGAGTACACTGGTAAACATGACTACTACAGCCAATCCATAACCTCTTTGATTCTTAAGACTCTGTCCAAACATAAGCACACTCTAACTAGATTAGAGTTTCTCCTTATTGGATGACAAGATACAACTGTTTTCGGATTTTAGTCCGTATTTCTTCAACTTCAGCTATTTTGTTGGTTAGACGATGAATACGATAACGATTAGCAACCAGATCACCTTCCTTTGCCAGGAAAACAGAATCTCCATCAGCAAAAAATCCCAAGAGTTGAGCGCCATTTTTATCCATCTTAAATCCATAAAATTTTAAATTAATTAGATCTTCTAATTTCTTCCTAATTACTATTGATTTAGAGACTTTAACGTTTGATGGTCTCGACATTCTAGGTTTTTTTCTATTTGGTGGAGGTGTGTAAAAGGAGAACATATTCCTTGAAAAAGCAGGTTCAACTAGTTCTATCTGATTAAGCTTTTTAAAATGGATTACTGGACTGATTTCAGATGCCGGAATTAATCTTTGTTCTCTTCTGCCTTTTCCCTGCCCTATCTTAAAAACATATCCATCTAGTTCATCAGAAGTATCAGAAGGATTAACTGTTCCTACTTTAGGAGCATCTGATGAAAAACTACTGTCCATTGCCCGATAAAGAACCACAACAAGCACTACCAGAAGTCCAACTAAGATAACAAGTTGTTTCTTTTGTCTTGGATTATTCAAGATGAATTTCCTATAAGAGTAGACAAACGCAAATCAATCTGAACTATTCCAGATTCTTCCTGGCTATCCTCCAAGGAAAGAGAATCAACAATGATAAACTTGGACTGATTTTCTAAAAGATGGAGAAGTTTACGAATTTTTGAGTAGGTTCCTTTTATTGGCAAGACAATTGTCAACTTCCTAGTACCAAACCTCACTTGTCGATCATATTGAAACGCCCCACGAGTTTTCGACAACTGAGCTTTCTCACAAACTTCTTCTAATTCTTTCAGAAGTTCTGAGGTCCCTTTGTCCTGAGAAAATAAGGTTCTATCTTTAAATTCATTGAATTTTTGGGTGTTTTCCAGCATTAACCTCTCTATTTGAGCAATTTTATTGTGGACCATCCGTCTCTTCGTTAATTTGTTCTGAATCTCTAGTACCCTATTTGTTGCAATTTGATCGGCCTGAATAATTGGACGTACTAAAACATAGTAAACTGCAATATTTAATAGACATAATCCTACTAATGATAATTGCACCAATCGTTGTTTTTTTTGGTTTGGTTTATTCATAGGTAACATTCTTATTTTCAATAATACACAATCCTAAATACTCAACTTCTATTGTCACTTACTGTGTTTTTTGGTGCTTTGATACTTTACACTCAATCCGTACTGCTTACCTATAAACCCTGGAGTCTTAGAAGTATCTTCGTTGACTAAATTCACCTCATAAAAACTAGCTGATGATTCTAGTTGAGACACAAACTGAATATAATCAGAACCAGCCTTAGCATTACAGATTATTTCCACAATAACTTCACCTCCCACAATTTGAGGGGTTATCATTAGTACTTGAACGTTGTACGGAACTAGTTTCTCTAAATAGTTAAGAAACTGTGTCCAAGAAAAAATTCTTTGGGTAATCAAAGGGTTTAAATAATCAACCAAAGCCAGAAATTCTTCTGTTTCTGGTTGTTGAAGTCTACGCCAGATCTGTTCCTGCCCTCTCTCAAGATCATTGATTTCAGCTTCCTGCATCACTAAGTCTTGACTTAACTGAATACTTCTAGATCTATATGCTAAATAGAAATAAAGGTTTCCTGCTGAAAGAAGGATAAAAGCCAAGATTAGAACCAAAGAAAGAGTGTAGAACTTTCGATTATTGATAAATGGCTTGGAAGCCAAGTTTATTGGGACATTCAACATCTTAAAGTTTTCCTAAAGCCAGTCCAAGAGCTGGAGACAAGTCGTTCTTGAGCTTATTGAATGGTGTACTGTGCTTCCAATGAAAAAGGCTAGATGGGTCAAAATTAGAAACTAAGGCCCTAGAACGTTCTTTTAAAGATAAAAGTTGACTCTCATCAAAATCTTCAGGATACATCAATACTACCTTATCCACTCCAGATGCTTTAAGCTTATCTTGGCAGTACATTAAGTAAGGATGAATATCTTCATAGGCATCAATTAACTGATTTGGAGGCTGATTGGTATTTTCTATTTCAGAAAAGAATGTTTTATTAAAGTTAGACCCTTTATGCTGGTAAAAAACAATTACTCCTCCCTGAATGATCATTGATGACATACTCGAGCTTTTCGCCCTAACTAACAAAACTGAATTCTGAGAATTTTTCTGATCTTGACGCACAAAAAGCTCATAAGCAGCAAACGTTGAAGGCATGATCAACCCCACGTTAATTTCCAAATTTTCAAAAACCTCTTCAAATTCCCTGAGAACATCCTGGTGAATACTAACAGTAATTACGATGTTTTGATCTCTATCAGTCTCTTGTTCCACAAAATTTAGATGTGAGTTCTCAATGTTATATGGAATAGATTTTTTTAATTTCCACTTGAGAAATTCAATTTTCTCATCATATTTAGAAGGTAATTTGTCAAGCGATAGAATCGTTATTCGAACAGAAGTATCTGGAATGGCTAAGGAAATCCTGCCGGCTTTGATACGGCCTTCATCCAAAGCAGATCTAATAATCGTCACAAGATCCTTTACTGAACTAACGTTAGGCTTTGTTAAAGAAGGAACCAGTAAACCCCGAGGAATCGAACGAATAGCAAATTTATCTACGGCCTTAGAATTTCGATGATCAAACTGCACCACAGAGATAGAGTTCTCAGTAATCTCACACGCTATTCCTGGTAACCGAGGCTCAAAGTAATTTGACGAAGTTACCCTTAAAAATGAATAAAACCGACTCCAGTTTTGATGTAGTTCTAACAAGGGCTTCAACCCAAATAAACTCTATCTTTGTTTTAACAGTACAAATTAATACCTTCTTTCAGGATCTAGCCTTCAATAAAAGTTACTTTGTTAATTTCCCTCAAACTTGTTTCTCCTGCCATAACTTTCTTTAAGGCTGAGTCTCTTAAAGAGGTCATACCTGATTCTAATGCCACCTTTTTGATTTCTGAAGCCGGCTTCCGATCTAAGATCATTTCACGAATCTTATCTGAAAGGTCTAACAATTCATGAATAGCTGTCCGACCATGATATCCAGTTCCTGCACATTCCAAACAACCAGCTCCCTCATAAAACTGATGCTGACGGGCAATTTGGATATCTAATCCTGATTCTTCCAATAGAGCAGCTTCCGGATGGAAAGGTTGCCTGCAGGATTTACAAATTAGTCTTACCAAACGTTGAGCAAGAATACAGTTTAACGCGGACACAAAGTTATAAGGTTCAACCCCCATGTTCATAAAACGTCCTAAAACATCGACTACATTATTGGCATGAACTGTAGTGAAAACCAAGTGCCCAGTCAGTGCAGACTGCACGGCAATTTGAGCCGTGTCTGAGTCCCGAATTTCCCCTACCATAATCTTATCTGGATCATGACGCAAAATTGAACGTAAACCACGAGCAAAGGTTAATCCTTTTTTCTCATTGACTGGAATTTGAGTTATTCCCTTTAACTGATACTCCACTGGATCTTCTATAGTAATGATCTTATCTTCTTCAGTTTTAATTTCTGAAATAGCTGCATAAAGAGTTGTGGTCTTACCACTCCCAGTCGGACCTGTAACCAAAACCATTCCATAAGGTTCTCGAATGTATCGGCGAAACTTTATTAAATCAGAGTCAAAAAAACCAATCACCTCTAAGTTAAGATGGCTAAACTTTTCACTCATTGACTGTTTATCTAAAACTCGGAGGACAGCATCCTCTCCGTGAATTGATGGCATCACTGAAACTCGAAAATCAATTCTACGACCCTTATAACGGACGCGAAAACGACCATCCTGAGGAATACGTCGTTCAGCTATGTCAAGTTCAGACATCACTTTAATTCTAGAAATAATTGTAGAATGGTGTTCTTTGGCGATGGGCGGCATTGCCTGTCTGAGTACACCGTCAATACGATATTTAATGTTTACATCGTTATCCTCAGTATGAACATGAATATCACTAGCTCTACGTTCTAAGGCATTGAAGATGGTGGAATCTACTAATCGGATGATAGGACTCTCTCCATCATTAGTTAATTTCTCAATAGAAATTTCTTCTCCTGTCTCATCCTCTTTGATTAGTGTTAACCCTTCAGTAGCCTCCTCCAAAACACGTTGTGAAGACTCACTTTTCTTGAGAATCTCCCCAATCTGAACTGTACTAGCTACACGTACCACCAAGTTTTTACCTAAAAGAACACCTAGTTCATCCCAAAGCATGAATTCTTTGGGATCATCAATTGCAACTAAAAGAGACCCATTAATCATTTTCAGAGGAACAAAGTTATAACGAAACATCAATTCTGCTGGAATGGAACGAAATAACTCAGCATCAATGGGGAAATTTGTTAAATCAACGAAATCACATCGGTAGCGTTTGGCTAAATAACGAGCCTTTTTCAGTTCTTCTTCAGCATTAAGATGCTCATCAGAAGAACCTGGTGACTGAAGGTTAATTTGTTTGTTCTCGATATCCATATTTTCTTAGCTAAATGTCAAGTTATTATACGGGAAGAAAGACTAAATATCGGCATGTAGAGAGCAATTAAAACAAAGGCCACAATAACCGCCAAAATCAGGAGAAGAATGGGTTCAATAAAAGTAAATAGTTGATTGAGACGAGTGGATACTTCATCATCATAAAAATCGGCAACATGACCTAACATTTCACTTAAATTTCCGCTTGATTCACCTACCTCAATCATCTCTATCGCTAGCCCAGGAACAACTTGTGTTTCCTCAAGGCTTTTAGCAAGAGACTGTCCTTCTCTTACAGATATCACAGCATTCTTTAGAGCTCCTGTAACTACAAGATTACCTGTTGAAGTTGAAATTATATCTAGAGAATTAACTAATGGAATTCCACCAGATAAGAGAGTAGACAATGTTCGACTGACCTGGGCAAACAAAAACTTTCGCCAAATATCTCCAACAATCGGAAATCTCAACTTTAATTCATCAAAATAGGCTCTACCCCTATTCCCACGGACCCACATAGAAAGGCTGGCTAGTAACACTCCAATAACGATAATTCCAGTAAAGAACTGGTTGTGGATGGATTGGGAGACAACAATAAGGAATTGGGTTATAGTTGGTAAATTAGTATCCATTCCAGCATAAAACTGAGCAAATTGAGGAACAACAACAGCCATTAAATACGATACCAAAATCATAAGTAAGGACGCTAAAATTAAAGGATAGGTTAAAGCACTCTTAATTTTTGAACGAGTTGTATTAATAGTTTTTTGATATTGAATGAATCGTTGCAAGACCTGTTCCAGGTTACCACTTTTTTCGCCAGCATAGACAGAAGCCGTATACACCTTAGAAAAAGATCCTTGATTTTCAAAAGCCTCGGACAACAGAGAACCTGCCTTTACCTGTTCAGTAACATTTCGAAGAATCACCTGAAACTGCTCTTCTTTCTCACGCTTTGCCAACAGTTCAAGTGCCTTAAGAATAGGCAAACCAGCTCCGACAAGAGCTACAAACTGTTGATTGAAGATAATAAAGTCCCGGGATTTAACTTTCCTTCGACCAGAGAAAAAAGGGAGTAAGAATGATACAGTTTTCGCTTTTTTCTTAATAGAATAGACAAGAAAACCTTGGCCTTCTAACCGTTGACGCAACTCTAATTCTGAGACAGAATTAAAAGTCGCATTGGTAGTTTTCCCACTATTGTCAGCAAGGCGACAGATAAAATCAGGCACAACAATTCCTTGAGTAGATCACAAAAGTTAATTTCAATGATTCATTTATCTTCATTAAACATATTTTAATGAATACCATAGAACTCTGCATTCAAGGGCATTTCAAATTCAAAAAGTTTTTTCTTTAGCCCAGTATTTTCTTTGATGTTTGTAAAAACAAAATCATTCCTTACTCTCGCTCGATTAATTATTGTAATCCGTCGCATTTGCATTTGAAATGGGTGATATTCCAGGAGTATTTCAGTTACTTTGGAAGACCCTCTTTTAATATAAACAGACAGAACCTTGTTTTCAGGGGAAAAAGGATTTTCTTTGGCCCATTTAATCTTAGAAAAATATTTTTTAAAATTTTTCCCCCCAAGTAAAAAAAAGAAGGGGAACAAGGGGCTTTGAGCATCCTTAACTAAACTCTTTCTAACCTGATTCTCATCAACTAAATAAAAATAAATAGTTTTTCCATCAGAAACAAACAATTTTGTATGTGGATTCTGGTATTCCCAACGCATAAAATCTGGGCGTCGCAGAAAAACCTGTCCAGACTCAGTTTTCTTCATTCGACCGGAGGCATAATATTTTTGAACAAAATTCATCTTAAGATCACGAATACGAGAATACCTCTTCTGAAGAATTTTGACTACGGTTTCAGGTTTTTCACCCTCAGCCGAAAACCCATTAATAGTAAAATGGAAAACTAAAATTAAAATTAACGTTTTCATCAAAAGCAACATAAGGTAAAAGTTTTGAAATCAGTATACAATTGTAGTGAAATTCCTAAATTCGATTCTTTTCATTAGTCTTGTCAGATTATTAAAAAGTTAAATCACTTCGATTATCGAACAAACGATATGATTAAATCTAGTGAGCTATGTTCACAAACATTCTAAAATAATTATCGATATTGTTCTATAAAAGTAACTATTACTGACCTGACAAAATATATAATGCATGAGTTTCATCTAGTCCCTCGTCAGATTCTAAATGAAGGAGAAACTAATGCAGAAACATTACACCAGAAACCATATCGTAAGAAACAAGAACGGATTTTCTCTGATTGAACTTTTAATCGTTATTGCCATCATTTTAATTATTGCAGCAATAGCTATTCCTAACTTGATGAGGGCTCGTCGAGCGGCAAATGAAGCTTCAGCTGTTGCATCCATAAGAACCATACTTAATTGTCAGCTGCTCTATCTTTCTACCCGTGGAAAATTTACCTCACTAAGTGGCCTTACTGAAGATGGATGTCTCGATGAGGTTCTTGGTAGTGGAACTAAGAGTGGCTATAAATTCACCTCAAGTCCTGGAGAGATCGAATCTCAACAATTTACAGCAACTGCTATTCCAGTTATAAATACCGGTAGTACTGCCACAGGCGATCGTACTTTTTTTATTGATGAAAATCAGGTCATTCGATTTGCTGTTGGCTCAACAGCTACGTCCAGCAGCTCACCACTTGGCAAATAGTTTTTAATAGGACTGGTTCTAGTGTCTAATCTGACTCATCATTTCAAAATGTTAGCTAATCTTTTACTTCAATGTAGAGCAGCGGGACAAATTACTGATTCAGCCTATGTTAGATGGAATAATCTGTAATTTGTTGCTAGGAGTTAAAGGGTGGAAGAACAAAATACAGTTTTTATTGTCGCAGGAATTTAATTCCTAAATTCATAAATAAATTGAATATTTCAGAAGAAGATCTCACAATTCACTGTTTACAAAAATAGCCAAATCAACCTGAGAATAATGACACATCTATCCAGCGGAAAATACAGCTTACATTGAAAATTTTAGTCAATAATCAATTAGTTTGTTAACTGAGAAAAGTCAAAGGAAAACTTGATTAAAGCGAAAGTCAGTAATCTACAACAAATTAGGACCCCTTCAACTTATCTGGAATTAGAATCAAAAATTAAGTTGTAAACGCATCTGAAAGAGATTGGCTTTACCCACAGTACTTATATCAGCTCGTATATAGTTCCACATAACCCGTGCATTGGGATTGAGATACCAATTTAGTCCTAGAGTAACATCGTCTAGTCTTCCGCCACTAATAGTGTCGTCATTAAGATCAATTGAGGATAACCTCACAGCAACCTCCCATGCCCCTGTTCCATTATCAATATTGACCTTTCTTAGCGGTGTAATTCCCTTGAAAGCTCCTTCAGAGGCACGGTAATTCCTATGTTCACCAGTAAGAAAATAACTACCTTGCAAGTAATAACCATGGAAACTAGGATTTCCTATTCCCGAAACTAAGTCCAGTTTAGCATGGACATATTCCGTCTGAATTGAAGCAGGACCAAATACCAAAGCGAATTCAGGAGAAACTAGATCAGCTGAACTCGAAGTAATATTTCCTGTATCAACAAACCTAGGAAGCAAATGGGCTTCGGGTCGTTGTCGGTAACGGAAAGACGGATTGCTAGGACTTCGATGACTAACACTAAGACCAAGGTGAACAGTCTGTTTCCCTTTCTCTTTATACCAAGGAGTCCCCGTTAAACGAGCAGTTGCATTAACATCCCCATCTCCAGTACTTTCAGCAAATTTATCAGTGTTCCGAAATAATCCGAGACCCCAACTTATCTTGTTATCATAATGATTACTGACCTTTATACCCATATTACGAGATGGGGAAAAAATGTTGGGCAAAGCACGTTCCATAAAAGTTATATTGTTGCTGCTGGTGTGCTCTTCTAAACTAAACGGTTCTCTCAAATGTCCCACTCTAATTTTTCCAATCCCTGGAACACCACCCAAGCCAACGTAGACGTCTTTAAAAACAGCATCACCATCAGCAAAGTCATACTGAGCTTTAAAATCCACATGTTTATAAAGGGTTCCTGACAAATAAATCCGTGCTCTGCGAGGCTCAGTACCATCCGCAAGAGGACCAATCGTAGTCCGAACACCTGAGTCTTCTGAGAAAAAGCCAAAATCATGTTGAATTCTTCCACCAATCTTAAGCTTTATTTGTTTGTTCTTATTTTCTAACCTAAGACCTCCCTTCCAATGAACTTTAATGTCACCGTCTGCTGCTAAACAAATACCCGCTAAACAAAGCAAAGTTAAACTACTAGTTAATAAGTTGTTAAGAGTTTTTTCCCTCCTAAGATTTTTGATTCTAATTAACATCTGCCTTTGCCCTAATTGATTGGTTTTTGAAATTAGATTCGTTTCAAGTGTTAAAAAACAGTTAAATTCAACTTAATTTTTTTAATAAATATAGGTAAAACTTTTAAAGTTTTGATAAAGGTTGTGTAAAGTTTTGATAAAGGTTGAGCAGATAGTTCTAGCTGAATTCAAACTAAATAAAAAAGAAAATTATTGACAATATCAGTGACCCTTTTACACAGTATTTTTTACATAATGTGTGTAATCTTGCAGGAGGTTGAGACACTATTTTTTTATTTGTTTTTTAAAATGACTATATATCTATAACTTATAGGGAAAAAATTCTTCAAAACTAGATAACTTCAGTGGATAATCAAAGAGGTTTTATATCCTTTTCATTCTAATTCAAAGTAGTTAATAGTTCCCAAACCACCAAAACAGAGGAAAACCACTTCTAACAGTTATAAAAATCTTAATTCTCAGGAGCTTTTGACTTGGTATTCGATGATTGGTTTTTTGGATCGGAAAAGTTTTCTGTTAAATGTCGAATTAGCTTGC
Organism: uncultured Acidobacteriota bacterium; assembly: GCA_964462735.1. Classification (GTDB taxonomy): domain Bacteria; phylum Acidobacteriota; class Terriglobia; order Versatilivoradales; family Versatilivoraceae; genus JAKUNG01. The sequence goes on along the minus strand of CAYWYX010000047.1, from coordinate 8,840 downwards.
CTTCGGCCATATAAACAACATCCTCTGCAATATTTGTCGCAAGATCTGCAATCCGCTCCAGATGTCTTGAAGCCGAAAGAAGCTGTACAGCCCTTTTAATAGTTGTTGGATTATGGAGCATATGTTCCTGGAGAATGTCAAACATTCTCCGATTGGCATCATCAATTTCGTCATCCATTGTTAGAACTTGTCCAGCCTGATGTGAATCCATCTTGGTTAAGGCATCTAAACTTTTCCTTACCATATTGCGAACACCTTCAGCCATCTGAGGAAAATCAAGAGCAACCGATAAAGGATCTCCTTTTGAAAGATAAACTGCCCGTTCTGCAATGTTCACAGCTAAATCACCCATTCGTTCTAAATCGTTGTTGACCTTCAACACAGCTACGATAAACCGCAAGTCATTAGCCACTGGCTGGTGGAGGGCCAAAATTTTTAGACACTCTTCCTCAATAAGGACTTCTTTTTGATCAATATCGTCATCATCTCGGATCACTTCCTGTGCAATTTCAGGTCGCCTATCAACCAGAGCAAGGATTGACTTATTAGTCGCTTCTTCAACCATAGATGACAAGAGCAGGAGTTGTTTATCCAGAAACTCCAGATCTCGTTGTAGATGGATCGTCATTTCGATCCTCCTTTAGTTAACTTTATACTCCGTAGAGTTAATGTAAAAGCACATAGAGCTCTTAGTTTTCTTTTTAAAATTTATCAGCACCACTTTTTGTGGAAAATAGAAAGACCTTATCCAAATCTACCTGTTACGTATTCTTCGGTTCTTTTTTCCTTGGGACGAGTAAAAACTTCTTGGGTATTTCCGAACTCTACCAAACGCCCGTTCTCTAAAAATACTGTGAAATCTGAAACTCTGGAAGCTTGCTGCATATTATGAGTCACAATAATTATTGTATATCGCTGCTTTAACTCAAACATAAGATCTTCAATATGTGCTGTCGATATAGGATCCAGAGCTGAACAAGGTTCATCCATCAATATAATCTCCGGCTCCATCGCTAAGGCCCTAGCAATACATAGTCTTTGCTGCTGTCCTCCTGATAATTCTAAAGCAGAATCTTGCAGTCGATCTTTAACTTCGTCCCACAAAACCGCTTGGTGAAGAGATTTTTCGACCCGCTCTTCAAGACTTCCTGTATAACCATTAATGGAAGGTCCCCAAGCCACATTCTGAAAAATGGACTTGGGAAAAGGGTTTGGCTTCTGAAAAACCATACCAATTCGACGTCGCACCTCAACTGGATCGATTTCTGACGAGTAAAGATCCTCACCCATATATAGAATGCGACCCTTCAGCGCCACATCTGGGATAAAATCATTCATGCGATTAAAAGAACGGAGTAGGGTACTCTTACCGCAGCCAGAGGGACCAATCACAGCCGTAATTTGATGTTCTGGAACCGACAGGGAAAGGTTATCGATAGCTGGATTGCCACCATAGCTAATAGTAACATTAATAGCCTGAAGTATTTCTTGGGCATGTGTTTTACTGACTGAGGAGTTAGGACTCTCAATTATCAACGCTGTCTCCTTTCAGCCCAATGCCTAATCCAGACAGCTATTCCATTCATCATAAGTAACACTGTAAGAAGTACAATAATGCCAGCAGCAGCAACTTGGTGAAATTCATCCTGTGGTCTTGAAGCCCAATTAAAAATCTGAATAGGGAGAACCGTAAAAGGATCCATTGGTCCTTCAGGAACAAAGGCTACATAAGTCAAAGCACCAATCATAATAAGAGGAGCTGTTTCTCCAACTGCCCTAGACAGGGCTAGTATAACACCTGTGAGAATCCCAGGAAGTGCTACTGGTAATACCTGCGATCTAATGGTCTGCCAACGAGTAGCACCTAGTGCAAATGCAGACTGACGAATGGAATCAGGTACTGCTCGAAGAGCTTCTCTAGATGCAATGATTATTACTGGAAGGATCAATAAGCTCATAGTTAGACTTCCTGCAACGATGCTTCTTCCAAATCCCATGAATCTTACGAAAATTACTAGTCCTAAAATTCCGTATACAATAGAAGGAACTCCAGCTAAGTTAGCGATATTGATTTCAATGAAATGACTAATACCACTTCTCTTGGGATACTCTTCCAAATAAACAGCTGCTCCAATTCCAACAGGAATTGAAATGGTGGCCGTAAACGAAATTAACCACACAGTTCCCCAAAGTGCCGATTTAATCCCTGCTTTCTCAGGAAAGCGAGATGGAAAGCTATCTAAAAACTGAAGATCAAGCCACTGTATACCTTCTCGACTTACATGAAATAGCAGTATGAACAAGACAAACACACCCAGCCATGTAAGCCCAACACAAACCAAATGAAAAATTCGTCCGATGGCATACCGTTGTCTTAAGGACTTATTTTTCAATCGTATACCTCCCTAAACCGGTTTAAAATTCTCTGGGCAAAAATATTAAGGGACAATGTTATGACAAAGAGTAAGGAGGCAACTGCAAAAATGGTTTGGTATTCAACTGTTCCTGCTGGTGTATCTCCTAAGCTTACTTGGACAATATAAGCTGTCATGGTCTGAATGCTCTCAAGTGGATTAAATGTGAGTTTCGGAGTGGCACCAGCCGCTAAAGTTACCGCCATCGTTTCTCCAATGGCTCGAGAAGCAGCCAAAACAAAGGAGGCCATTATGCCAGAAAGAGCAGATGGTAAAGAAACACGCAGAATTACTTCAAACTGTGTAGCTCCAAGAGCATAACCAGCTTGACGTAGTGAACTAGGCACCGCCCTTAAAGCATCATCACATAGAGATGCCACCATAGGGAGAACCATGATCCCTACCACAATTGAGCCACTTGCAGCATTGAAGATCTTAGTGCTAGGTAGAACAGTCTCTAGTAATGGAGTAATAAAAGTTAGAGCGAAATAACCATAAACAACAGTTGGAATCCCCGCAAGAACCTCTAGAATTGGTTTAACTATACTTCTAACCTGATCTGAAGAATATTCAGCTAGATAAATTGAACTAGCTAATCCTATAGGTATGGCAATCAGAGCTGCCCCTACCACAATTAGCAGCGTCCCACAGACCAGAGGTAGAACACCAAAAGAACGTGGCTCCAGCAAAGGAGTCCATTTTGTGCCACTTAGAAAATCCCAAAAAGAGACTTCTGAAAAAAATGTCGCGGCTTCTTGAGCGAGGATAGCAACAATTGAAAAGGTTGTTATGACTGACAAAAAAGCAGCTATAAATAAGAGTCCTCTAATGATTTCTTCCCCAACTCGAAATCTTTTTTTATTTATCTGAGTTGAGGAGAAACCATTAGACTTGCTATCAAGCATTTATTTTATTCCGAGATTTAAAAACCTAAAAGATCTTCAAGTTTTATACCCACAGTTTTTCTACCAATAAAGACTGATCCGGTTACCCGATTTTTAAATCGCTTCAGACCTAGCTGATAAACGTCATCTGGCAAAGGTACGTAACCTACTTCTTGAACTAATTCAGGAGCATTCCTTAAGTAAAAAGAAATGAAGTTAGAGATTTCGCTGCGGTCAGCTGCCGCAGTTGAAACATAAATAAAAATTGGTCGGGAAAGAGGACTGTAGCTACCATCATTAATAGTTGTCTCTGATGGAGCTATAGCTTTATCCCCTTCACCTATTGGTACTGCCTTAAGTTTAGCTTTATTTTCAACATAATAAGAATAACCAAAAAATCCTAAAGAATTTTCATCACCAGCAATTCCTTGGACTAAAACATTATCATCCTCACTGGCAGTAAAATCTGGACGGCATGCTCTAGACTTCCCATTAATAGCTTCTGTAAAATAATCAAAGGTTCCAGAATCAGTTCCAGGACCATAAAGTGTGATAGGTTTGTCTGGCCAACCAGTTCGAACATCACTCCACTTAGCCACTGTGCTCCCTGGCTGCCAAATTCTCTTTAATTCCCCAACTGTCAAGTAGTCTACAAAGTCATTTTTGGGGTTAACCAATATTGAAAGCCCATCGAAAGCTACCGGCAACTCAATGAATTGAATATTGTTTTCAGCTGCAACTGATATTTCTATTTGTTTAATAGACCTAGAAGCGTCATTAATATCGGTTTCTCCGACACAAAACTTTTTAAATCCTCCACCGGTTCCAGAAACGCCAACCGTTACTCTGACATCAGAGTAGACTTTTTGAAACTCTTCAGCAACTGCTTCTGTAATAGGAAAAACAGTGCTTGATCCATCTACTTTAACTAAAGTTCTAGAACCTTTTCCTGACTGAGTATTACTTCCAGAGCAACCTATCAAAAAGACTGAAAAACACGTTACTGATAGAAGTAATCCAATTTTAATGGTATCCAGCATTTTCATAGAGGTGATCTCCTATACTATGTCGATACCATTCCTTTTAATAATGTAATATTAAGATTTGATAAAGATCCTAAAATTTTTAATTAGTCATACTAATCAGTAGATTAGAAGATTTCAGTTAAAGTATGACCTAGGTCTAAAAATAGGACAGTTAGAATTTTCTTAATCTTTTATAAATTTAAAAGACTAACTCTAACACTTTGAGGTATTTAGACTCTTATAATTTATATATCACAAGGATTTTAAAGTTCAGGACTATAACCTGATAGGTAATGAAACCCTGAAGGTACTTCCAATTCCTGGGGTACTATCTAAAAAAATCTGGCCTCGGTGAGACTCTGTTATATGTTTAACAATTGAAAGTCCTAAACCAGTACCCCCTAATTCCCGGGAACGGGCTGTATCCACACGGTAAAAACGTTCAAAAATCCTACTTCGATCTTTTGCGCTAATCCCCACACCTGAGTCTTGAACTTCTAGGATTGCTTTTTTATCCTTCTTAGTAAGCCGGATAACAACCGTTCCATTTTGAGCTGTATATTTTAGAGCATTATCTAAAAGATTATCTGTTATCTGACCTAAGGCTTCCTCATCACCCATGACAATCACGGGAGACTCTTCGACCTGAATTTCTAGATTTACTTTTCTTTCTTCCGCAAGAGGCAAAAATAATTGAGTAGATTGCTGAACAACACTTTTTAAATCAAGAGGTTTTCTGTCCCACATCCCACTATCTGATTCCAGCCGAGAAATTGTCATTAAATCATCTACTACCGCTGACAATCGCAACGATTGGGTATGGATTTTCATTAAAAACTTCTGCTGTTGATCCAGTGGTATATCTTTGTCTTCAATCAACGTTTCCACAATTGCACGAACAACAGTAATAGGTGTTTTAAGCTCATGTGAAGCATTAGAAACAAAATCCCTACGAATAGTCTCCAGACGATGCAGTGCCGTCAGATCGTGCAATACTAGGACAGCTCCAACCAAGGTTTCTTCTCGATCAAGAAGAGGTGCTGCTGTCATTTCAACGACTTGATCCTTAGCATGTGTTGTCAACGACAATTTTCTCTTCACTTCGGCCTTTGTTTCCAAGGCTGTACTGAGAATTTCACAAGCCTTACTGACACGGGTAACCTCCCAAATTGGCTTAGACAAACTAGTTTCGGATGAAGCTCCTAAGATTTTTCCAGCGGCCGAATTCATTTGGAGAACTCGTTCATTATTATCGATAGCTACAACTCCCTCAACCATACTCTTAAGGAGTAAAAGCAACTTGTTTCTGTCAGTAAGAACACTCTCCATTCGATCTTGAGAGTGCTGTGCCATGTTTTTTAAAGCTCTTGCTAACTTACCAAATTCATCGTTCCTTGTAGTAGGTAAGGGACGATCATAATTACCATTCAATATCCCTTCAGCCAGACTCTTCATCTGGATTAAAGGTTTAGTAGAATAATGAATAAAAAGAATCCCAGAACCAATTCCTGTAATAATGATTAAACTAGTCAGAAAAAAAATAATAAATCTTAGATCACTAAGACGTTGATCAGGGATGGAAAGAGATAAAGCTGTTCGAACATATCCCAAATGTCTTTCACCTGAGTAAATAGGTAGGGCAAAATACATAATACTCTTTTTAAAAGTATCACTATATTGGATAGAACTTCCAAAACCGTGGGATTGTACTGCTAAAATTTCAGGGCGACTTCCAAGGTTACCAATACTGGATATGTCTTGTGCAGAGTCAGCTAGTACGGTTCCATCAGGTTGAATGACCGTCAAACGTGTCTTAATCTTAGTTCCTAAGTTTTGAAGCTCTTTGTGAAATAATGGGTTGGAAAAACTGTATTCTCTTGAATTAATTAAACTTTGGAGTAAGAGGGTTCTACTCCGAAGTAATTCTCGAACTTCTTCCAAAGATTCTTTCTCAACAATTTTGAAAAATAGAATCGTCACAACTGCTGCAACAGTGCAACTTAAAATAAGCAGACTACCTGATATCTGCCAGAAAAACCGAGTGCGAAACACGATCTATTTATTCCTCGACTAAAAAACGGTAACCAATACCTCTGATTGTTTCTAATAAACTCCGATGATTACCCAATTTTTTTCTTATTGATCTTATGTGTACATCAATATTACGATCGACTACAAAAGCATTTTCACCCATGACCTGGTTAAGTAGCTGATTCCGAGTAAAAACAATACCCGGATGAGTTGCCAAAAAAAATAGAAGGCCAAACTCAGTAGCTGTAAAAAAAACTAGCTTCCCTTCAATTCGAACTTCGTAACGCTCTTGGTCAATATCTAATGGGCCCTTTACAACACGTTTTAATGAACTTTTTACATTACGTAAAGAACCCCGCCGTAAGACAGCCTTTATTCTTTCTACTAGTTCTCTCGGGCTAAAAGGCTTAGTCACATAGTCATCAGCACCTAAACTCAGGCCCAACACTATATCTGCTTCCGTTCCCTTAGCTGTTACCATCACAATACGAATGTCTTCCGTTTCCGGATTACTTTTCAAGTGCCGGCAAATATCAATTCCGCCCAAGTCTGGTAACATCAAATCGAGCAAAACTAAATCAGGCATCGTTTCTCGAATCACTTGAAGAGCGTCCTTACCATTGCCAACAGAAGATGCTTTATAGCCCTCTCGATTTAAGGTGTATTGAATAATTTCTCGGATATCTTCTTCATCTTCAACGATAATGATTTTTCTAGTTTCCAAAATTAATTTATTGCCCTCCAAAAGCCTAATCTCTGTTTTAATTAACTTTTTAATTCTACTCAGTCTCACCGTGTTCAAAAAAATTTTATTTCCTTACCGAATTCCAATGCTCTTTATTTAGAGTGACCAGGACAAAAATCTTTCCTTCAAGAAAAATGACTAAATACCTTTTAGAATAAAGAGAAATTCGTTAAGGTTCATTTGTTTTTGGGAAGACATTTCCTAGAATTATTACATATGGTTCACAAATTACTCGCTGATTTTTTTGATGATTTTAATTCTGTCTTTATTAGTGATAATTAAAAGCTTTAGTTATAGGATGTCTCAATAATGACACTAACTATGTACCCCTACAACAGAAGTCCTCTTAATGGGTTTTATATTCCAACCAATAAGAACTCTAAGTTTTTGCAGTATAAAAAGGAGATCCATTGAATAAATCCAGGCCACTTGCAAATAGAACCCAAAAAATACTCTTCATTTGCGTAGAAAACTCAAACCGGAGTCAAATGGCAGAGGCTTTTGTAAGGATCCATGGACAAAATCAGGTTGAGGCTTTTAGCGCAGGTTCTCGCCCTTCAGGTTTTGTTAATCCCCAAGCTATTAAGTCAATGGATGAGTTAGGCTATGACCTTAAAACCCATCGTTCTAAGGGACTACAAGAAGTTCCATCTTTTAACTATGATGTCGCAGTTACTATGGGTTGTGGAGATAACTGCCCTTCAATGTCAGCCAAATTAAAGTTAGACTGGGGTATTCCTGACCCGAAATCAGCTTCACCAAAAGAATTTTTGATGATTCGTAATTTAATTGAAAACAAAGTAAAAGTACTTTTAGCTAGTCTTTAAGGATTTTGTAGATAAGCAGCTGAAACATTCTAGTCTAAAATCCAGCATAACGATTAAATTTGCTAATTCCGATATCGGAGCCTAGTTATTTGACTGATTTTACCACTACTTCATATTTTCCAATACCCAACAAAGGGAAACTCCGTAAACGGTTGATTCTCCCATTAATTCTTTTTACTTTGACGGTATTGACCACCACATTTGTCGGGGGATTAGCGTACTCAGTTAGTCTAATATTAATCTTATTATGCCATGAGATGGGTCACTATTTGACTGCTCGTTATTATAACGTCCCTGCTTCACTTCCCTATTTCATTCCCTCTCCTCTACCACCTTTTGGAACTTTTGGAGCAGTAATAAAAATGGAGGGGAAAATTCCAAATCGTAAAGCTCTTTTCGACATTGGCATCATGGGCCCAGCACTTGGACTAGCAGTTGCCCTGCCAGCTGCAGTAGTGGGGATAAGCTTATCTAAAGTAATTCAAATAAACGATTCTGCGTCGATAGGGTTACAACTTGGAGATTCAATAATCTTTTCCTTGATTGTAAAGTCCATTCATGGCCCCCTTCCAGAGGGTACTGATATACTATTGCACCCTATAGGTTTCGCTGGCTGGTCAGGACTGCTAATAACTGCTTTAAACCTATTACCGCTAGGGCAGCTAGACGGAGGCCACATCATTTATGCACTCTTTTTCAAAAGAAGTTCTTTTATCTACTGGTCTATCTTTTTAAGTTTAATTTTCTTTGCCATAATCGTCGATTACTGGGGTTGGCTCTTTTTTTTAACATTTATTTATCTGATGACAAAGTTACGCCATCCACCAACCATGGACGATGAACAACCTATTGAAATGAAACGTTTTGTTCTTGGTATCTTAGCCTTTATTTTTCTCATCATTTCATTTCCACCA
>CAYWYX010000046.1:0-19027 GCA_964462735.1 uncultured Acidobacteriota bacterium | reverse complement strand
CCCACTGCTGCCTCCCGTAGGAGTCTGGACCGTGTCTCAGTTCCAGTGTGGCCGTGCTCCCTCTCAGGACGGCTACTGATTGTTGCCTTGGTGAGCCGTTACCTCACCAACAAGCTAATCAGCCGTGGACCCCTCATCGAGCGAATAAATCCTTTTAATTGAAAAGCTTATGCTAATCAATATTATGCGGTATTAGCCCTCCTTTCGGAGGGTTATTCCCCACTCGACGGCAGGTTATCCACGTGTTACTCACCCGTGCGCCACTCTACTTATCCCTTGCGGGACTTTCACGTTCGACTTGCATGTGTTAGGCACGCCGCCAGCGTTGATTCTGAGCCAGGATCAAACTCTCATTGAAAGTTTGAAGCTAAAAATTTGAGTCTTAAGATGAACTCAAGAATCGTTTAAGGGCTGGTCTTATCTAGTTTTCAAAGAACAGGACTTGCATTAGTAAAAGCCGATGAAGATTACGCTACACCCACATATTTGTCAATCTTTTTTTATGTTGAATTAACAGTCCCTGAGAACAACGATGCCAGACCAGTAGTGCAATGATCAAAGTGCCTTCCGGAGAGTTATTCAGTAGATATCAAAATTAATTATTTGGGTTCTGATTTTTTTATAAAACTGATTCAAACTGAGCGCAATCAATTCTACTTCTAGGAAGACTCCATCGCCTCAAAAAATAATCCTATTTTATTTTTTAATTTTTCGACAGTGTTCTTCACTTTTTGAATTTCCTGACCTTCAGCCATTATTCTCAGTAGAGGTTCCGTTCCCGAATAACGCACAACCATTCTCCCTGAATCTCGCAAGTCATCTCTAGCAGTTTCTATTAACCTAGAAAGTTGCGGTGACTCCTGAATAGAAATTTTCCTAGTAACCTTTAATCCATCTAAAACTTGTGGATAAGGCTTATACGCTTGCAGAACGTCATCCAAAGCTAACCCATTTCTACAGAGTAACTCTGTCAATTTGATTCCTGTTAATATTCCATCACCCGTATTATGTAATGCACGTAAAATTATGTGACCAGAAGGCTCACCCCCTAGAACCGAACCCGACTTCAGCATATCTATTAGGACATTCCTGTCTCCAACTGCAGAGCGCACTAGTTCGATGCCTTGTTTGGTCAAAGCCTTCTCTGCTGCAAAATTAGTCATAATGGTTCCAACAACTTTTCCACCAAGAAGCTTCCCATGTTCTTTCAAGTCACAAGCTAAGGCATACAGAATATAGTCACCATCAAATATTCTTCCAGAACCCGTAACCATAAGACAACGATCAGCATCACCGTCAAAAGCGATTCCAAAATCTAATTGGTTTTCAATGACAAGTTTTCTGAGACCTTCCAAGTGTAAGGAACCACAATTACGATTAATATTAAAACCGTCTGGGTGTTTATTAATAACAGTAACAACTGCACCCAAATCACTAAAAACTTTTGGAGCAATCGAATAAGCAGATCCATTACAAACATCTAAGCCTAGCTTAACTGAAGAAAGGTCCCTAACAGTTTGATCTCTCAAAAAATTCACATAGTCTTCTACTAGATTTTCTTTTTTGTGAGTTTGTCCATTTTGAGGATTGTTTGAAACTGAAAAAGTATCAATGTAACTGAAAACTTTTTGTTCAATTTGAGATTCCTTTTCATCGTCCAATTTGAAACCATCATTAGAAAATATCTTAATCCCATTATCATGGTAAGGATTATGAGAAGCAGAAATCATTATTCCCATGTCATAACGATGCAAACAAGTCAAATAAGATAACCCTGGTGTAGTAATTACTCCTACGTCATGAATCGTTTTTATTCCTTTCTGAACAAAAGACTGGGCTAAGCAATCTAAAATCCATTGACCAGAATCCCTAGTATCTCTGCCTATTAGGACACAAGGACTTAATAGAGAATCCAGATGATCGGCTAAAGCTATTCCAATGCAGTTAAGTGTTTTTTGGTCTAAGGGAAATGAATTAACAGTTCCCCTAATGCCATCTGTACCAAATAATCTTTTCATAAAACCTTTTTTGTTTTCAGAAGCACTTATAAATATGTTGCTCAATTAATGTTTATGAGTACTTGGGCAGCCTACCCTTTAACATTGAAAATAGCATCACACAATTTTACTACTTGTTTGGTTTCCTTCACATCATGGACACGAACTACATGGACTTCCTTAGTCACGGAAACAGCTATGCTAGCTAAAGTTCCTAGTAACCTTTCTTTTACGGGAAGCTCCAAAACTTGACCTATAAACGATTTTCGAGAGGGACCTATCAAATATGGTAAATGAAAATGTTTCATCAGGTGCAATTTCTTAAGCAAGATTAGGTTGTCTCGAGTTTCCTTACCAAATCCAAGGCCGGGATCAATAATTAATTGATCCCGATGAATTCCAGCTTGAAGAGCTTTTTTTACCGATTGCCCGAGCCTATGAATGACAGATTTCAAGGGGTACTTTAGAGGAGTTAGATCATGAAGTTTTTCAGGCCTTCCTCTTGAATGCATTAGTACTATGGCAACACCTGATCTAAAAACTAGTTCTGCCATTCTAGAATCAAAATTCAATCCACTGATATCATTAATTATTTCTGCTCCTGCATTGATAGCTTGCCGTGCTACTACAGATTTATATGTATCTACTGAAATAGGAATAGTTAATCGCTTTGCCAAACATTCAATAATAGGAACTACCCTCTTAGTTTCTTCCTCCACTGATAAAACCTGTGTACGAGTAGGTCGAGTAGATTCCCCACCAATATCTATGAAGTCAGCGCCTTCATCTTCTAACTGCATTCCCCGCTTAAATGCTAGATCTATCTTATCGTAGTACCCTCCATCAAAAAACGAGTCTGGGGTAACATTAAGGATCCCCATAATCAGTGTTTTCTTACCTAGTTCAAGGCAACCAGAAGGAAGTCTTAAATTAAATTGACGTCGCATTTGGACTCAACTGAAATCAGTTTTTTATCTGAAAGATACTTAACTAGACCAAGGGAACAATCTTAAGAACAGGAAGGTTAAACTTAAGGCCAGCAACAATTATCAAAATTTAATCATGCTTTCACGCTGGCGCAGACTTTTCTTGCTGCTTGTCAACAATTGATGAAACGGTAGGAGACAAGGGTTTTTTTCTCTCAGAATCTTCCGAATTGGAAGAACCTGGTTGCTCCCTAGTTACCACCTTTTTTTTATCTTCTAGGGGAATATTTTGAATGACCATACGTACTTCACCAGCATCTAAAACTTCTCTTTCCAAAAGAGTCTCTGCAATTCTGGTTAGAACATCACGATCATCATTCAGGATCTTGCTAGCTTTTTCATAACCTTCAGCAACAAATCGCCGAATTTCTTTATCAATCTTAATCGCTGTATCCTCACTGTAATCTCTATGTTGAGCAATTTCTCGACCTAGAAAAATTTGTTCTTCCCTTTTTCCAAAGGTTAGGGGTCCTAAGTCAGACATGCCGTAGTCACATACCATTCGTCTTGCCATTTCAGTAGCTTGTTCAATATCATTTCCAGCACCAGTTGTCATATGTTCCAAAAACAATTCCTCGGCCGCACGGCCACCCATCATTATGGCAATCTGACTTTCCAAAAAATCACGAGTATAGGTATGTTTATCATCTACTGGAAGTTGCATAGTTACCCCCAAAGCCATCCCTCGTGGAATAATTGTGACTTTATGGAGAGGGTCTGCATGAGGGAGCTTAGCTGCTACAAGTGCATGTCCAGCTTCATGAAATGCAGTATTTCGCTTCTCAGCATCACTAATAATCATTGACTTTCGCTCAACACCCATTAAAACTTTGTCTTTTGCACCTTCAAAATCCATCATAGTAACCGATTGTTGATTATACCGTGCAGCACTTAGGGCAGCTTCGTTAACTAAATTAGCCAGATCAGCTCCAGAAAAACCTGGTGTACCACGAGCTAAAACAGAGACATCAACATCCTCTGCCAATGGAACCTTTTTTGCATGGACTTGCAGGATTCCCTCCCTACCTTTTACATCAGGACGGGCCACAATTACTCTCCGGTCAAATCGCCCCGGACGAAGAAGTGCTGGATCCAATACATCTGGCCTATTAGTAGCAGCAATGAGAATAACACCTTCGTTGGATTCAAACCCATCCATCTCTACTAGCAATTGATTTAAGGTCTGTTCTCGTTCATCGTGTCCTCCACCTAAACCTGCACCACGATGACGCCCAACAGCATCAATCTCATCAATAAAAACAATGCAAGGGGCATTTTTCTTCCCTTGTTCAAAAAGATCTCGCACTCTGGAGGCACCTACTCCAACAAACATTTCAACAAAATCAGACCCACTAATAGAGAAAAATGGAACCCCAGCTTCACCAGCAATTGCTCTAGCTAAAAGAGTCTTACCTGTGCCAGGAGCTCCCACTAGGAGAACTCCTTTGGGAATTCGGCCTCCTAGTTTTTGATATTTTTGAGGGTCTTTAAGAAAGTCAATAATTTCCTCTAACTCTTCTTTCGCTTCCTCTGCCCCCGCCACATCCTTAAAAGTTACTTTCTTTTGCTGAGAAGAGAGCAACTTTGCCCGACTTTTCCCAAAGGAGAGAGCTTTATTACCACCACTCTGCATTTGTCGCATAAAAAAAACCCAAAATCCTATTAGTAATAAGAATGGTGCATAACTAATAAGGGCACCTAACCATGGACTTTGAGAGGATTCTTGTACCTTAATAGCCACTCCCTTAGCCAGTAGAACCTTAATCACTTCATCATATCCAGAAGGAACAGTTGTCTCAAAGGGATCACCATTCTTGGTTTTTCCGTTAACTTCACTCCCAACAATTTCTACATCTTGAACGTTAGACTGATCTACTTGAGACATAAACTCAGAAAAAGTCCATGTTTCTTCTCGATCAGATTGCTTGCTTTGAACCATTTGCCAAAATAAGACACCTAATACAACGAGACCTACCCAGAACAATAATGTTTTTGCCGATGTATTCAACTGTTCCTCCATCAGCCTACATGTGCCGACTTTGAAAAAAACTCCTATACAGGAAGTTTACTATAGTTTTTTGTTACTAGAATACATTTATCATAATATATCTATAGTTTATATGTATTTATATAGTCAAAATACTGATTGATATACTATGAACTTCCAAATAACTTCATCGAAGAATTTTCACAACTTTCGATAGTTTCTCTGCCAACAATTCATTTCTAGGCATCCCACAAGAGTCAGCTCAACTTAATAACCTAAGTAAAAATACCTTAATTTGGACATAACAACAATTCCAATAAATCTACTAAAGTAGTAAAATCCTCCAACCTTTTATTGAACAATAACAAACTACTTATTGATTGAATTTGTAAGATTTTTGTTTATCCCTAAACAGGTTGAAAAATTCTGTCACGTTATTGCCCTCTCTTCTATTACAACTTCGAAATCTGTTTTTAAAGCTTCATGAAGATCTTTGTCGGCAGCTGTTGGAAATCCTTTTGCACATATGATTCTTTCATTACAAATAACTACCGGCCAGCTTGGACGTAAATTTAAACCAATTTTTTTTTTCAAAAATAATTCTTTGATCTTTTTTAGTTTAAGAGAACCATAAGGATGGTACGCATCACCGACTTGCCAATTTCGGATCTTTAAACCTTGAACTACAGCCTCAGGAGATAGGTAGAAATGCCATCTATTTAATAGCTTACTATGATTTGAACCTCTGTTTAGAAAAGCCTCAAAAACTGAACCAACCTGAGGCAACTGGACTTCTCCAGGAATTTTAAGTGGGTAGCAATAAGATTTTAAAACCGATCCCGGTATGAACTTTTCGAAGAGTAACCTATCAAATTCCCGACGTACTTCAATTTTTCCTATCCGAATTAATTTGCCACTTTTATTTTTCCCTATTAAATCAATAACTGCATCAATATGTTTTTTCAAAACCTGAAAATCTTCTATTTCAAACCTATTAAAAGTGTAACGAATTAAGTTTCTTTGCAAGCCTAATGGAAGAGTTTGAAACCAATTTACGGACCAACTGAATCCATCTCTTCTTATTTGGACATACTGTGCCCAAAGTCTACTGACTAACCATTCCAAGCTTTCAGAATCCCCTCTCAAATTTTCGGCAGTTCTAGCTAAAACTTCTACTAAATTTGGGTTAAAAAAATTCTCTAGAGAAGGAATCACTTCCAAACGCACTCTATTACGGGAAAACTGTAGATCTTTATTGGAAGAATCTTCACGCCATGGCCACTGATGTAAGTTTAGGTAGGCATTAATTTCCTCTCGTTTTATCGAAAGGAGCGGCCGGATAAACCGGCTACCTCGAGAGACAGGTATACCAGCTAAACCAAGTGTACCACTGCCCCTTAATAATCGTAGTAAAACAGTTTCTGCTTGATCATTCTTTGTATGACCCAAAGCGATTTTCTGCGCAGAAATTGAATCAGCTACTTTCTGGAAAAATTGGTACCGCTCTTGTCTAGCCCAATTTTCTTGATTTCCAAATCTAGATACAGCTGGAGGAGAAAGATTTTCAGTTATAAAGGGTACTTTATAGTAATTTGCCATCGATTTGACAAAGGTAGCATCAGCTTTAGATTCATTACCACGGAATTGATGATTGAGATGGCCAATAGCAAGTTTTAACCGGTAGTGAGACTTAATTTCTAAAAATAGATGTAATAACGCTGTAGAATCAGCTCCTCCTGATAAAGCAAGTAAAACCTTATCGCCCTTGCAAAGTAGCCGATGAGCCTTTATCTGTTGTAAAAATTTGTCAAATATCATTTTTTATTGACACTTAAATTATTTTAGAATCACCATCTGTATTTCATGTGGGTCAACTGAATCTTGGTCAATTAACAAGCTCAGTTCATCTGCAGCATCCCTTGACCAGGATTCGATAAAAACACTTAGAATATTTCTTTGAATCTTACTACTACTTATTTTATTTAACTGCTTTTGGCCAATATTAATCAGACCATTCACAATAACTTTGTCATCTTTCACCTCTGAAGTTAGCTTTCTTAAAGCTGCATGTAACTCCTTCACTACAAGTGGATGGTGTTTAAAGGTTTTTCCCAGAATTTCATTCAGTGCCGCTGTCACGAAAAGCTTTCCACACTCAATCCTTTCTAAAGAGGAATTTGTATTCTGAAACCATTTTGGTTTTAGTTTAGGACCAGGGCCACTAACAAATTTCCAAAACACCCGACTAAGAATTTCAAGTTTCTTTAAACTCTCCCTAGCTATTTCAACATCTCCTAGACTTGCAAAGTTTCGATATTGTGAGGATCTTGGATAACTCAATCCTTCAAAAAATAAGGGTCTCTGCCTACACAGACCCTCTATAAATTCTTTATAAGGGGACTCCAAAATTGTATTATCCGAATCTTTCAGTCTTAATGAACCCTGATTTAATATTCTGTTTGCCCAAGTTCGAAGTTCTGCCACAATGCTAAAACCAACTCTGAATATAGCTTGAACATCATTTTCTAAAAGGACCGTTGATGTCGGTTTGACATCCTCATTTGTTAAATATTCTAGTCCTAAGTTAAGGGTGTCACGCATTTCCATTAACACAGGATTAACCTTTTCCAAATCTCTAGAAGGTATAGGATGTACCGACATTAGGCGATTGGCCAAGTTAGTTAGCTGTTTTCCAATTATTCTTACCTGCTGACGATCACTTATAAATTGAAAGGCCTGCCAAAAATATTGATTTGGCGATAACGAAGCTATAAATAATGCTGGTAAGGTTGATGAACTCTCAGCAATCTCTTCATCCACCTGAAATTTTTTTTGTCTTGGAACCAAATCTTTCCCTGATTCCTCATAAATACTAAGAGCCTCGTAATAGTCGACAAATCCAATCTCTTCAAGTCGTAGACACTTATTTTGATATCCTTGTTCTTCTAAAAACAAACATTGGTCCCAACGGATACGATCAATAAGATCATATCCTAGAGAAGGATCTATACGAAATATCGCATCTAGTAACAACTTTGCAACCGTAGCTTCTTTATCTTTACCTAAGATTTCAATACCAAATCGTTCATCTGGAGTTAACATTAACTGAAGATTTTCCAAAGGTTCGTCCAACTCTAAATAGTGAACTTCCACATTCTTTTTCAAAAACATAGCTAATAGATTGGGATCAATCGCTCTGGCTGTACGGGCAAGTTCCTCAGGCCCACAACCAATATAAGCTGCTAACCATTCTGTAAAGGCCGATATATGAAAGTTGTCTTTTCTCCAACAGTCCAGATCTATGAATCCACAGCGCTGCTCTTGGGTTGCCAAAATTAACAGATCTTGGGAATTTTGTAATCCAAGAGTCTTCACAACAAAATACAAATCCTGAAAGGAAGAGGCTCGAACTCGGTTGACGGAATCAGAACTAGCCAAAAAAATTTTTAAATCAGCCCGATCCCTAATTTTTAACGCCCTTGAAGCAAAGACAAGTAAATTTTGGAGGGGTGCCGAATTTTCAGACTCCATAGCTCCTCAATTTTTAACATATTGATTTAAAGGGGATTTGGTAATGAAAACTAATAAGTACTGACTTTGACATAATCATGCTTCAACTAGTATTTAAGTGTCACTTTTCTTTAGGGAACGCTTCTTAACATGAATTTTCAGAGATTTTAATTTCCTATGTAGATGGCTGCGCTCAATACCTAGAACACCAGCTGTTCGAGAAATATTGCCTTGATTTTCCTCCAGCTTTTTTAGAATAAAGTCCCGGTCAAAATCCATTCTAGCTTGGGATAAACTTTTAGATTCTGTAGGTCTTATTGAAAATTCATTGGACTGAAGCAAGGAGAAAGGAAGATGACGAGGCTCAATCTTTTTTTCAGAAACCATAATCACTAATCGTTCTGCAAGGTTTTTCAATTCCCTAACATTGCCAGGCCAAGAATAGGTTGTTAGTCGTTCGATAACTTCACTAGTAATTTCTTTTGGAGACTGACCGTAAAGTTGAGAAAAATCGCCGATAAAGAATTCTAAGAGCTCCGGGACATCCTCTATGCGTTCACGAAGTGGGGGAACATAAAATGGAATAACATTTAACCTATAAAAAAGATCCTCTCGAAAATTTCCCTTTTCCATTTCTTGCTCTAAATCTTTATTTGTAGCAGCAATAATCCGAACATCTACAGATATTGTTGAATCACCACCAATAGGTTCAAACCGTTGCCCCTCCAATGCCCTCAAAACCTTGGATTGTGTTTTTAAGCTCATATCTCCAACTTCATCTAAAAAAAGAGTCCCCCCATCAGCTTTTTCTAATTTCCCCATCTTGTTACTAGTAGCCCCAGTAAAAGAACCTTTTAAATGCCCAAAAAGTTCGCTCTCAATTAATTCTTCTGGAATAGCTGCGCAATTAACTGCAACAAAGGGGCCCTCATTTCTGCGGCTTTGGTTATGAAGTGCGTGGGCAACTAGTTCCTTCCCAGTACCACTTTCACCATAAACCAAGACTCTTCCATCAGTTGGAGCTGCTATTGCTAGTTGCTGTCTCAATGCTTTAATAGGAACACTTCTACCAATAATTGTATAATTGGTAGTCAATTTTGATTTGAGATTTCTATTCTCTCTCTGAAGACGTTGATTTTCGAGTCCATTTTTTATTACCAAAAGTGTTTTTTCAATGGAAAAGGGTTTTTCTATAAAATCAAAGGCCCCAAGACGTGTAGCTTTAACAGCCGTTTCTATAGTGCCATGCCCAGATATCATGACGACCACCACATCTACACCCATCTTTTTGATGGCTTCTAAAGTCTCCAGCCCACTAATACCAGGCAGCCAAATGTCCAATAGAATCAATTCAAAAGATCTCTTCAGCAAAATCTGCAGACATTCTTCTCCGCTCTGAGCAGTAGTAACCTTAAAACCGTCTTCTGCCAATACGGCACCAAGAGATTTGCGAATACTAGGTTCATCATCTACTAATAGTATTGAATTTCTAGTTACCATCTGCTTTTAAACCCAGAGAATTATTTAAACACTAGGCAACTCAATAATGAAACTCGTTCCCTTAGGGTTATTCTCTTCCACATGAATGTATCCTTTATGATCTTCAATAATACGGCTGGCAATAGCAAGACCTAATCCAGTGCCTCTTTTGCGAGTTGAAAAATAGGGAAGAAATAATTTTTCACGATCACCTACTGCAATACCTTGTCCAGTATCCTGAATCACAAGTTGAATCATCTCCCTTGTTGGAAAAAATTGACTAGAAATAATCAATTTCTTAATCTCTGAAACTTCCATTGCCTCAAGTGCATTATCAATCAAATTAACTATAACCCTTTTAAATTGTTCAGGGTCCAACTGTGTTTTTGGAATATCAGAAGCCAACTTTCTAATTACAGATACTCCGTTTAGTCGGCCATCGTAGGAAGATAATGTACTTTCCACAATGGAATTAAGATTAGTAGAAACCATATTAGGAGAAGGCAATCGGGCAAACCGCGAGAATTCATCTACCATTCCTTTTAGAACTCTCACTTCCTGTGTAATTGTTTTGACACATTCCTGAACAGTTTGTTGAAAATCAGAAGAATCTTGAACTGATTCATTAATCGACACTTGTGAATGTGATTTTATAAGATTTTTCAGCACTCTATCTGCCGAAAGTTGAATTGGGGTTAGTGGATTTTTGATTTCATGGGCCATTCTCCTGGCAACCTCGCGCCAAGCATTGGCTTTTTGTGCTTTGATTAAGTCAGTTAAGTCTTCTAAAACCATCACGAATCCCCGAGGGATTCCATCTGCTGTCTGAAGGAAGCTTAAAGTTACTGTTGAATAAACCGTTCGAACCTTAGTTTTAAGTTCTAATTCTTTAGAAATGATCCCAACTCGACCTGCCTTTTCAAGCAATCTCTGAATTTCTTCATGATTATCCTGAGAAAAAAGATTGTTGACTTGTAGTGCAACAAAACTACTTACTCCTAATATTCCTTGTGCGGCCTTATTCATAGTACTAACTGAAAGATCCGGGGCAATTGAGATGACACCAGTTGGAATATTCTCTAATACCGCTTCGATATAACGACGACGAATTTCTAAAGCTCGGTTGGAACTTTCTAGGTCACGGTTCTTTTTCCCTAACTCCTGAGAATTCTCATGGAGCTGCATAGTCATCCGATTAAAAGAAGAAACAAGAATCCCCAATTCGTCTTCTGCTGGGCAATTAACTTGCATACTGAGGTTACCTTGAGAAACCTCGTTGGAAGCCTCAGCCAAGGCTAAAATAGGAACTGCAATCTTACGTGATAGAAAAATTCCTGTCCAAACTGCTGCAAAAAGAATCAATAAAGTCACAAGTCCTAATACCAGCATGAAGTTTGTTCGAATCATCTTTCGTCGTTCCTTCATCTGAGCATAGTTTTGACTAAGATATGTTAATTCTCCAGCACGTGTCATTACTTTAGACGGAGGGAGAATTCCGATTATTAAACTCCCATTTTTAACTCGATCTCCTGAAAGAATAAGACTTTTATCTGGAAGCGTTGTCTTGGTATCTTTCCAAGGAAGACGTATTGATTTACCAATAATTTTTTTAAAAAACTCTTGACCTTTTGACAATTTTCTAAGATTTGTTATTGGCTGAATAATCTCTCCAAAAAAAGGGTTTCGGGGGAAATACAAAGACTCCCTTTTATATGCCACCTTTGGACTACCAAAAGAATCAAAAATCACAAAAAAGGTAACTTCAAGTTCGCTAGCTAAGCTGACCAACTTTTCAGCTTTAAACTCTACTGATTCATTCTTTACCTCCTGATTATCAAACTGGCTTGCTAAAAGCCGGGCCTTGAGGACAGCTGCCTCACTAAAACCCCTCTCAGCAAGATTTACAATCTCAGAAACAGCCTGCTGAGCCTGATCCATTGGAGGGCTAAACCACTTATCCAAATTACGGTGTACTACTGCGTAAGCAAAAAATGACATGAATACACCCGGAATAAAAGCCAGTCCTACAAAAGAGAGTAAAAGCTTGTTACGAAAGCGTGATCCAACCTGTTGGCTTTTTTGTTCAAAGTATAGCTTTAACAATTGCCTCAATAAGACAAGGCTACAAATAAGTAGTAAAATGACGTTTAGTGAAGCAAAAGCCCACAAAAATAAAGCAGTTTGGCTCTCTGGTTCACCAACGAAAGGAGAAAGGTTAAAGGCTTGTTGAGCAATAGCGAAAAGCAAAAGAATACAAACCAAACCAGCCAGAAGAACGACTCTTTTCTTTGATTTTCTTGGAAATAGATTCATATTAATTTCAATATTATCAGGACTAAATGGATAAAATCAAAAATCAATCTTAAACAATCTATTATTAAGACAATAATATTAAATTTCTGCAATTTCAGTATTAAAATAATTCCTAATGGTTCCTGCCAAATTCTCCTCTCACAAAATAGGCTAACATTTAGATTAATAATGATGTATTAACAAAAGGATCATCCAGTCACAAAAAACTAACAAGCTCATTAAAAAGAATTTAACTAAATAAAGAGATATTTCAATGAAAGTCCCAAAACAGGATATAAAATAATTTTTTACTCTTACCTTATTAGATGAAAAAACAAAACTTTAAAGCTTCTAGGTCCTCCAAAATATCTTAAAATAGGAATAGAATTTAGTTGGAGTTTTCGTTTGGTTTGGAATCCCAAAAATCTTGACAGCCTAGGGCATTACTGTATACTTTTTTTTAGTGTTGTTATGTTTTTTAGGATTTGAGTTTCAAAGCATGTCGAAAAATGAATTTGGTTCTACTGTTCTATTTCTTCGCAGGCCCATCTTTTTCGAGGCTTTATCAAGTTGTAAAAACATCTACGACAGATTGTTTATTATCTGAAGAAAGGAGTCTCGAAAATTATGAGTAGAGAAACCGGAAAAGTTAAGTGGTTTAATAATTCCAAAGGTTATGGCTTTATTGAGCGTAGCCAAGGAGGTGACGTCTTTGTCCATCATACAGCTATTCAGTCGGATGGCTATCGCACTCTCGAAGAGGGACAGGACGTGGAATTTACAGTTGTGCAGGGTCCCAAAGGATTGCAGGCTCAAGAAGTTTCTAAACCTGCTGAAGCTGCAGAATAGTTTGACGGTACCTCGCTAACTATTTGCCCTGAAGCTATACCTAGCTTCAGGGCTTTTTTTTTAAAGTACCCTCAATTAGAAAATCTAAATCTTATTAAATAATTTCCTGGGTTTTCAAACTAACCTCCTACAACCTACTAAACTACTGTTGCTTATTTAATGTTAGAAATAGAATACAACAGATTTCAAACCCTGTATGAGCTTAAATCAACGGTTATAAAGTGCCGTCTTTGTCCTCGCTTAAATCAGTGGCGCCAAAATGTTTCAAAAAATAAGGTGCCCCGCTTTCAAAATTGGGAATACTGGGGAAAACCTGTTCCCAGTTTAGGAGAAACAGATGCCCAACTACTAGTTGTTGGACTAGCTCCTGCAGCTCATGGAGCAAATCGGACAGGTAGGATGTTTACAGGAGACCGGAGTGGTGACTGGCTTTATCAAGGTCTCCATCAATTTAGGTTTGCTAACCAACCGCATTCTTCCGAAATGAATGATGGATTAGAATTAATTGGCTGCTATATAACCGCTATTATCCATTGTGCACCGCCCTCCAACAAACCTACACGTCAGGAAATTGACAATTGTCATTCTTACTTAGACTTCGAATTTAACTATTTGAAGAACATCAAGGTTATACTAGCTTTGGGCCAATTAGCCTTTGAAAATATTTGGAAAATACTAATAACAAACACCAAGGAAAAACGTCCTAAATTTCAACATGGCCTAGAAGTCAATATACACAGTACCAGTACTTTAATCGCATCATTTCATCCCAGCCAACAGAATACATTTACGGGTAAACTTACTAAGCCGATGTTTAATTCTGTCTTGCAAAGAGCACGAAAATTGATTGACGATTCAAGAAGGACTTCTCTGAAATAAACTAGTCCCTAAGTTAACTTATAGTAATTACAACAAACCTACCTGTTGAAAACAAATTTATATCTAAAAACGAGTTGTCTAGAACCTAGAGTTACTATTTAATCAAAAATAAGATCCTTATATACTAATCTTAAGTTGTTTTTTTCTAGGAGAGTTACCAACCTGTTTCAAAATACTTTAGAGAGCTTTGAGGATATCTTTTGTAGTGATTAAATAATACCGACTTAACATGTTTAATGTAGGATGCTATTCGTTAAGACCAAAATCTCTTATTAAAGATCAAACCTTGACTCTGGGAAAATTCAGGTTACAATACATGCTGGGTAGCTCGAGAAAGCGTCTCGCAGCGCGGTGTTCTCTCCTCACTACCTAACGGCCAGCTATGTTTAGCTGGCCGTTATTTTTTAAAAAAATAAATAAGTATCTATATTAAGAAAAGACCTCTGTTACAAAAGTTTAGTTTCCAGACTCCTTATTCTTTTTAATCTCGAAAATTTTGTCTCGCCAAATCTTCATCCTGTCATTAATAATTTTCTCATAACCATTCAGCGATGGATGGAAGTATTTTTGATGTTTTAGAGACTCTGGCATACAACACATATCAGTTATCTGATCAGGAAAGTTATGTGCATATTGATAATCTTGACTATAGCCAAATGCTTCCATAAGACGAGTTGGGGCATTTCTTAAATGAAGAGGAACCGGTTCAGCTAAGGAATTTTTAATATCTTTTAATACTCTATTACAGGCTTTATAGAGCGCATTTGACTTAGGAGCAGTTGCCAAATATAGAGCTGCTTGGGCTAAGGCTAAATTCCCCTCTGGAGAACCTATGAAATGATAAGCCTCTTTGGCCTGCATTGCTATGACTAGTGCCTGAGGATCAGCTAATCCAATATCTTCTGAAGCAAAACGGACTAACCTTCGAGCGATAAAAAGTGGATCTTCACCTGATTCTAACATCCTCATCACCCAATATAAGGAAGCATCCGGATCGCTGTTACGAAGAGATTTATGCAAAGCAGAAATCAAATTGTAATGTTCTTCACCTGTTTTATCATAGAGTAGAACTCTCTGCTGCATCGCATCTTTTACAATCTGATTAGTAATTTTTTTTTGGCCGGAGGGAAGAGGTAAAGCAATTTGTATTGCAATCTCTAAGGTATTATAGGCAACTCTGGCATCTCCATTAGCAAGTAAAGATATTTGCGAAAGATGTTCTTGATCAATCTCGACCTGTTCATTACCAAGACCTCGTTGTTTGTCACTCAAACACCTCTTCATTAATTCGACTAGATTTTGCTGGGAAATTGGTTCTAATAAATAAACTTTACAACGAGACAAGAGGGCAGCATTCACTTCAAAAGAAGGGTTCTCAGTAGTGGCTCCAATTAAAACAATCGTACCTGACTCAACATATGGAAGAAAAGCATCTTGTTGTGCCTTGTTAAATCGATGAATTTCATCAACAAACAGTAGAACCTGTCGACCAGATTGTCGAATTTTCTCAGCATCTCTCATAACACTTTTTATTTCCTTAATGCCAGATAGCACAGCACTAAAAAGGACAAAATCCATTTGAGCAGTTTGAGCAATGATTCGAGCTAGTGTTGTTTTGCCTGTGCCAGGAGGTCCCCAGAGAATTAAAGATGTGACCCTGCCACTTTCTAGAGCCCTTTGAAGAGGTTTACCTACACCAACTAGATTCTCCTGACCCACAAAATCCCCTAGACATTTGGGCCGCATACGGTCAGCCAAAGGAACTCTTACAGTAGAACTTGCTTCAACAGGAGAATCCTGATTTGAAAATAGGTTCATAGATCAATTGTTAGCATATAGCTAGTTACTCTTGATGCGTCTTCTGGAAGCCTCACACAAAATAATAGCAGTTGCAATTGCAACATTAAGTGAATTTACTGCCCCGGACATTGGAACTTTAAGACTTAGATCAAGATCTTTTTCAAAATCCTTTCCAATCCCCCGACTTTCGCTGCCAATAATTAAAGCCAAGCCCCCCTTATAGTTAAAATCTCTAAAATCATGCTCGCCATTTGGACTAGCTACAACAAGTCGGATACGTTTTTTCTTTAATCGTTTAACCAAAATACGAGGATCTAACTTGCTCACAATCGGAACTCGAAAGAGAGATCCTGAAGAAGCACGAATAGCCTTTTGATTCTGAAAGTTAACAGTTTGATTGGTAAGTAAGACACCTTTTACACCAAAGGCTTCACCAGAACGGATGATTGTTCCTAAATTCCCAGGATCTTGCAATTGGTGGGCAATCAATAATAACGGATTCCCCTCTAGAAGAGGATCAATCTCTGCGACAGGAAACCGTACCTTTGATAGAATTCCCTGGCTAGTCACAGTATCTGTTAAAGAATTGAAAAGTTTATCTGTAACAGGAAAAATCATTCCCTTGAATTTCCTAAAAAAGGGGCCAGATTTAAAATACGTAATTTTACTATGTGCAACAAAGATTGCTTCTACTTTGAGTCCACCATTGACAGCCTCATTTAATAGCTTTGGACCTTCCACAACAATAGTGCCTTCACTCTCAACTGGAGGGTTCCGTAACATAGATCTTAACTGGCTAATTCGTTTGTTCGCTGTCGAATAAATCACTTCAGGTTCCAACAAAAACCTCGTTTTTCATTAAAAGTTCTTCCTATCAAAAAGTTAAGAGTTCTCAGAAAACAGTCTTTCTCCCAATACCTCTAATTGTATTGTACCAAGTAACTGAGCTGTCATTGACCGACATTTTTCTTTATGATAGTTTTTCCTTTGTGCTAACTCGAACAATTAGACTTAAAGGAGGACTAGAAGAACAAAGAGTCCTCGAAATGACTGCAAGAGCAATTCGCAATGGCAATGTTATTTCTCTTCCAACAGAAACATTCTATGCACTCGCTGCAGACCCCTTCAATCTAGATGCCGTAAATCGAATTTTTCAAATCAAAAGAAGACCAGACAGGAAAGCTCTACTACTACTAGTCGAATCAATTGATCAGGCCAGGATGGTCACTGAAAATATTCCACCGGTTTTTTTTGATTTAGCAGAAACTTTTTGGCCAGGACCATTAACTGTGATCCTTCCAGCAAATAAAAAGGTTCCATCAAGAGTAACGGGCGGAACTGGAACTGTAGGAATTCGTCTTCTAGACCAAAATTTTACACGCCAATTAATTCGAAAGATTCAATTACCTATTATTGGAACTAGTGCGAACTTATCAGGATATCCCCCTTGTTCAAAAGCTGATGATGTCCTTGCACAACTAAATGGTAAGATTGAATTGTTAATAGACAATGGTAATACCGAAGCATCAGCACCCTCAACTGTAATTGACTTAACATCTCCCTCAATTCGACTTCTCAGGGAAGGTGCTATTTCTAAGGAGCACCTTCAAAAGTATCTTTCTTAAAACCCCATGAAAACCCTAAAGAAAAAATTATTCTTTAGAATTATCTTTTTCTGTATCCCTCTTATTTTTTTGATTTATATTCTTTCCATATATTTTTTAATTCGTCTAAATGCAAACAAAGATGAAGCCCAAAAAGCAGATATTATTGTGGTATTTGGCGCTGCTCAGTATAATGGTCAACCTTCTCCGGTCTTCAAAGCCCGCTTAGATCATTCCATCAATCTTTTTAATCAGAATTTTTCTAACCAAATATTAACAACTGGTGGCCATGGTGCAGATTTGCATTTTTCTGAGGCTGAAGTTGGCAAAAATTATCTCATTAAACAAAACATTCCAAAAGACAGTATCTTTACTGAAACTAAAGGGTTAAGCACCTTAGAAAGTGTTGAAAAAATACTGAGTGTTTTAGAAATACACAAAATGGATAGGGTTATTGCTGTCAGTGATGGATTCCACTTATTTCGAATCAAGAAGATTTTCTACGATAACCAAATTATTGCTTTTGGTTCTCCAGCTTTAAATAGTCCAATCGAGGCAAATTACAAACGCCGATTTTGGTCTTCTCTTAGAGAAGTTGGAGGATTTACTGTATATTTTGCTAAGCAACAATTAGATCAAGCAATCTCCTACTTTATACCTTAGATTTACTAATTTCTAAATTGATCCTTAAAGTTTCTTTTTTAACTCGGGATCAGTCGATATTTAATTATTACTAGAATTAGATTCTCTATAGTTAGCATAGTCAGTAAAATGCCCATTCACCTTCATCTTAAATCTTTTAAAAAGGAAAAACCGTCCTTCAAAGTCAAATTCAAAATGAGTTGGAAACCAAATTTTATTTTTTATTTGTTCTTGTTCGAAAACTAGACTTGAACCCTTACTGACTTTAACTAGTAACCCACCACCAATCTTAAAATCCTCAATAAAGATCAGTTTCACTCTAACTATCTGTAAAATTTTCGGGTTAATCCATACTTTGCCCTGTATTTTTTTTAAAATAACAAAATTCTTGTTGGTCAATGCGTATCCTTTATTAGGCCAGAACTTAATCACAAAAAATCTCCGTCTATCTTGGATGTCTTCCCCCATATAAAGAAAATGAAAAGCACTCAACGTTTCATCCCAAAATTGAATCTCCCTACGTTGACGGTCCATTCTCTTAAACTTGAGTTTAGAAAGAGCTTCCGAAGAAAAAGTTTTTTGTTTTTCTAGTTGAACAGATAATTTTTGTTCTTGGTCACGTGCCTCTGATTCGGACAGGGGTATCCCATTTTGTTTTACAAGCTTGCGGTACATTCGATCGACCAATGGAATAACTTCGTAAGTGACTGATTTTCGATTTTTTATAGTCCCCTTTGTATCAAATTTTGTTTCTTCCCTTAACAGTTTGTAGGAGTATGTCATTTCTGTTAAACGATTTCTCTTTTGATTTTCCACAACTTTTTTAAGAAATTGAAACAATGGAACGGACTGCGTTAAATCGAATTTACTAGGAAAAACAACTGCGGCTAGAAATACAGCTAAAGCGGTTTTAATTATCAAGCTATTCTACCTTAAGGGCATCGACTACTATGAGACAGTGAATAACTAATCGTCAGTCTCTCTGTCATTAGATTCACTGTC
>CAYWYX010000045.1:4666-19114 GCA_964462735.1 uncultured Acidobacteriota bacterium | reverse complement strand
CCATTACATATGGTGAGATAGATACTGCTGTGACTCGAGCTTTATTCTGGAGGTTATCGAGCACTCCATTAATAGTTTCACTCTGGATATATTCTGGCATAACAGTGATTCCGACAATTTGTCTTTGAGTCATAGTAATTTTCTTTTAGTTTTGATGTTGTTATTTACAAATCCTAATTTGATTATGTACTCAAAAATAAATTGAATACTAACCAAATTGCTGTGGAATGATGCCACCTGATACAGCATCATCAGTTCTTAGCCAGCGTGCTTCATAAAGGGATCCTTCTGCATCAAAAAGTCGTCCATCAGGTAACCGGTATTGATTAGGAGTACTTGGCTTAACACCTGATAACAAACTAGGCACTCGTTCACGATCCGAAAGAAGTTGAGCCACAACATTTTCCCAACAGAACCCTTCAGACAATTGATCCTGTAGTTTTCTGCAGACCGCAACATTTTCATCCCTGCGAGCTAAATTATTCATTTCCTGACTATCATTGATCAAGTCGAAGAGCAGTGGTTTGCCTCCTTGAATGTCAACATATTTCCACTTTTGTGTCCTAATGGCTCTCCAAGCTCGATGGGGTTGGCCAATAGGAAGAGCTTGACTCTTGATTCGGGTACCCCAATCGCAGTGTTGACTAGTTGTGAATTCTCGTGGAGACTTGAGTTCAGAAGGATTTGATAAAAATACACTAAAGTCGATTCCATCCAGTCTTTCAGGAATGGGTAGTCCAGTCAGCCCACAGCAGGTTGGAAATAAATCAATTAGAGAAATGACATCTGAAATAGAAAAATAGCCTGATTTAATACCGGGACCTTTTATAAGAAGAGGCACACCGATAGATTCTTCATAATAGAGACCCTTTCCCCAAAGTCCATGGTGGCCAGCCATCTCTCCATGATCACTGGTGTAAATGACGATTGTGTTCTCTAGTAACCCATTTTCCTCTAGGGTCAGTAAAAGTTCTCCAATACAATCATCTACAAAATCTACACAAGCATAATAGGCCTCTCTACCTAGCTGAGTTTCTTGTGAAGTTAGTTGGCTATAATGATCTTTATATTTCTGAAGGGCGAAGGGTTCAAGGGAATCTTCAAAATCTAATGAGTGTTGGACTGTTGGAACTCTATTTCGATATCGATGGAAATATCGACCAGGTGTTGTAAAAGGGGAGTGGGGACGACTGTACCCGGCACAGACAAACCAAGGTTGGTTTGAATTCTGACTTTGGTGTTCAAGAAGGAAAGCTTGAGTTTCTCTAGTCACGATGACATCTTGGATTAAACTCTCAGGAATTTCAGTTACACCAGCACTCTCTGCTCCACTATAATTAGGAAACATGGTTAGTGGGTCTGGTTGATGAGAGAGACCATGATGAAAATCACCATAGGGTCGAAATTGAAATCCGTGAAACTGATCTTTCCCTCCAAAGTGCATCTTGCCCACAAGGCACGTAGAATACCCGTGATCAGCAAAATGCCCAGGCCATGTAATGTGTTCTGGAAAAATAATCCAGTGGTTTGACCAAGCTGCACAACGATGGGGTTCTTTAGCAGTCATCAAGCACATTCGAGAAGGAGTGCAGGATGGAGAGGGACAACTGGCATTTCTAAAATAGACGGAACCTTTTGCGAGGCTATCTAAATTTTGAGTCTTCACAATAGAATTGCCAGCAAACCCAGCAATTTTAGGGGCATGTTGGTCAGTTAGGATTAGGAGAATGTTTGGTTGTGAATTCATTGTTGGGATCCTTGTTTTAGTCGATCAAATTTCTTAAAAGATACCTATAAATGAGTCAGGTTTTATTATTGAAAATTGTTGTTTAGCCAATTGTAATCACAATTATTTAGATAAGAAAAAGATAATTTTGGTTTTCAAAACCAAGAAAATTAGACGACCAATTTATTAAGACTTAGCCAGACTCTCAAGGGATTGGGCTAAAAGAGAATCATCTTGGGGAAAGACGGTACGAAGATCCAATAAAACAGAATCCATATCAAATCTAGCGAGAATTGGTGGATCTAAATTCCTAAGAAGAGCATCTATTTTGGAAGTAGAATGGGTTTTGGAACGTAGGCTAATAAGCCAAGTGCCTAGTTTTTGAGAAGGTGCAGATCCACCCCCAATAACAGAAAACCCCTTAACAATTTTAAGGTCCAAATTAGAGTTTTGCTTTGATAATTGTTGTATTATTTTTCGGACTCGTTTTTCGATGGATGCTTCACTGTAGTATATCATTTGAACCACAGGAATTTCGTCTGGGCACTGTTTTAAATAAGTTAGTAGCGTAAATTCCAAAACAGCAAGAGTGACTTTATCAAGTCTTAAGATTCGGAATAAGGGATTTTTTCGGATCTTATTTATAAATTTCGACTTACCCGCAATAATGCCGGCTTGTGGACCCCCTAATAGTTTGTCACCGCTAAAACAAACAATATCCGCCCCATCAACTAAGCTAGTGTGGGGATTAGGTTCATCTTCAATGCCAAATTTGGTTAAGTCTATTAAGCATCCACTGCCTAAGTCTTCTACTAAAGGAAGAGAATGTTTAGAGGATAAACTAGATAGCTCCTTCAAGGTAGCTTTAGAAGTGAATCCTAAAATTTTAAAATTACTTGGGTGAACCTTAAGAATTAGTTTTGTGTTTTCGTTAATATTCTGTTTGTAATCGGCCAATCTCGTTTTATTGGTGGTTCCTATCTCCCGAAGAGTCGTTCCACTTTGTTGCAAGATGTCAGGAATCCGAAAAGAATCACCAATTTCAATCATTTCTCCACGGGAAATCAGGACTTCCCCGCCTGAACCAAGAGAGTTGAGGACCAATAGAACAGCTGCAGCATTATTATTTACCACTATCGCTTGTTCACAATCGAGAATCTTTTCTAAGATTCGGCTAATATGATTGTCTCGTTTTTCTCGGATTCTATTAACCAGATCAAATTCAAGGTTCGAATAATTGGAAGCTATTTTAGTTGCATACTCTAGGGCATCTTTATTGATAGGTGCTCGTCCAAGGTTAGTGTGTAGGATCACACCAGTAGCATTAATTACTCGTTTTAGTGTTGGCTCAGTCCAGAAAAGAAACTCTTCTTGGATTTTCTGAAATATAATTTTGTTAAAGGCCTCAGTTGAAATTTTTTTCCCGGCATCACTTGATATTTCTTGACGGACAACATTCAGAACTCTACGTACTATGCCAACAATGAACGATCGACTAGTTTTTTGAATGAATGGGATCATTGTTGGACTATTAATGATTGTGTCCACTGGGGGAATCTGTCGGTGAATTAAGGAAGTCATTTGTTCCATGATATTTTTAGGATAATATCAAATAGTTAAAGATCGGGACATGTTTTCTGGTAAATCAAGTTATAGTAGCGAATACTTTCTTTGAATGATCACAAAATCATTTAATTTAGTTAAACATTCTCAAATTAATAAGAAATTTACCCAAAATTTTTTAGCTTAAATCAACTTATTAATATTATGTATATGTGATTTTTCAATTTAAAGATCTCTTTGTGCATTACCTCTATATGACAAATTTTTATTTAAGGAGGAATTACTGTGACTGCTCGTCGCCGGGCTTTGGTTAGTGTTTCTGATAAGAGTAATCTTTTGGAATTCGTAAAGGGTTTAACCCATTTGAATTTTGAAATTGTATCGACAGGAGGTACGGCTCAGCATCTCAGAGATGGGGGGCTTATTGTAACAGATATAGATGATGTTACTGGATTTCCTGAGATTTTAGGAGGTCGTGTTAAAACTCTCCATCCTAAAATTCACGGTGGATTACTAGGGATTAGAAAAAATTCATTTCATCAGCAACAAATGAAAGAAAAAGAAATCGATGCCATCGATCTTCTAGTTGTCAATCTTTATCCCTTCCAAGAAACTGCCGCTAAGCCTGGCGTAAGATTTGAAGAGGTAATCGAACAAATTGATATAGGGGGCCCAGCTATGATTCGCTCTGCTGCTAAGAACTTTGGAGATGTTGCAGTAGTAGTTGACAATAGAGATTATGCTGGAGTTTTAACGGAATTAGAAAAAGAAGGTGGCACACTTTCCAATAAGTCTAGATTTAGATTGGCAAAGAAGGCATTCAGTCTCACTAGTCAATACGATGCTGCCATTGCCACTCATCTTTCACGATTTGACATTTTCAACAATTCTTTCAAAACTGAATCCTCTTCCTTTCCTCGAAATCTTAGTATTATTTTAGAAAAGGTTACAGATCTTCGCTATGGGGAAAATCCTCATCAACAGTCAGCTTTTTATCTCGAACGTTCTCTAAAGCATAATGTGATTCCCAGTTGTAATCAAATTCAAGGAAAGGAACTCTCTTTCAATAATTTGTTAGATCTTAACTCTGCCTACCAAGTATTAGCTGAGTTTGACACTCCCTGCGCCGTTATCATTAAACACAATAATCCGTGTGGAGTTGGTATTTCTAAGCTTTCTTTGTCACAGGCTTATCGAAGAGCACGAGATTGTGATCCGGTTTCAGCTTTTGGCTCGGTCCTGGGATTCAATCAAAAAGTTGATATAAAAACAGCTAAAGAAATTACAACAACCTTTATCGAAGCTGTAATAGCCCCCCATTATTCTGCTGACGCCCTCCAATGTCTTAGTACAAAGAAAAATCTAAGACTCCTAAAATACTTTGATTCAGATTTAAACTCTTGTCAATGGGAGTACAAGTGGGTAGAAGGTGGGTTATTAGTACAAGAAATTGATAGAGAACAAGATGATAGTAATACTTGGCAAGTAGCTACAGAAAGATCTCCTAGTCCTGCAGAATGGGAGTCCCTGAAACTTAGCTGGAAAGTAGTAAAACATGTTAAGTCGAATGCTATTATCTATACGAATGCCCATCAAACAATTGGCATTGGTGCTGGACAAATGAGCCGAGTTGATTCAGTAAGACTAGGCATTACTAAAGCCCAGCAGTCATTGCAGGATTGTGTCATGGCTTCAGATGCTTTTTTCCCTTTTCGTGATGGTATAGATGTAGCTGCAGATGCTGGGATTCGAGCTGTGATCCAGCCGGGAGGGTCAGTAAGGGACAATGAGGTTATCCAAGCTGCTAACGAAAAGAAAATGGCAATGGTGCTAACAGGAAAAAGACATTTTCGTCACTAATTCAATAAGTCCAGTTATATCTATCATTGCTATAACATTTGGGAAGTGTTTGTGTTGAATTTCTCATAACTTTTGATGATTTAAGGAATGTTGATTAACCCAAAAAATAAAATTGTTTCAGCAAAATTTGATGGTTATAGCTTCGAAAAATTTTCTAATCTGGAAGCGTTTGACTTAAAAATAAACTGCATGAGATAATTCAGACAAATGAGAAAGAGATAAACTCGGCAAACCTAATGAAATACTATAGTCCCAGTCACAATTATTGCTATAAGTTAACAGGCACTTTATTCCTCTTATTATTTTTGAAACTGCACCTACCCTTGTGGGGAGAAGTAGATACGAAAATAGCTGGCGTTGAGAAAAAAAGTTGCATGGTTCGAGATTTGGCTTATTTCCACTTTAGCCGTGGCCGATTAATGGAAGCAAGTGGGAACTTTCTACAAGCGGAAAGATTGTACCGGGAGGCATTAAACTATGATCCGAATTCCTCCAATTTATTAACAGAGTTAGCAGAAGCCTATCTCAGGAATAATCGTGTAAATCAGGCAGTTCAAGCATTTGAAAAATCCGTTCAAGCTAATGAAGGAAACTTGCGAGCCTATAAAAAACTGGGTGCTATATATTTGTCAATTTTTGAACAAGAGAGAAATCGTCAGAGAATTCCCAACAAAGACACTCTAAAAAAGACAATCTGGGCTTTTGAATCTATTATTCAACTTGCACCAAAGGATTCCAATGCTTATTTGGTTGTTGCTAGGTTATATCGTTATTTGGAAAAACCCAGTAAAGCTATTGAAATCCTCAAAAATTCATTGAAAATAATCCCTTCTTCTGAAGAAATTTTGACCTTGCTTGGGCGACTTTATATGGATCAAAACCAAATATCTGAAGCAATTCAATTATTTGAGAATGCTCTTAAAATTAATCCCAATTCACCTGTCCTTCTTCTTCAGACAGGATTAGCATATCAGCAACTAGGAAACTATCAAAAAGCTGCAGAAATTTTCAGGAGAGGACTGAATGATGAATCTAATTCCAAATTTCTTCGAAAAAATTTAGCATCCGCTCTGATGGATCAGGGAAAAATTGATGAAGCAGAAGCTGAGTATTTAAAGGTTGTAAAAAAAGATCCTAAAGATGGGGAGGCTTTTCTAGGTTTAGGTAAGATTAGTCTCAAACGCCAACTTTATGAACAAGCTCTACAACATCTTAAGAAAGCTAACACCTATCTTCATAATAGTTTAGAAGCTTCTTATAAACTCGCTAAACTTCATGAAGATCTTGGTCATCTTGAAGAAGCGCAGAATGGCTTTGAGCAACTTTTGAGAATTCATCATAATTCCAACGAAGGCTATACCTTTCCTCAACTTAGGAATCAGAGTATTTTTTTAACACATTTGGGTTTAATAGCGCAGGAATTAGGTAATTACGATAAGGCAACTAATTATTTTGAAGAACTAAAAACTCTGGGTAAAAAAAATGATAATGGTGCAGACCAGGCTTGGAAAGAGTTAGTTGAGGAAAATTATAATAGGTCCTCTGCTCTGTTGATAGACCTTTATAGGGGTTCTAAGCAGATTGCTAGGGCTCTCTCTATTTGTGGTGATGTAAGTAAAAATAGAATGGATATGAGTAAAGTTTTAAGAGCATTGTGTGCGGATGTTGTTGCTGAAAGTGGTAATCCTAGTGGAGGACTTAAAGAGCTACAAAACATGTTGGAAGGCAGTAAGGGAGATTTAGAAGTATATCACTATTTTTTTCAGATCTATCAGAGACAAAAGAAATATAAGAAGGCAGAACAAAAGCTTTATGAAGCTAGGAAATATTTTTCGAAAAGAGAATCTTTCTATTTTATGTTAGGTGCTTTACAGGAACGTCAGAAGAAATATAAAAAGGCAGAAAGGACGTTTAAAAAGGTAATTAACTTGAATCCTAAACATGCTTCGGCACTAAATTACCTTGGCTATATGTGGGCTGATAGAGGAGTGCGGTTAAATGAATCCTTAGGTCTAGTTAAACGAGCAGTTGCCATCGAACCAAATAATGGTGCATTTCTTGATAGTCTGGGTTGGGTCTATTTTAAGCTGGGTAAAATTGAACAGGCAGAAGCATATTTGGTTGAGGCACTGGGTCGAGTTCGCCGTGACCCTACGATTTACGAACATTTAGGTGATTTATACTACCAAAAAGGAGCTTATCTTAAAGCTCATACTGCTTGGAAAAGGTCGATTTCATATGGGAAAGATGAAGAAGAAATTCAAAAAGTTGCTAAGAAGGTCGAGGAGTTAGAAACTAAATTAGCCTTATTTGGCACGGAAAAATAGTTGAACACGGGTGGTTTTTAATTTTAAAAGGAGTGCTCAATCGTGATGGATTGAGTTTTTTTTTGGTTTATATTGATCATTAAAGTGATATGAAATTTGGACGAATTAAGTTACATAGTTTTGCAAAGATAAATCTGGGGCTTCATATTCTTGGTAAACGAACAGACGGTTATCATGAAATCCGGACGGTTTACCAGACTATTATGCTTCATGATAATTTAGAAATCTCAATGAGGTCAGGAAATGGGTTAGAATTTAATTGTAACCTTGTTGAATTAAGAGATGAAAATAATTTGGTTGTTCGTGCTATTGAAGCTGTTCGAAATCGGACAGGGGTCAAGACAGGTCTTTCTGTTCAACTGCAAAAGCAGATCCCAACGGGTTCAGGTTTAGGAGGGGGAAGTAGTAATGCTGCGATAACGATAATGGCCCTAGATTACCTCCTAAAATTAAAGATGTCTAGGCAAGAGTGGTTTGAAATTGGAGAAGAATTAGGTGCGGATGTTCCTTTCTTTTTCTTAGGCGGAAGAGCTATTGGCATAGGTACAGGATCTGAGGTATATTCACTTCAGGATCATTTGCCTAGCCACTTGTTAATTGTTATTTCTGCTTTTCCTATAGCTACCGTTGACGCTTATAGGCAGGCAAGTTTGCGGTTGACAAGTCAGGACAACAAAAGTAAGATTCCGGCTTTCTGCCCAGCTGTTATTGATAACATTGAATCAGGAAAGGAGCTGGAGAATCACTTTGAATCCGTGGTTTTTAATAATCAGCCAAGCTTGAAGCAGATTAAAAAGAGATTGTTGCAGTGTGGTGCTACGAAAGCGGGTCTCACGGGAAGTGGTTCTGCCATAGTGGGTTTTTTTGATAGTAAGCGAGATTTAAAACAGGCCCAAGTGGCTCTAAGGAATAGGGATATTCAACTAATTACCACTAGAACCACGACTCGGAAACAATATCAAGATTCCCTTGTCCAGTGTTTCCAACAGGCAACAAAATGATGGGGCGTCGTCAAGTGGTAAGACACGGGTTTTTGGAGCCCGCATTCGGAGGTTCGAATCCTCCCGCCCCAGCCACTAACTTTTTGAATATCATTCTTTATAGATTTTGAAAAAGGATATTAGAACCTCAAACTTCGGTGGTGAAACTTTTTGACTAACGATATCAAGATTTTTACAGGAACCTCTAACAAAAGTTTGTCCGATGAGATTTGTCTATCTTTGGGTCTTCCAAATGGACAGGCCTCCATTTCCCGTTTTAATGATGGAGAGGTATATGTTCAGATTCTTGAGAATGTTAGGGGTGAGGATGTTTTTGTCATTCAGCCGACTTGTCGTCCAGTTGATCGGAGCTTAATGGAGCTGCTAGTAATGATTGATGCTTTCAAGAGAGCTTCAGCTCGTCGAATTACTGCAGTGCTCCCTTATTTTGGTTACGCTCGTCAAGACCGAAAAGATAAACCGCGGGTTCCTATTTCAGCTAAATTAGTAGCAGATATTTTGTCTACAGCAGGGGCTAACAGAGCTCTCACTATGGATTTGCATGTGCCTCAAATTCAAGGCTTTTTTGATATTCCAGTTGACCATCTTTTTGCAGGCCCGGTGTTAATTCAATATTATAAAGACCTAGGTTTGCCTGATCTAACAATAGTTTCTCCTGATGCAGGAGGTACGGAAAGAGCACGGGCGTTTGCAAAGAAGCTGAATACTACTTTAGCTGTGATAGACAAACGAAGGGTTGGTCCTAACGAAGCCGACGTAGTAAATATTATTGGTGAGGTGGCTGATAAAAATGTGGTCATTGTTGATGATTTGGTTGATACAGCTGGTACCCTTGTAAAATCAGCAGATGCACTTATTGGTCAGGGTGCTAAGAATGTTTATGCTTGTTGTACCCACCCAGTTCTTTCAGGTCTAGCTATTAAGAGAATTACAGATTCTAACTTGACTGAACTGTTAGTTACAAACACAATTCCTTTATTACCTGAGGCTGAGCAGTGCAAAAAAATCAAAGTTTTGAGTGTAGCTGGATTACTTGGCCAGGCAATTAAGTCAATTCATGAAGAGAGCTCAGTGAGTTCTCTTTTTATTTAATATATTTAATGTTATTTCGAATCTGAGAAGAGTGAATTATGAAATCAGTCCGAATTTCTGCAGAATTAAGGAGTAGTTTCGGGAAAAATGTATCAAGGGAGTTGCGCAGAAAAGGTAGAATTCCTGCTGTTTTATACGGCCAAAAAAAGGAAACTATTCCAGTCAGTTTAGATCCTAAAAACTTGTTAGAAATTTTGTATTCAACTTCGGGGCACAATACTATTTTCTCCTTGGAAATTGAAAAACATGGTGTTTCTAATGTGATGATAAAAGACTGGCAATTAGATCCAATAAATGACAGTTTGCTCCATGCGGATTTAATTCGAATTACAATGGATGCTATTGTGCAGGTTAATGTGTCAATCGTTGCAGTTGGAATTGCTTCAGGAGTTAGAAATCAAGGTGGAATCTTCGAGTTTGTTTTACGTCAATTAGAAGTTGAATGTTTACCAGCAGATATTCCAGAACAAATTTCGATGGATGTTTCATCTCTCGAAATTGGTTCTAACATTAGAGTGTCCGATTTAAATGTTGAATCTAAAGTGAAGATACTTTCAGATTCTGCACTTGTCGTTGCACATGTAGTAGCACCTAAGGAAGAGCTAGAAGAAGAGTTGGTTACAGAGGAGGAAATTGAACCTGCAACTGAACCAGAGGTAATTAAGAAAGGAAAAGCTGAAATAGATGGGGGATCGGGTGAAGAACAGCCTGCTGAAGACAAAGGTAAGGAAACGTAGAGGGTTCAATATAACCCTTTATTTAGTGAGTAAAAAATGAAGATTATTGTGGGGTTGGGTAACCCCGGTTTCCAGTATGGAGAGACTCCACATAATCTAGGTTTTCTTGTATTAGACGAACTAGCTTCAGATGCCTCTGTCAATTGGAATTGCCAGGAATGCTTAGCCTTAGTTGCAAAGGTTAAATCGAAAAGGATAGCTTTATTGCTGGCTAAACCCCAAACTTTTATGAATTGCAGCGGGCAATCGGTTAAACGTTTGTTATCTAAATATAGAGTTACACTTGATAACCTAGTTGTAGTTTGTGATGACTTATCACTACCTTTTGGAAGTATTCGTATAAAAGCTAATGGTGGTCATGGTGGACACAATGGGCTTCGATCAGTTATCAACTGTGTAGAGAGTCAGGAGTTTACAAGAGTCCGATTAGGTATATATCCAGAATTTGAGGTCGTGGATGCTAGCAGCTATGTTCTCTCTCCTATTGGAAAAGATTACTCTGAGATAGTAAAACAAATGGTTCTCAATGGGGAAAAAGCTGTAGAATCTGTGTGTGACAGAGGAGTGCAGCAGGCTATGAACAGTTTTAATTAAAGTTTGTTTAAATTTATTTTGTATTTTTATTGGTTTAAAAGTGTTGTGAAGTTTTTAGGAGTAGATTTCCATGAGAAGTTACGAGATTATGTTTATTCTTCACCCATCTTCGAGCGATGAGGAGATTACCCAACTAGTAGAACAGATGGAAGAACTAGTGAAGAATTTTAAGGGTGAAATTGATAGTATTGATCGAATGGGTAAGAAGAGGTTAGCTTATCAGATTGAAAAGGTCCCTGAAGGGTATTATATTTTGTTCAACCTCAAGGGAACAGGAGAATGTATTAAGGAATTTGAGCGCAGGTTAAAGGTTACTGAACGGGTTATTCGTTATTTGACGGTTCGGGTGGATGAAGAGCTTAAACGAGCCAATAAAATTAAAGAAGCTCGGTTGAAGAAAAGTCAAAAACGAAATATTTCACCTGAAACTGACGTTAATGATTCTACCCTTTAGTTTTGAAGCGCTAAGCATTATTTGTTGAGAAGTCCTTTTAAGGAGCAATTAAAATGCCGATTGGCCGAACGCCTAATCGTCTAGGAGCTCAAAGAAAAAGAGGTCCCAGACGAAATTTTTTCCGACGCAAAAAATTTTGTAAATTTTGTGTTGAAAAGATTGACTACATTGACTATAAAAATAGTCGGTTGCTATCTGCCTTCAATCCAGAACGAGGTAAAATACTGCCTAGGAGAATTTCCGGTGTTTGCGCACCTCATCAACGCAAGTTGATGGTAGCTCTCAAGCGTGCTCGTAATATTGCTCTCTTGCCTTTTTCAACTGACTAAAAACCCCCTGAGCATATTGGATTAGGGGTTGATTAATAGCTTGATGATGACCTCAATTAATAAAGAAAAAAAATGGGAGTATTCTTATGGAGATCATTCTTAGAGAACAAGTTGAAAAGCTAGGAGACCGTGGAGATATTGTAAAAGTTAAGGCAGGATATGCTCGTAATTTTTTACTCCCTCAAAGAAAAGCTATTTTGGTTACTCCTCACAATGTGCGTCAAGTTGAGCAAGAAAGGGCAGCTCTTGTCCGCCGAGAGGCCATAGAAAAAAAAGAATCAGAATTGTTAGCTCAACAACTTTCTGAACTCAATCTTGAATTCTCCAGGAAGGTTGGAGAAAACGAAGTGCTTTATGGATCTGTAACCACAATGGATATAGTTCAAATATTATTAGAAAAGGGGTTTGAAATTGAAAAAAGAAAGATTAACTTGGAGGAACCCCTTAAATCACTGGGTAAACATGAGGTGCCGATTAAACTTCATCGGGAAGTTACTGCACTCCTTAAGATTGAAGTGTTAAAGGAAGAATAAAACTAGTTCTGAAATTGATTTGTGAATCCATCAAGTTACTAATTTTTTTAATAGATTTTCTTCAACAAACGCTTTTTTTCCTAAATTAATAATGCCAGCTGATATTACTCTGGAAAAAGGTCCCCCACAAAATTTAGAGGCGGAACGCTGTGTGTTAGGAGCTGTCCTGTTGGATAACCAGCTCGTTAACCAAGCTGTAGAGCTACTAAGAACAAATGATTTTTATTTGAGTGGCCATAGACTTATTTTTCAACACATGATTTCATTGTTGGAAAATTCTAAAGCTATTGATTTTGTTACTTTAACTGAATCTATCCGAAGTAGTGGTCAGCTAGATGAGTTGGGAGGGGCTTCATTCATTTCATCCCTGATAGATGGTGTTCCTCGTTTAACTAATATTGAAGACTATGCTCGAATTGTTCAAGAGAAGTCTACGCTGCGAAATTTGATTAAGCGTTCGACTGAAATCATTACTTCTTGCTATGAACAGCAGGATAATGTGGAAAGTATTTTAGACGATGCTGAGAGTGCTATCTTTAATATCGCTGAATCTAAAGTACGTTCCGGCTTTTTAAGTGTTGGTGAGTTGGCTAAAACTAGTTTTAAGAAAATTGAAGCAGTAGCAAGTAGTCGTCAAATGGTAACTGGAATTCCGACAGGTTTCACAGATTTTGATAATCTAACCTCAGGTATGCAATCTTCTGACCTAATTGTTTTAGCAGCGCGACCGTCGATGGGTAAGACGGCACTAGCTTTGAATATAGCAACACATGTGGCCCTATCAGTTAAGAAAAGCGTTGGCATGTTTAGTTTGGAAATGGCTGGAGATCAATTGTTACTTCGAATGCTATGTTCAGAAGCTCGTGTTGACGCTCATCAATTACGAACGGGTTATTTATCTAAAGAGGATTGGAACAAAATTACTAAGAAGCTAGGAGAATTGTCTCAAGCTCCCGTATTTATTGATGACTCGGCTGGCATTACATTGTTGGAAATGAGAGCTAAAGCAAGACGACTTAAAGCAGAAAATAGTTTAGATTTATTAATTGTCGATTATTTGCAATTAATTGCTGGAGGTAAAGGACGATACGAAAATCGACAGCAAGAGATTTCTAGTATTTCCCGTGGGCTAAAAGGTTTAGCAAAAGAATTAGATATTCCAGTAATTGCAATTTCGCAACTTAGTCGCGCTCCTGAACAAAGAACTGGTGACCATCGGCCTCAGCTTTCAGATTTACGAGAGTCGGGCTCAATTGAACAAGATGCTGATCTGGTCGCGTTCATTTTTCGTGAAGAAGTATATAAACCTACCGAGGAAAATCGTGGAATTGCTGAGTTAATTATTAGTAAGCAGAGAAATGGTCCAATAGGAGGTTTAAAGCTAGCTTTTTTAAGAGAATATA
The DNA here is from genome assembly GCA_964462735.1 of uncultured Acidobacteriota bacterium. Lineage (GTDB taxonomy): Bacteria > Acidobacteriota > Terriglobia > Versatilivoradales > Versatilivoraceae > JAKUNG01. Next base: position 5,495 of record CAYWYX010000045.1, on the reverse strand, counting down.
CTAGCTTTGAAAATCTCTGGCAAGAGTAAGCCAAATGTAGTATCTCCAGCTATTTCCCCTAGAAAGTATCCTTTTTTTAAATAGGTTGTCTGTTAATGTGTTTAGGAAATCCAATTTCCATAAGACAGCAGTGGATAGGTTTAATTATATATTAAAGAGCCCTCTACTAACCGAGTAAAAGATGAATAGAGTTAGGAGGCCACCTTGGATCGAAATTGATCTGAATCAAATCAAGCGTAACTTTATTTCTCTGCGCAAGTTGCTTAAAAAGAAGGTTCGCATTATAGCAGTAGTAAAAGCTGATACTTACGGCCATGGAGCTACTCCCGTAGCGAAATGTTTGGAAAAAATAGGAGCTGATGTTTTAGCAGTAGCTATTTTGGAAGAGGCACTTGAACTAAGAAGTGCAGGTATTAAGTCACCAATTCTGATTCTTAATGGATTCTGCCCAGGTCAGGAGAAAGAGATCATAAGGGAGAAACTTACTCCGGAAATATTTCGCAAGGACATGATCAAAACCTTGGGTCAATAGAGTGAGCGTTTAGGTATTCTAGTGGGTTATTACCTTAAAATAGATACTGGTATGACTCGTTTGGGAGTTGCTCATTCACGAGTGAGTCAGGTATTCACAGAGTCTTTAAATAGTCTACCAACAGAACCTTATAGATGGTATACTAATTGCTCGAGACATGCTCCCGAAGATGGTTCAGAATTGCAATGTTCTGCTTATAAATTAGGGAGTTTTTAAATGACCAACATTGGTTTTCTCCCGCCAAAAAAGTCCTGTCAAGTAATTTTACCAATCATATATATCTTACTAACATTCTCT
>CAYWYX010000045.1:0-4566 GCA_964462735.1 uncultured Acidobacteriota bacterium | reverse complement strand
TAGTGCCTTGCTAGAGCGATTACTAATACGTCTAGTATTTGGTGTTGTATTTGTTTGGACTTCTTATTATTTCAAACCTTTTGGCTTGACTATGCCGTTTACTTTGATTGTTGGGGGTTTGGGTGCTTTAGGAATTGTCTTATTTGAATTACGTCTCAGAGCAACTTCGTTAAAACAACTTATTGGTGCTGCAATTGGTTCTGTAACGGGTATTGCTGGGGCTACCATGATTAGTAGTATGTTAGTTAAAACTATGCTTGAACCTAGTACGCTATCTTTTTTGCAAGTAAGTCTATTTTTATTTATGGGTTATGTAGGTTTAGTCATGGGAGCTAGTAAGGGGGACTTACTAAATCTTTCAGCTATGGAAGGATTTCTTGGTGGGGAGAGACGTGGTGGAAAAAATTACAAGATTTTGGATACAAGTGTAATAATTGATGGTCGATTTGCAGATGTTTGTGAAACTGGTTTTGTTGATGGGATTATTCTTGTCCCACAGTTTGTTTTGAGGGAGCTTCAGCAAGTAGCTGATTCCGCTGATGCTTTAAAACGTAATAGAGGTCGTCGGGGCCTAGATATCCTGCAGCGTATTCAAAAAATTTCTGGAATTGAAGTGCAAATTGTGGAGAAAGATTTTACCAATATTCAAGAGGTTGATTTAAAACTCATCGAACTTGCAAAGGAGATGAAGGCAAAAATCGTTACTAATGATTTTAACTTGAATAAAGTAGCACAATTACAGGATGTTTTTGTCCTCAACATAAATGAGTTAGCCAATTCACTAAAACCTATAGTTTTGCCTGGCGAGATAATGAAAGTTTTCATTCTTAAAGAAGGAAAGGAATACAGTCAGGGAGTCGCGTATTTAGATGATGGAACAATGGTTGTAGTGGATCATGCTAGAAAAATGATTGGGAAAACTATTGATATTTCTGTTACCAGTGTTTTGCAGACGACGGCTGGGAAAATGATTTTTGGCCGTTACGATGATTAAATATAGGATGGGGAAAATAATACCATGAAGGTAGCAGCCATTATTCCCGCAGCGGGCATTGGCATGCGAATGGAATCTTCAATTTCAAAACAATTTGTCAAAGTGGCTGGAACATCAGTTCTAGTCCGAACTCTACAAAAGTTTATTAGTTGCAAGCTAATTCAGACCATACAACTTGTACTTAGAAAAACTGAGATTGAATCATTCAAAAAAGAAATAGAATGTTTAAAGATGCTAGAATCAATCCGGTTTGTCGAGGGCGGTGAGACTCGTCAAGAGTCAGTCTATAGAGGATTCAAGGCAGTCGAACCAGATACTAACATAGTTGTAATTCATGATGGTGTAAGGCCTTTTGTAGAGGTGGAAATGATTAAAGCCATTATCCGAACTGCTGGTAAAAAGGGAAGCGCAATTACTGTCCTTTCTTGTTTTGACACAGTCAAGGAGATTAACCGGGATCTGGTTGTTAACACGTTGCCTCGTGAAAAGATTGTGATGGTTCAAACTCCTCAAGCTTTTAAATACGAAATTCTAAAGGAATCATTTGAGAGAGCAGAAATAGATGGTTTTCAGGGTACAGACGAATCATCATTAGTAGAACGGTTAGGTTTTCCAGTCACAGTGCTGTTGGGAAGTGAACGTAATATTAAGATAACTAAGCCTACTGATTTGCCACTAGCTGAATTGTATTCACAATAGATTAAGTTTCTACGAGGTGACACAAAGGTATTATTTTGAACATTTTATTTTCTCTGCGTTACATGAACATAGAATATTTTAGTTATTTTAACGTCCAACATAGCTCATCAGTCCCTCTTCTATTACCTAAAAAAAACTTTATTTCTTGATGGATTTAGTGCCTATGTCTAACCGCCTTCGTTTCGCTCCTAGTCCTACTGGTGAATTGCATGTTGGTAATGCCAGAACAGCAATTTTTAATTGGCTTTTTGTTAGAAAATATGGAGGGAGTTTTATTGTTCGAATTGAGGATACTGATATTAATCGGTCTCAAAAACGTTTTGAAAATCAGATATTTAATGATCTTAAATGGCTTGGACTAGATTGGCAAGAAGGTCCCGACATAGATGGTCAATTAGGTCCCTACCGTCAAAGTGATCGAACTGAAAACTACAAGGTGCAATCACAGAAGCTTTTGGATAAAGGTTTAGCTTATAAGTGCTTCTGCACTGAGAAAGAACTATTTAATCAGGCAGAGGAAGCCAAACGGTCAGGTCTAGCTTGGAAATATCCAGGAACCTGTAGGACTTTATCTAGAGAAATCATAAGAGACAAGATAGCTAAAGGGTGCCCATCAGTGGTACGCCTCAAAGTTCGACCTGGCAGAGTCCAATTCCAAGATATAGTACATGGAAAAATGGATTTTACAAGTGAAGTGATAGGTGATCCGATTTTAATTAGATCTACTGGTTTTCCAACCTACAATTTTGCTGTTGTAGTAGATGACTTTTTTATGAAGATTACACATGTCGTGCGTGGGGATGATCATCTTTCTAATACCCCTCGGCAGGTTTTAATATATGAGGCTTTTGGATGGAAGCCTCCTATTTTTGCTCATCTTTCAACCATCTTAGGTGAAGATCGTACCCGTCTTTCTAAGCGTCATGGCTCGACTTCAATTCAACATTTTAGAGAAAAGGGAATTTTACCAGAAGCTCTACTGAATTACTTAACCCTATTAGGGTGGGCACCACGTGAAGATCAGGGGGAAATATTAGAAAAAGAACAACTTATTGAGAGCTTTGACTTAGGACAGGTTTCAAAAAGTTCAGCAGTTTTTGACTTTGACAAACTTCATTTTTTTAACCGTCATTATATGAAGACAGTTAAATTTTCCCAAGTTATTGATTTAGCCTTAAGTTTTTTTCTGCAAGAAGGTTTTTTGGAAGAAATGGATACTAAATTAAAAACTTGGTTTGAGTTAGTTGTCCAAGCTTTTTTGCCAGGTACAGATCATCTAAGTCAAATCACTAATAAAACTAAAAGTCTTTGGTTTTATGATGGGAAAGTATCTGTCAATACAGAGGGAGTTCACCAGATTTTGACTAATTCTGGCGCAGCGGAAGTAATCTTTGAGCTTAATGTACAAATTTCGGATCCTAAACGAGATTTAATAAAAGATTGGCCAGTCATTTTAGAAAAGATAAAGTCTGTAAGTGGGCAGAAAGGCAAGAATCTTTTTCATCCTATTCGAGTGGCTTTAACTGGTGTAGATTCTGGTCCAGAGTTGGAGAAAGTGATATCTATTCTTGAACTTGGTAGTGGCTTAAATCTGCCGCGACCAGTTAAAGACTGTCGAACTAGGGTTAGTGAATTTATAGAAGCAATGACATTAGTGGGGATAACACCTTCCTCTAGTGATTTATGAAAGATTTAATCTGCGGCATTCATCCTGTCTTAGAGTGTTTGAGGTCTCGTTCAAGACTGATTTCTCATCTTTATTTTGCAGAAGAAATTAACAACCGAGAGATCAGAAATGTGATGCAGTTAGCCCGTCAACTCGGACATTCTATTCATTTTGAACCAAGACGCAGTCTTGATCGTAAAGTAGAGGGAGTCAAACATCAAGGTGTAGTAGCTGTTTGTGCTACTCGGAGATATATAGGTCTACGTGAATTAATAGCTAGTCTGGGTCCGAACGCCTTAGTTGTTGTCTTGGATTCTATTGTTGATCCTCGTAATTTGGGAGCTGTGTTGAGGTGCTGTGCTGCTGCAGCTGTAGACGGTGTTATTCTTAAAAAAGACCACACAGTAAATTTAACAACAGTGGTTTCCAAAACCTCAGCCGGTGGCGTAGAGCATCTAATGATTGCTCGCGTAGCTAACTTAAGTGTTGCGATTGATTTGCTTAAAGATAAAGGGCTTTGGGTTACTGGAGTTGAAACCGGACAAGATACCTATTGTCAGAACCTAGATTTTAATTCTCCTTCAGCTCTTGTTTTTGGCAATGAGGAATTAGGGTTAAGAAGATTGATAAGGGAAAAATGTGATTTTTTGGTTTCAGTGCCAACTCCAGGTCCTATATGTTCGCTAAATGTTTCTGTGGCTGCTGGTATTGTACTCTATGAGGTTACTAGGCAAAGGATTGAAAGAAATTAAATATGAGTTTATAGATTTTATTCACTAAATTCTTACTTGTTTATTGCATAAGAATGAACTTTTTGGTAGTTTATACCGTTTGCCAGTAGCGGGCTGGCGTAGCTCAGATGGTAGAGCATCTGATTTGTAATCAGAGGGTCGGGGGTTCAAGTCCCTTCGCCAGCTCCACCTGAGGCTTTTTTAGGAGAGATGGCCGAGTGGTTAATGGCAGCAGACTGTAAATCTGCCGCTCCTTGCGAGCTACGGAGGTTCGAATCCTCCTCTCTCCACCAGACTTTTGGAGTTTGAGGCGGGAGTAACTCAATTGGTAGAGTCACAGCCTTCCAAGCTGTTGGTCGCGGGTTCGACCCCCGTCTCCCGCTCCAGATCTTGGCCCACGTAGCTCAGTTGGTACGAGCGCGTCCTTGGTAAGGACGAGGTCACCAGTTCAATCCTGGTCGTGGGCTCCAGTAAGG
>CAYWYX010000044.1:14089-20369 GCA_964462735.1 uncultured Acidobacteriota bacterium | reverse complement strand
AAAATTTGGATCCCTACTTGGACGTGTTGTCTCCTGATCTCAACCTTATTATTAAGCTGAAGGACTTCTCCGCACCCGGTACAGAAAGAGTCTTGATCAACCTAAAACGCTCGATCCAGGAAAAATCTATGAACTGATGATTGATTTGGTAGATACCAGTAACCTATTTCTCAAAGGTCACCGTATCCGGTTAGATGTAACTAGTAGCCACTTCCCCCAATTTAATCGTAACCTGAATACAGGGGAGGCTTTTGGTTTACACCAAAAGCCTCAAGCAGCTAATCAGACTATTTACCATTCTAATACTTATCCGTCACATTTTATTTTGCCTGTTATTCCTTCTGATTAATCCCCCTTCTTAACTGCCACAAGAACACTACATCGGTTCCTGTTGTGTAAGGCAATGTAGTGTTCCAAGTCCCCATACTAAGTCAACACTATGGATTCCAATGACGGTTCGATCAGGGAATAGGTTTTTAAGAATCTTTAAAGCTCTGTAGTCATTGGGATCATTAAATGTGGGGACTAAAACAGTCTGATTAGCAATATAAAAATTTGCATAACTTGCAGGTAAACGCTGTCCTCTAAAAAAGAGTGGATTTGGCATTGGAAGTTCAACTATGCGGAAACGTCTATCATCCTGATCAGTAGCGGAATATAACCGTCTAAGATTTTCCTGTAATGGCTCATAGTTGATGTCATTTTGATTCGTTTCTACAGAAACGACTACCGTCGTTGAATTGACAAATCGAGCTAGATTGTCAATATGTCCATGGGTATCATCTCCAGCGATTCCTCTCCCCAGCCAAATTACCTTTTGAATCCCCATATAATGTTTAAAAACCCTTTCCAATTCCAGCTGAGAAAGACCTGGATTTCTCATTTGCGAAGAACTAAGTAGACATTCTTCAGTAGTCATGAGGGTTCCTCGACCATTAACTTCAATACTACCTCCTTCTAAAACCACTGGACGTCCATTTTTATAATTTTGTGGTTTCCATTGTTTGATTCCAAGCACTTGGGAAATTTTCTTAGGGACAGCATCATCTCTTTTCCAGTTCGAATATTTGGCCCAGCCATTAAATCTCCAGTTCAAAATTCCCAGTTTACCCGACTTTGATCGACCATACTTAATAAACAGTGGTCCTGAATCACGCAGCCACCCTCGATCGGTCATAACTCTGTGAAACTCTATCTTTTTAGGATCTATCTTGGCTTGAAACAGCATTTGTTTTACCCTTTTTTCTCGAGTAAGATTATCTATTAAAACCTTAACCTTTTCTTGCCAATGAAGATGTCGGACAATTTCAACGTATACCCAAGGGATAGCGGAAAACTTTCCAGGCCAATCTGACCTTTGGTGAGGCCAGACTATCCAAGTGGCTCGATGTTCCTCCCATTCAGCCGGTATTCTAGAATTAACAGGGGTTAACAACTTATTCATGATGACCCAAAAATAAAACTCCCCTAATCATAATTGTTTTACCTTATGACCCTGTCTTATTAACAATTGGACTAACCCATCTGGTCCCACTAAATGGGCAGTACCAACAACAATCAAGGTGATCCCATCCTCCTTTAAAAACTGCTTAATTCGAGACAACCAGTTCCTATTTCTGTCTTTAATCAGTCTCTTATAAACATCAGGGAAATTTTTAAAGCTTGAAAGTAAGAGTCTTTCCAGCTCAACTATATCGCCTTGATTCCATGCTTTTAAAATTTCATTAAATTCTTGTTCGATGAGATCCAGATCCTCCAAAGTTTGTACTAGTGCTAATTCCTGAATCTCAATTGACATTCCATCCAGTCTGTCTAATTGATACTCTACCGTTTCAAGACTAATAATCTCTTTATTCAAATATTTTGCTTTATCAAAAAAATACCGATCAACACCGTGATTAGGATCAAATCCTAATTCTTTTAACTTAGCTGTCGTTATTGCTAGCATCAACAACCACGGTTTAAAGGAACGAAATGATTCAAATGACAATCCCATCTCTTCTATCTTTTTCTTTGCCAGGTAAAATGTTTCCAATGAGACATTCAAGTTAACTTCTGGTCCGCTAAAGATTCCTTTGTTAAAAATCAGTTGTTGGAACTCCGGAGAATTCATTGATTCCATATCGACCTCAAATACAACTACTTTGGCACGATCGAGGGCTATTTTAGCAGCGGTTGTCATTTGGTAACTGTCAGGTTTTAACAAATGAATAGACCCAAGCAAAAAAACCGTTCCCTTCGAAGAAACCTCCCACAAACAACTTTTATTTCCTCCTTCTCCAGAGCTTTGAATCTCCGATTGAAACCCGCGATCAAAAAGGGCAAACAACAATAAACCAATCACAACTTCTACAATAAATATCTTTGCTTTTCGAAAAATAAAATGTTTCATCAACTTGATTTCACTTTCTAAAACAAGAATTAATTCCTATAGTATTTCTACCTTAATCTTGCATTTTACAAATTACTACCTGGATCATCGAGAAAACGTCTCTTGATCTGACCGTAACTATCAATACGTCTATCTCGCAGGAATGGCCACTCACGTCGAACCTCTTCAACCCTTGACAAGTCGCACTCTGCAGTTAATAACTCCTCCTTCTCCCTCGAAGCTTCACTAAGTACGATGCCAAAAGGATCACAAACAAAAGAACTACCCCAAAACTCCAACCCTACATCTAGAGAAGGACCTTCATGTCCTACTCGATTAACAGAAGCAACAAAAATACCATTAGCAATAGAGTGTGAACGTTGAATGGTTATCCAAGCCTCCAGTTGCGAAGATCCATTTTCAGTTTTTTCTATGGGATGCCAACCAATAGCAGTAGGATAAAACAAAATCTTCGCTCCAGCCAAAGCCATGAGTCGAGCTGCTTCTGGATACCACTGATCCCAACAAATTAAGACACCAATACGCCCGTAACGAGTATCAAAGGTGGGATATCCTTGATCACCAGGAGTAAAGTAAAACTTCTCATAGTAAAAAGGATCATCTGGAATATGCATTTTTCTATAGCTACCCAACAAGGTTCCATCAGCATCTATAACAACAGCAGTATTGTGGTAAATCCCAGCGGCCCTGCGTTCAAAGATAGGGGCGATGACCACCATTTCATATTTTCGGGCTAATGCTAAAAACGCCTTGGTGGTGGATCCAGGAATAGATTCTGCTAAATTAAAAAGTTTGGTATCTTCTTTTTGACAGAAATACTGGGAACGAAATAATTCCTGAAGACAAATAATTTGAACTCCTAGTTTGGACGCACAAACAATGGCATCCTCTGCCTTTTCTAGATTTACTTGAGGCTGTTCTGTACAAGACATCTGGAGTAATCCAATTTTAACTTTGGAAGTACCTGGTGACTTTAATTGAATAGCTACACCTTCCTTTCTAAACCCAAAAGTCAACTATAGTCCATCAAAAACTTTCTTTGTGTCATTATTTCAAAATCTTAACCAATATTCCTAATATGATTAAATTTATCTTCACCTGAACCTCCAATCCTAGTAGAGACTAACAGTTCCATCTCAAATAATAAGAAAATAAAACACCCAAGATTTTATGAGTTTAGATAAGGAAAAACTATTTTATTTGATCTTATTTTAGTTCTAGTTTTAAATAAATAGAACCGTCAGAATTTAGAGAATGGTCCTTCAATATAGAGGTTCTAGAAATAAGTTCCCTATAGTGGACTCTATACTTGTGATATATAGTACTTGTAGACACTTAATCTAGCTTAGGCATCAGGAGTTAATAATGGAGATACTTGGTGGTCCTCTCTATGGAGTAGCTGGTGCTGGAGAATCACACGGACCAGCGATTACTACAATTGTTTTTGGATGCCCTCCAGGTCTCAATATTTCTAGATCAATAATTCAGAAATATCTAGATCGCAGGCGTCCAGGAAGTAATAAACATGGGACTCCCCGCCGCGAAGAAGATCGTTTGATTTTACTTTCTGGGTTATATCAAGAATCCCATGATCGGTTATTAGCCGGTCCAGTGATTGGTTCTGAAGAATCAAGCCAACCCTGGAGCGTGCCTACTTATGAAGAAGGGTATACTACTGGTGAACCCTTAGCAGCTTTGGTTCTTTCTTCGGCAAAGCGTTCTCAAGATTATGAGCAGTTCCTAGGTGCAAAAGGGGATGTTCGTCCCGGACACACCGACCTAGTTAAGTTTCACCAAGCCCAAGGATTTTTGGACCCTAGAGGGGGAGGACGCTCTAGCTACAGATCAACCATTTCAGATGTCATAGCAGGTTCTGTAGCACGCATCTTTCTCCAAGAAAAATTTAAAACTACTATCTTATCGTCTATTTGCCAAGTTGGACATTTGAATACTGAATTTACCCTTGTTAATCAGCTTGAAAAATTAAAGGATTCTTCCTCACAAAATTTCTCACTTGAGTCGGTTGCCCGTTTGGAAAACATTTTGGAAAATTCAGAAATCCATACACTTAATCCCGATTTTGCAGCTGAAGCAGGTGAATTAATTAGAAAAACACGAAAGAAAGGAGACTCTATAGGCGCTGCAATTGAGCTAGTAGCCATAAATCCTCCAGCCTTAGTTGGTGAACCTCTCTACCAAAGTCTCAAATTACGTCTGATGGGTACCTTGGGTGGTTTGCACGCTGTGCAGTCTTGTGAAATAGGTTCTGGATGGAAGGTGGTAGAACGCCAAGGAAGCACGAATAATGATCAAATCCGACAATCAGGCTATCAGAGTAACCATCATGGAGGAGTATTGGGTGGAATCACTACTGGATCCCCAATACTATGCCGAGTAGGATTTAAACCAACCTCAACCATTTCTTTGCCCCAAAAATCAGTACGCAAGAATTTGGAAGAAATTGAATTTAAACTTAAGAGTGGGCGACATGATCCCTGCGTAGGAATTCGAGCAGGAATTACATTAGAATCTCGTTTAGCCATCGAATTGATGAATGCCATGTTGATGCATCAGTCACAAAAAATTGATTCCGAAGCCTTTAAGTTGTTCTAAATTCTGAAATTACCAGAACCGATTAATAACTTTTTCTGATCTCTATTAATCAAAAGCTCTACGTAATGTCATTTAAACAAACCATCGTTTAAATCAAATAAGTGTTAAGAGTAGAGGTATTCGAATAGCTCTTTTTGCGCTTAATTGAATCAGTGATAGAATTAGGGAATGAGATGTGGATTTAATTAGTTGTGAAAATTAACTTACAATCAGTCTACAAAAAGCTATTCAAGAATAGGAGCCCGTTCGATGAAATGGCTGATTCAAATATTACTTGTTGTTTCCTTATTTATGTTCGTTAGGGGAATTCTGCGCACACTTTTTTCTTCAAAACAAGCCCCCTCTAATTTCAAGGCTTCTAACCCCTTTAATACCGAACAATCCAAGGTGAAGCAGGGGAAAATGGAAAAAGATCCGGTTTGCGGTACTTATGTAGACGTCAATACTTCCTTGCAAAAATCCTTTGGAGGGGAAACCATATATTTTTGTTCTTCTGACTGCCTAGAAAAATTTAAGAAAAACCAATAGCTTTTGAAATATTGAGTTCCACAACAACCCCAAAATAAGAAAAACTTAGTTTTAGGTAGGAAAGCATATTTTCTCTGTTCTCTTATCAAAAATAATCACCGTTCTTGTAGACTATGTTTCCTCTAAGAATTGTACCCACTGCCCTACCCTTTAGTTTTGTTCCATCAAAAGGCGAGTTACGACTTTTAGACCTAGTTTTGGCTAGGTCATAAACCCATTCGGCCTCAGTATCGATAATAGTAACATCACCAGCAGAATTAACCTTAAGGGTTCCAATTGGCTGGTTAATCAATTGAGCAGGGTTAGTACTCATCATTTCAACTAACCGATTAAGACTTACTAATCCTGAATGATAAAGGTGAGTCAAGGCTAAACCAACAGCAGTTTCTAAACCAATAATTCCAGAAGGGGCGCGATCAAATTCCAGCATTTTTTCATTGGGGTTATGAGGAGCATGGTCAGTAACTAAACAGTCTACTGTACCATCGGCAATACCCTCCAGTATGGCTTTGATGTCATCATCCGTCCGCAAAGGAGGACTCATTTTCGTATTAGTATCGTAGTCGCTACAGGCTGCATCACTAAGAGCAAAATGATGGGGGCAAACTTCGCAGGTAGCATGAATTCCTTTTTCTTTAGCATTCCGTACCAATTCCATTGCTCCTCTCGTAGACAAATGAGCAATGTGGATGTGGGCTCCTGTTAACTCAGCCAACATAATGTCCCGGGCTACCATGACATCTTCAG
>CAYWYX010000044.1:9642-13989 GCA_964462735.1 uncultured Acidobacteriota bacterium | reverse complement strand
TGGGCTCCTGTTAACTCAGCCAACATAATGTCCCGGGCTACCATGACATCTTCAGCCAAACGGCTCATTCCTTTTAGACCCAGTAAAGTTGAATTGGATCCTTCATTCATTACACCAAGTGCAGATAGGTTGAGATCTTCACAATGTTCAATCAACGGAATTTTAAATGGTAATGAGTATTCCATCGCTCTCCGCATAAGCTGACCATTCATCACACCTTTGCCGTCATCACTAATACCGACTACTCCAGCATTTACCATTTCTCCAATTTCAGCCAAGCTTTCTCCCGCACTTCCTATGGTAATAGCCCCGATAGGGAAAACATGGGTTATCGCTCGACGTTCGGCCTCCTTTAAAATAAAACTAGTGACAGCTGGATTGTCATTGACAGGAGAAGTGTTAGGCATACAGCAAATTGCTGTAAATCCTCCTACAGCTGCTGCTTCAGAACCTGATCGAATTGTTTCCTCATCCTCTCTTCCTGGCTCGCGAAGATGAACATGAATATCAATTAAGCCCGGTGTAACAATCAATCCTTTAGCTTCCAGAACTAATCCAGTGGGAGATTTTAATTTAGAGCCAATTTGACTCACCTTCCCATCCTCTATAAGAATATCAGTAACCTTATCAAGCTTTTGTGATGGATCAATGACCCTACCATTCTTAATTAGTAAGGATTCCAATTAAAACTCCTTTCAATATCCAGTTCGGTGGATTGTGTGAATGCTGATTTTTTTAACTGGGTGATTTTTCCCATCTTAAAAACTGTAGATTTCTCAACTTATTCAGGATTCTATACTGATTCCAGTTTGTTCCCTTTCCCCAATCACCAAATAAAGGATGGCCATGCGAATTCCAACCCCACTAGCTACCTGTCCAAGAATTACAGAGTAGGGCCCATCGGCAACCTCAGAGGCAATCTCAACACCCCTGTTAATTGGCCCAGGGTGCATAATAATGGCATCTGGCTTTGCAAATTTCATTCTCTCTCCAGTTAAGCCATAGTAACGAAAATACTCACGTATCGATGGGAAAAATGCCTCTCGCTGTCGCTCTAACTGGATACGAAGCATCATAACTACATCGGCTTGATCCAGAGCTTCGTTCATGTTATCGGTAACTGTCAGTGAACCTGCTAGGGAACTATACTGATCAAAATTTATGGGAAGTAAAGTTGGAGGACCACAAACGGTAATATGTGCACCCATCTTCCCTAGTAACAAACAATTAGATCGAGCTACCCTGCTATGTGCAATATCTCCAATAATGGCTACCCTAAGATCTTTTAAACTTGGTTTGTGGTCCAGAATGGTCAAAGCGTCTAGTAAAGCCTGTGTAGGATGCTCATGGAACCCATCACCAGCATTGATAATCGAGGCAGAACAGATCTTGGCTAGTTGGTGCGGAGCTCCGGCAGAGGAATGGCGAATAACTATTGCGTCAGGGGCCATTGCTTCTAAATTTCTAGCAGTGTCTATAAGTGTTTCACCTTTAACAATACTACTTGTCGAAGTAGAAATATTAATGGCATCGGCGCTAAGCCTTTTGGCAGCAATCTCAAAGGATATTCGGGTTCGGGTCGAAGATTCAAAAAAAAGATTAATAACAGTTTTTCCACGCAGTGTGGGAACTTTCTTTATAGAACGGGTTGAAATCTCTCTAAAGGTATTGGCTGTCTCCAGAATCAAACGAATTTGATCAACAGACAATAATTCAATGCCTAGGAGGTGTTTGGCATTAAATGCCACCGGTTTTTCCTCAGAAATTAACTAACTGTATTTTGGTAGATAACAAGTTATTCATATCTTAAGAAGCCTTCTCAACAAGCATAACTCCTTCTCTTTGATCGATTTCCTCTAACTGAACTTCTACCATCTCGGTGTCAAATATTTCCACTGTTTTGCCTACAAAATTAGCCTGAATCGGCAATTCACGATGACCCCGATCAATCAATACACATAATTGCACAGCCTTCGGTCGGCCATAGTCAACTAAGGCGTCCATGGCAGCCCTAATAGTCCTGCCAGTGTACAGAACATCATCAACCAATACCACGATCTTTTCACCCATTTGAAAATCAATCTCAGTACTCTGAACAATGGGTTGTGAACCTATTGTAGAAAGATCATCTCGATAGAGATTAATGTCCAAATAGCCGACTGGAATATTTATGTCCTTGATAGTATTCTGCAAAATCAGGCTCAGTCGTTCAGCTAAAGGGACTCCGCGACGACGAATCCCAACTAAAGCTAGTTGTTTTCCACCATGATTATACTCTATCAGCTCCTGTGCCAAACGCTCGAGAGTCTTTTTTATATCATCTGCTGACATTAGTTCAGACTTTTCAATAAAACTCATAAAATGGGACCTACGAAAAAGATTTGGTTTGTCTACCTTTTATATGTTAGAGGACTTAAGCAACAAATTACATAGATTTTAACTACTCAGCTTTGAGGTAACAATCAATAGAATCAATAACATTAGTAACTTATGAACCCAAACTTATTCCTAGTATAATTATTTTCATTGGTACTCTAAAGTTCAGGTTTGTAGATATAAACAGAATAAAAAAAAGTTATGACACTTTTTAATTTCCTTCATTAGGTTCAAAAACGTTCTAATTTATTAAAGCGTACTACTTTCCTTTTGACCTGCCAATAAGATTGACAGCTTGATGGTCCTGGACTAAGCTCAAAATTTTCTCTATTGACGATTTAAAATCACCAAACATTCGTTCCTTATTTAAGACTACCACGAATAGATCAAAACTTAACAAAATGAAAAATATGAACACACAACAAGCTAACCCCGAATCATTAGATCAAGAATCTAAGTGGATTTTCTGGACCAGTTTTTTCGCTTTGGTAGCCACTGCCTTTGGCTTTATTGTCCGAACACAGGTCATCAATGAGTGGGGAATACAATTCAATCTTAGTGAAACCCAGAAAGGTGAGATCTTTGGTGTTGGTCTATGGCCCTTTGCTCTCAGCATCGTTTTATTTAGTTTGATTGTTGACAGAATTGGTTATGGGAAGGCCATGGCTTTTGCTTTTATTTGCCATCTTGCCTCTGCCATAATCACCATTCTGGCCAAAGGATACTGGGGTCTATACATTGGTACTTTTATCGTGGCTCTTGGTAATGGAACAGTAGAGGCAGTAGTAAATCCAGTAGTTTCCACAATGTTTCCACACGATAAGACCAAGTGGCTGAATATTCTTCATGCTGGATGGCCAGGCGGTCTTGTATTGGGTGGAATTCTAGCTCTTATAATGGGTGGTGTTGATTGGCGACTCAAGGTTGCTCTTATTCTCATGCCAACGGTAGTTTATGGGGTAATGTTAGTTGGTCGTCAATTTCCTGTCCAGGAAAGAGTACAAGCAGGAATCTCATACAAGGCCATGCTTCAAGAGGTTGGAATTCTCGGTATTTTTATTGTAGTGGCCCTTGTGGTTGGTGAAATAGGTCGGGTGTTCTCCTGGTCAATTTCTCTCCAACTGACTGTTGGAATTATCATATTAGGTTGTTATTCATTTTACGTTAGATCCTGGGGACGATGGATGTTTTTCTTTTTACTGTTGATGATGATCCCCTTAGCAACAACAGAGTTAGGAACAGACAGTTGGATCACTTCTTTGCTAGCACCTGAAATGGGAGACCTCGGTATTCATCCAGGGTGGTTATTAGTTTACACTTCCTTGATTATGATGATTTTGAGATTTTTAGCAGGACCCTTTATTCATAAGCTTTCACCGCTAGGCTTATTAACTACCAGTAGTTTGGTCGCTGCAATCGGTCTTATAATGCTGTCAAAATCAACCGGAATTACGATTCTACTCGCAGCAACCTTTTATGGTTTGGGAAAAACTTTCTTTTGGCCTACCATCTTAGGAGTAGTTGCCGAACAGTTTCCCAAGGGTGGTGCTTTGACCTTAAATTCCATTGCTGCAGTGGGAACCCTCAGTGTTGGAGTAGTTGGGACTGCATTTTTAGGTTATGTTCAGGACAGAGTTGTTGAAGAAAAACTCCAGCTTAAAGCCCCCACCCTTTATTCCAGAGTAATGACTCAGGAAAAAGCCAGCCTTTTTGGAACTTATCGTTCCCTCAACCAAGATAGACTTCAAGAAATCAATAATGACCATCGACTGCTCATTAGTAAAATACAGGTTGTAGCTAAAAAGAATGCTTTGATGACGGTAGCCATTTTACCTCTTGTCATGGTTGCTGGTTTTCTGATTTTAATGCTACATTTCAAATTAAAGGGAGGATATAAACCATATAAGTTATTAGAATAACAAGTCTGAGTTAGTTTTCAGAACTCTTTATTCATAGGGAACAATTAAAAAT
>CAYWYX010000044.1:0-9542 GCA_964462735.1 uncultured Acidobacteriota bacterium | reverse complement strand
GGGAACAATTAAAAATCGAGGTTACAATAATTATAAAAGGGGATGAAAATGCCTAAGTTCATTGTTGTAGCTAAAACTGAAGAAATTATTTCTGGACAATGTCACACTGTTGAGGTTGAAGGTAAACAAATTACAGTTTTCAACGTTGATGGCAATTACTATGCCTTAGATGATAACTGTGTCCATCGGGGAGGCCCTTTAGGTCAGGGGAATTTCGAAGAAAATACTATTACTTGCCCATGGCATGCTTGGAAATTCGACGTTACAACTGGAACTTGTCTGACTAACCCTATAGCTAAGGCTACATCTTACCAAACTAAAATTGAAGGAACTAACGTTCTTATTAATTGCTAGTTGAACATAACTTTAGGTTCTTAAACTTTTTTTTTAATTTAGGATGTACCTTTTCAGCCTCTAGTCGTAATGTTCCCGGAAGCTTTTTTTCAATCCCCCAATGAGCAACTAGCTTAGGGAAGTAACAGAAGTTCCTCCGTACTTGTTAAATTATTGTTACGGGGGTAAAATATATCCGTAACATCATCTTCTATTGACTGATTTTAAAAAGGCTACACGATGGATAGACGGAAGATTAAATTTTTATTTGGTTCTTTAATTATTATAATGACAGTAGCTTGGCTTGGCCTAAGCAGCTTTGATGAAAGCCTAGCTTACTATAAGACTGTCAATGAATTACGTGCTATGAAGGAAAAAGCGTACGGGCAAAGAATCCGGGTTGCTGGGAATGTTGTTGCTGGTAGCATCGAACGGTTACCGGAAAAACTTATCTTCAAGTTAGAACAAGAGGGAAGTGTTCTTCCTATAAGTTATGTAGGAAAGAGCCTTGTCCCTGACACCTTTAAGGATGGTGCTCAGGCTATGGCTGAAGGTAAATTAATGGGCAATGGTGAGTTCCAGGCAACACTAATTCAAGCAAAGTGCGCTTCAAAATACGAGGCAGAATATAGCCAAGAAGATTTAAAAGCATCTCAACAATAATGCTAATCATTTAGGGTGTTTGTTGAATGAAATGTTTCTATAGAATGCCTCCTCTTCAATCAAGTGGCATATATTTTTGCCCTTGCTTTCGTAACCTCCTGCATTTATCAAAGTGAGAGATTAATCCATGCAAGAACTTTTAACTAATATTGGACAGTTCTCCATGCTACTGGCATTTGGCTTATCTTGTTATAGCCTTGTAGCCTCTTTTCTGGCAGGAAGATTTGCTCATCGTCGTCTGGCAGATACAGGAGAAAGAGCTGCAGTAGCAGTATGTGGACTAGTAACAGTAGCAGTTTTAGCTTTATGGTACCAATTAATCACCAGTAATTTCCAACTGCAGTATGTAGCATCGTCGAGCAATCAAGCGATGCCTTGGTATTATAAAATAGGTGCTCTTTGGGGAGGCCAGGAGGGTTCTCTATTATTTTGGTGTTGGATTCTAACATTATTTTCAATGGTAACAGTTTTGGTACATCGAAAACGAAATCCACGTTTGATGCCTTACGTTGTTGGAGTAGTGGCAATGGTGACTACTTTTTTTCTTTTAGTTAATAACTTCGTTTCTAATCCATTCGACGCTATTGGGGTTTCTAGAGCGGGGGCACCGCCCGTCCCATTTAGCCCTCCCGATGGCCAGGGACTTAATCCATTATTACAATATTGGGCAATGGTAATACACCCTCCAATCCTATATATAGGGTACGTGGGGTTTACAATTCCTTTTGCCTTTGGCATTGCCGCATTAATCACCCGTGAACTTGATGATGAATGGATTCGAACAACAAGACGTTGGATGATGATCCCTTGGTTGTTTTTGGGAACCGGAGTCCTGTTAGGAGCTATGTGGGCTTATGTAGTTCTTGGGTGGGGTGGATACTGGGGTTGGGATCCTGTAGAAAATGCATCATTGATGCCCTGGTTAACTGCAACCGCCTTTCTACACTCGGTCATCATGCAGGAACGGAAAGGTATGATGAAAGTATGGAATATGGTTCTTATTCTTGGAACTTTTTTATTATGTATTCTGGGAACATTCCTCACTCGAAGTGGAATCGTTTCCTCAGTACATTCGTTTGCCCAATCTCCGATTGGTCCGTTTTTTTCCAGTTTTCTAATCCTGATGACAGGCTTTTCATTGTATTTTCTCTTAAGCCGACTGGATGCACTGAAAAGCGAGAATCGCTTAGATTCCGTAATCTCTAGGGAAAGTAGTTTTCTTTTCAATAACTTAGTATTACTAGCTACTACTTTTGCTGTGTTGTGGGGAACTATTTTCCCAATTCTCTCAGAATGGTTAACCGATGAGAAAAGGACCGTGGGGGCCCCATTTTTTAATAAGGTGAATATTCCAATTGCTTTGTTTTTGCTGTTCTTGACAGGAGTAGGTCCATTGCTCGCTTGGAGAAAAACCTCATTGCGAAGCTTAAGGAAAAACTTCTCAATTCCAATAGCGATTGCTTTGGCAACAGGGCTTGCTTTTATACTTCTGGGGATGCGTCATTTTTATTCGACAGTTTGTTTGACCCTATGTATGTTTGTAATCGTTACTATTGCTGGTGAGTTTCACCGGGGAGCGCGGGCAAGACAGCGCCAAGGTCAAAGCTACTGGCAGGCTTTATGGTCACTGACTTTTCGAAACACCCGCCGTTATGGCGGCTACATCGTACATGTAGCCATGGTATTTCTATTTGTGGGCTTTGCTGGCGCTGGATTTAATGAAGAAGCACAGAAAGCCCTAAGTCCCGGACAGGATCTTCAAGTTGGGCACTACACACTACGGTTAGAGAAAATTGAAAGTTCTGATAATGATAATTACTCTTCAGCCACCGGAATTATAAAGATTTCGAAAAACGGACAAGAATTATCTACATTGAAACCCGAACAGCGGTTTTACAAAAGCAGCAAACAACCAACCTCTGAAGTAGCCCTCCACCGAACACTCAAAGAAGATCTTTACGTTGTCTTTGCAGGATTTCAACAAGAAGGAAAACAGGCAATTATTCATGCTTACGTTAATCCTCTGGTCGCCTGGATTTGGATTGGAGGACTTGTTTTTATCATTGGGACAATTATTTGTCTCATTCCAAACCAACATGAACAAGTTATTCAAAAGGCTCAAACAAAAGTTGAGGTAGATCCTTATGCTAAAGTACCAGTCTAGGAAACCGCCTCGGGAGTATATCCCAGTTTACAATAACCTTTCCTGGAAAATTTGGCTTCTTAGTGCAGTTCTGCTGCTAACACTACTTTTTCCACTCAAATTAGCCTCCCAAGTTTTCTCCCCTGAAGTGAAGAAGGTCTCTGAAAACTTTGTATGCCAGTGTAGTTGTAATCACCAGCTCTCTGCCTGTGGCATGCTTCACTGTGGATCTGCAAATCCCTTAAGAACTGAGATCGCACAAAAACTTAAGTCCGGTGAAACCGAAGAAACAATTGTCAAGGAATTCGTCGTCAAATATGGCAAATTAATTTTATCAGCTCCAAGTGGTGAAGGCTTTGATTTGGTAGCTTGGACCTTACCTATCATCGCTTTTTTAGGAGGATTAATTGTTATCTATGCAGTGACTCGAACCTGGTTACGTCGACAAATCTCTTTGGCGCCAAGCCAAGGAGAATCAGACGTTATTCCTAACGAGTACCAGGAAAAATTAAAGAAAGAACTAAACGACCGAGACTAAATGTCCTAGTTGTTTCTGGTAACTCTGCAGCACTCTTCACTACCTATACGACGGTAATTACTTGGAGTAAATAAATATGTTTTGGCTAATTTTCTTTTGTATTCTTATTTCTTCATTAACATTTTTCTACATTCTTCGACCCTTGTTTTCTGGAAGCCCGACTGCATTAATCGTCGATTCAGATAATCAATTGACAAGTTTAAGGAAACTCCTCCGTAAAAAAGAAGTCATCTATGAAAATATTAAGGATCTTGATTTCGAATTCAAGATGGGAAAACTCTCTGATGATGACTACCATCGATTACATGAGGATTATCTTCAGGAAGCTTATCCTGTAATGATGCAGATTGAGTCAATACAGGCAGAACCACATGAAAAATCAGGTGGTTCTAAGAATAATGTGTCATTGAAGAAACCTAAAAAATAGAACTCATGGACTGATTTTTCTCATTGAAATTATTGAAACCAATCTAAAACAGGGTTTTTTCACCGTCTTTCTTTTGAAAGTTTTCAACTTTTTGATGACAGGGAATGAGCTGAAAACAATTATGATTAAAAAGATCATCAAAAAAAGTAACTGTAAACAAAACCAATTTACCTGCTTTTCTTTAACAAGAGCAAGTTCATTCATTTTTCAAACCATTATATGGTTTAATTTCGTTGCTTTCGGAATTTGGTTTAATTTCGTTGCTTTCGGAATTGCTGAGGCACAGTCATCCATCTCAGGAAGAATTTTAAATGGAACAACCAATCAGCCAGTAATCAATCAAAAAGTCGACCTTTTAACTTTCCTAGGTCAGAAAAAATCTCCTGACACAAAAGAAGTACTCACAAAAAAAAATGGCAGCTTTACTTTTAAAAATGTCGAGTTAGCAGCAGACAGTCCACATATTTTGCTTCGGACCATCTATCAGGGGGTAAATTACAATCTTTCACTAGCCTCGTTGCAAGACCTAAAAAAAGATCAGATTTTAACTGTTTATGAAACTTCATCTGAAATTCAAGCTATTGATATTTCTATGCCAGTTATGCTGGGCATGGCTTCTGGAAATTCCTTGTTGGTCGAACAACAATATATACTTAATAATAACTCAAGACCTAAACGTACACTTGTCCACCCTCAAATGACTTTCCAGTTTGACACCCCACCACCAGAAAAAATTAATGGTCTAAAAGTTTCAACTCTTGGACTAGCAGGTATTCCTTTACCCCAACGTCCTCTTGAAAGAAAAGCAGGGGGGTTTAGAATTAACCATCCAATGAAACCTGGACTTAATGAAATCTGGGTATCTTACCGCGTTAATTTTAATAGCAATAACAGAGCATTGAGTCATCGGATGTTTGATGGAATTGAACATAGCCGTTTGTTTGTAAGGCCTTCAAACCTTGAGGTGTCTGGCAAAGGCATAGAGTCAACTGGAATTGACTCCCGAACCCAATCTGCAACGTATCATATTAAAGAAATTGCTAAAGGTGGTCTCCTTGACCTACTAATCACTGGTGAAGCTCCAGAACATTCGGCAGATGATGGACATGATCATGGAAAAAGCAATTCAGAATTTAAATCTGTACGTTTACCTAACCCTGTTTTTGAACAAAAAGTGTTCATTTTGGGTGCAGTAGCAAGTTTGTCGCTGGCCGTTATTTTTTATGCCTTAGGACAACAGTCACGGGAACGAATTCGAAAAAAGGTACGTAAAGGTAAGAAAAAAAGTTGATGGTTAATTAAAACTTTGTTACCTAAGGTGTGCTAATTATTCCCAACTTAATCATCTCTAAGTTTTTGACTCTTTCGATTTCAAGAAAGATCATCTTTATATAATTTTTTAGACAGACCAATAAGCTTAAATTCCATTTGTTATGACTGATAATCCTGTAGTGCTTCTAGAAAACGTTGAAAAGTGGTTCGGTCAAAATATCGGACTTCAAGATATTTCCATAAAGGTGAACAAGGGAGAATTTGTTATCCTCTTGGGTCGTAACGGTGCTGGAAAATCCACTTTACTGCGAATTTTAACCAGATTAAGTAAACCCAATTCAGGTGGGATTCAAGTTTGTGGGATGAATGTTCAACATGAAACTGAACACATTCAAAAAAAGATCGGGTTTGTAGGACATAACACTCTACTCTATTCACACCTAACTGCAAGGGAAAATCTGCATTTTTATGCAAAATTATATGAGATTAAGAACCCCAAGGAACAAATTAAGACTGCCTTAAAAAATGCAGCCTTAGAATTCAATGCCGACCGTCCAGTTAGAGGATTCTCCAGAGGAATGCAACAAAGATTAGCTATTGCAAGAGCCACTTTGCATCACCCTGAACTAATTCTACTTGATGAACCTTATACTGGACTTGATCTCGAGTCAGCTGAGCTACTTTCTGGCCAAATACAACAGTGGTTAACAACGGGTAGGACTATTATTATGGCTACTCATGACTTAGAACAATGTTTCGGTGATGTGTCTAAATGGATTCTTCTTGATAAAGGTCAGATTGTTGAAACGCTTATGGGAGATGTTTCGGTTATTCATCGTCGTTATCGCCAGTTTCTCCAGAGTTTGAATTAGGATGAAACTGATGCTCTAACCAGAGCACTGTGCACTTACCTCAAGTTTTTTGAATAAATGAGAAATAGGTATGAAGTTCTTTAACCAAACCACCACTATTTTAATGAAAGAAATTCTTTCGGAGTACAAAACCAAGGATGTACTTATTTCAATGCTTTTGTTCGGACTCCTAGTTATCCTCATGTTTAATTTTGCCTTTGAGCCAGATTCTGAAGAAATAAGAAATTTTGGACCTGGTTTACTGTGGATGACTTTTATTTTTTCTGGGCTACTAGGTATGAACAGAACCTTTGCTGGAGAAAAAGAAAACAAGGTCTTAGAAGGACTTATGTTGGCTCCAATTAGCTGGAACAGCATTTACCTAGGTAAGATGCTAGCAAACTTACTGTTTATGTTATTGGCTGAAAGCATAATACTCTGTCTTTTTTCACTGTTTTTTAACTATGCCATATGGCCAAGAATTGAATGGATGGCAATTATTACTTTCCTAGGTACGCTTGGTTTTTCTGCTGTGGGAACTTTGTTAGCTGCAGTCTCTATGAACACTCGAATGAGTGAAGTAATGCTTCCTATTCTTCTCCTGCCTTTAGCACTACCTGTCATTTTAAGTGTTGTTTTGGCGACAACAGCTAATTTTTCCACTCCTCCAGAACAAAATTCGATGATCTTTTGGATAAAGGTGTTAATTGCATACGATGTCATTTTTATTACTGTCCCCTTAATGCTTTTTGACTATGTTTTAGAAGAATAAAGAACCAATAGCCCCTAACTATTTTAAGATGATATTATTCTTAAGATTCTGAACAAGTTTAACTGCTGGAGAAAATTAATTTTATGGTCTTACTACGAAAGCTTCACAGCATCCTTACCCTCCTGACAATGATGGGTGCGCTCTATGCCATCTTTGTGATAGCACCACGTGAATTAACCATGGGAATTGTCCAGAAGATATTCTATTTCCATGTCTCTGCAGCATGGATTGGATTTTTTGGAATCTATGTTGTTTTCTTCTGTAGCCTTATTTTCCTTATAAAAGGAGGACGACAATGGGACATTCGTGCAGCTTCAGCTGCAGAAGTAGGTGTAATTTTTTTTACTTTAAATCTAGTTAGTGGCCCAATTTGGGCAAAACCTGTTTGGGGAATTTGGTGGACCTGGGATGCACGGCTAACTACTTCTTTTATCCTTTGGTTAATCTATTTAGGCTACTTAATGATACGACGCCTAGTAGAAAATCCTGAACAACGTGCACGTCTTAGTGCAGTAGTCAGCATACTTGGAAGTATTGATGCTCCAATTGTCTACATGGCCAACCGCTGGTGGAGGACTCAACATCCACAGCCTGTAGTGGCAGGTGATTCCAATTCTGGGTTGCATCCCGATATGCAAGTTGCTTTATTGTTAACTTTAATGGCATTTACAATGTTATTTTTCTATCTCTGGAAAACACGAATTAATTTAGAACGCGCACGAGAGGATGTTGATATTCTACGAAAAACTGTCCAATATTATATTAAGGAGGCTAGATGAATTCCTATCTGCTTTTAGCATACGGAGTTATGTGGTTGATTATTTTCGCTTATATTTTCAGCGTTGACTTGCGTCACATTAAATTGAGAAAAGAATTATCTAGAATTAGAACAATTCTAGATAAATATGATATGCCAGTTAAGAAAAATCCAACCATCAAATAAAACAATTTTCCGAAATATAGAAAACGAATACCTAGGGTGGAATTAAGAATGAATACAGTTGACAATTTAAAAATCGATGTACGTGAACATGGTGCTAATGAAAAAACTTTGAATGAAAGACTCTTCTTTCAGCTTTTGGCATTTGGTGATTGTGGCAATTTTGAAGCAATTGTTAAACTTCTGCATCGAAGTAAAACAGAGGCTGTAATTTATCAGGATATTAATGATCCTAAGGGAATCGCTGTATTGGTTATGAATAAAGACCCTGACTATTTTGTTACGGAATGGCGTAATATCCTAAATTCCTCTGAATTTAATAAACTATCTTCTAAACCAGAACTAACCATGTTAGGCAGAACTTATTCTTCAGGATTCGAGCCGGATTTAGAAAACTGGTTGATTCATAAGCCTCGTTATAGTGTGCTAAATCCTGAATGGCCATGGTGCATTTGGTATCCTTTGCGTCGAACTGGAGAGTTTGCCAAACTGAGTAGAAAAGACCAAGGGATTATCCTACGAGAACATGCAGTCATTGGTCGTGCTTATGGTGAATCAGACTTAGCTCATGATGTTAGATTAGCTTGCCACGGTCTGGGCAAAAACGATAACGACTTTGTAATCGGTTTGGTGGGTCGAGATCTTCATCCACTTTCTCATATTGTACAAACAATGAGAAAAACTAGTCAGACTTCAAAATATATCCAGACCCTAGGACCTTTTTTTGTGGGAAAAGCTTTTTGGCAAAGTCCTTTAAAAATTGGATAACTCCGGTAGTTTTAATAATTAGATACAGGGGAGTGAACCATTCTCTAAATTAGGCGAGTTTTCCAGACTGCTCAAATGCATGGGCTAGGTTAAGAACTCTCTCTTCATCAAAATGCGTACCCATAATCTGTATGCCAATAGGTAATCCATCTGTCGTCGAACCACAGGGAACGGAAATACCGGGAATTCCTACCAGGTTAGCAGCTATAGTAAAAATATCTGAGAGGTACATTTCTAAGGGATCATTAGTTTTTTCCCCTAATCGAAAAGGAGGAGTAGGTGAGGTAGGTGAAACTAAAAAATCCACTTTTTGAAAAGCCTCTTCAAAATCTTGTTTGATAAGAGTTCTCACCTGTTGGGCCTTAAGATAGTAAGCATCGTAGTATCCTGAACTTAGCACAAACGTACCAAGCATAATACGTCGTTTGACTTCCTCGCCAAATCCTGCATCTCGGGTTGCCAAGTACATCTTAGTCAAATCATCTTCTCCTGTGACTCTCATTCCATAACGCACACCGTCATAGCGTGCCAAATTAGAACTAGCTTCGGCCATAGCGATTACATAATATGTTGCTATGGCATAATCTATATGTGGAAGATCAACTTCTATCATTTCACAGCCAAGATCTCTAAAGCGCTTTAAGCCAGACTCTATTCTCATCTGAACAATTTCAGACACCCCACTTCTTTGATATTGTCTGGGTAATCCAATCTTTAAACCTTTAATTGGCCGACCTAATGCTGCTACGTAATCGGGGACCTCAACATCAAGAGAAGTTGCATCTCGCGGATCTTTACCAGAAATAACCTTGAGAATTTTAGCAACATCTCTCAC
>CAYWYX010000043.1:0-20818 GCA_964462735.1 uncultured Acidobacteriota bacterium | reverse complement strand
CCGCTTGAAAACCAGATTTTTCTTAAGATCTTGTTTTCTTGTTTAAGGTTAAGATTGCCCAAGAACTTCTTTTGCAATTTGTTGAAATTCAGCCTCAGAAAGCAAACGTTTCTCTTCAATTGATATCTCTTTTACGCGGGATAAAATTTCATTTGCTTGATCAGAGTTAGCCTGAAGCCCACACCTCTCTAAATGTTCTTCAATGTTAGCTAAACCACTCCCCTTGCCCAAAGCAACATCAACTTTAGGACGACCAACTACCTCTGGAAGGAAAGGAATATACTCAAGTGGTTCAACATCTTTACAGCGACGGTGGAACATGGCAACAATTCCTGACTCAATATAATAAAGCGAATCTCCAACAATTGGTCGATTTGGAGGAACACTAATGCCAGCTAATTTCTGAACAAGTTTAGAAAGTTCATAAAGAGACTCTGTTTTAACACCTACATCAACACCATATAAGGCTCGAAGCGCCATCACAGTATCCTCTAAAGGAACATTACCCGCACGCTCACCCGTGGCTGAAACGGTAACGTGGGCAACTGAAGCACCATTTGCCAAAGCAGCAATAGTATTAGCAACGCCTAACCCAAAATCTTCATGGCAGTGGATCTCAATTGGTTGTTGAAAACGTTCCTTTAACTTTCTTACTACCATTTCAATTCCCTGTGGAGTGCAAACACCAAAGGAATCTGCTAGTGTCATTGAATCCATGTGTCCTTCAGTTGCAACTCTTTCCACAAGATCAAGATATTGGTTTAGCTCGGACCGAGTACTGTCTATAGTAAAGAACACCGTATACAAACCAGCTTCCTTAGCTGCTAACGTGGTTTCAATGGATGATTTAATAGCCCAATCCATAGTCTTACCATAAGCATGCTTAATAATATGCTCACTGGATGGAATTTCTGTGATGATACCTTTCACCCCACATTCCTTAGCCAACTTAACATCGGCTGGCATGCACCGAGCAAAAGAAAAGATTTCTGAAGTAAGTCCTAGGTCAACAATTTCTTTAATAGCAGCTTCGTCTTCAGACGAAACTGCAGGCATACCTGCTTCAATTCGATGAACACCAGCTGATGCCAGCTTCTTAGCTATCTCTACCTTCTCTTGACGACGAAAGACGATACCTGTTTGTTGTTCTCCATCACGTAACGTAACATCATGAATACGAATTTGATCTGGAAAATGCATTCCCTGAGTTGCCTCTGGGGAATAATTCCACGGGCTGGCAAACCATCGATCGGTTTTCCAAGGTTGATTCATTTGATTTCTCCTTAATTAAATTAGAGGGCCAAGGGATTAACAATAAATAAGGGAATAACAATCCTGAGTTGGACAATGTATTTCATCAAGACAATATCTGTCAAGAATCTATGGTAGAAACTGCACCATATAGCTGTATTTAGATATTTTCTTCATAAGCATGCTATTTATAGATTCTAGTGATTACATAAATGTCAATAAAGGCGCAAAATTTTTCTTTCCATTTAAATTCTAGTATAACTCTGTCAACATAGTTTGAGTCTAGGCATCTCTACTAAGGAATCAAAAGAGTACTATTTATTATAAGGAACGTATTGTCTCAAGAATTTTTTAAAAGAGTTCCTTCAGCATCCATTACAGTAACTTGACCAAGATTCAATGCCCTTAGTTTAGCTTCGAACTGACTTAAGTCACCAACAATAACAATTAATAATTGGTCATACTGGAGGTACTTTTCTGCTGCGTTCTGTGTCTGAGCAAGGCTAATTGATTCGATTTCCTCTGGGTAGTTGGATAAGGTTTCTAAAGAAAGATCATAGGAAAAAAGATCGGCAGCTTGGTCAACTAGCCGTTCCAATGTTTCAAATCGCTGGGAAAATCCCCTAATCAAATTTTGTTTAGCAGTATTTAATTCAAGATTCGTTATTTCTTTAGATCCCCTTATAGAATTAATTTCCTTTAGGAATTCATTTAATGCTTCGACAGTGACCTTAGTCTGAACTGCCGTTCCTCCAGACCAATAACCAATTTCTCGACCATAAGCAAAACCGGTTGAAGCACCATAAGTGTAACCCTTATCTTCTCTTAGATTTAGATTCAACCGACTACTGAAGCTACCACCTAACACAGCGTTCATCAGTTCAATACCATAGTAATCGGATATTTTACGAGATGGCCCTATAGACCCAATTCTAATCTGGGACTGAGGAGCATCCTGACGATCTACCAAAACCATATGAATACCTTGATGGAGTTTTAAACTAGGTAAAGACAATTCCGGGATTGCAGTATTTTTCCATTCCATTAGTTCCTGATCCACCAACTGGTCTAACTCATTCATTGTGATGTCTCCAGCTGCAAGTAGAATTGTGTTAATAGGTTTCCAGTAGGTATTATGAAACTTTAGCAGTTCGATCTGAGAAATAGTTTTTACTGAGGCTTCGTCTCCTGCGATTTGAAGACCAAATGGATGATTTTTCCCAAAAAGAGCTCCCAGGAAAACTCGGCGTGCTGTCGCAGCTGGGTTGTTCTTTTCCTGCAAAATACCATCTAGTCGCTGCTTTCGCTGACGACCTAACTCCTGCTCAGGAAATGTAGAGTTAAGTACTAGATCTGATATAAGCTGAAATGCAGTCTTAAGGTTTGGCTTTAGGGTTTCTAACATTAATTGACAACTTTCAAATCCAGTGGACAAACCAAGTGAAATTCCTAAACGGTCTAACTCTTCTTGAATTTGCAGAGCAGACCTGGACTTGGTTCCTTCGATTAACATTTCAGTAGTCATCCAAGCAATGCCTGGCTTTATAATTGGATCCATACATGAACCAGATTTCATAAGTAAACTAAGAGCAACTTTTGGAAGATCATGTCGCTCAGCAACAACTAGCGTCATCCCATTTGACAGTGTCTTGGAATTTAAAATTGGTACCTTAAAGGCCCTAGGACTTCCTATTCCAGGGGATTGTCCTCGATTAAGCTCAATAGTTTTGGATCGTCCTGAAAGTTCTGGAGTAAAAGTTAAAACAACTCGTTCAGGAATTTGAAGGTAAGTTTTCACTGACTCTTGCACTCCCTCCACACTTAATGATTGATATCGGTGGTAATCAGGTTTGAAGTAACCAGGATCTCCAAGTAAGGTGTTGTATTGGTTTAACAGATCAGATTTTCCTCCAAACCCTCCTAAGCGTTCCAATCCACTAATAAATTCAAACTCCTGTTTTGCTTTTTCACAAACTAATTCCTCTAGAGTAGGTCCGGCTTCTGCAAACATTGAAATCTCTTCACTAATCAAACTTTGAACATTCTGAAGTGACTCTCCGGGACGAACTGTGGCAACAATTCCAAATAATCCGCTAATTTCCAGAGAATAGTTAAAAGCTGAAACATCGGATGCAATTTGCTTTTCATAAACTAGCCTTTTATAAAGTCGAGAGTTCTTACCCTGAGAAAGAATACGTGAGGCAATGTCTAATTCAGCGTCACCAGGCTGGAAATAGGCTGGTGTTGGCCAAACTAAGTACAATCTTTCAAGAGGAACACGATCAGAAACTAGAATATTTCTTTCACCTTCAAGTTTCGGTATCCATAATTTGGGTCGATGCAAGGCTGGACCAGATGGCAGTGAACCAAAATAGCGATCCACCCAGCTTCTAGCTTTTTTGACATCGAAATCCCCTGCTACCACTAAACTGCAGTTATTCGGTGAATAGTGGGTATGAAAAAAATCTTTAGTCTCCTGAAGAGTAGTATTATTTAGGTCTTCCTGAGATCCAATCACTATCCAGGAGTATGGGTGTCCTGGAGGAAATAAATTTTCAAAAATCAATTGTATTGCTCGTCCATAGGGTACATTTTCATAGTTTTGTCGGCGTTCATTCTTTACAACTTCCCTTTGATTATCAAATTTCTCCTGAGTAAGTGCCTCTGCCAAATAACCCATGCGATCAGATTCTAACCACAACACATATTCTAAGGCTTCGTTGGGGACAGTTTCAAAGTAGTTAGTTCGGTCGAAACTGGTAGTCCCATTGACTCCACCTTCTCTCATATTAGCTCCCGCCTTTTCCATGTAGGTCAAATATTCTCCATCAGCATGTTTTGATCCTTGAAACATCATGTGTTCAAAAAGATGGGCTAATCCAGTTCGTCCTGGTTGTTCATTCTTAGAGCCCACATGGTACCAAAGATTAACGTGGGATACTGGAAGCTTCCGATCACAATGAAAAATAACCTGCAAACCATTATCTAAACGATACTTTTCAAAAGAAATAACTGGAGCCTCTTTGGTGATTTTCAAATTATTTTTCCTCTCTTAAAATCGTCCAGATATCCATTTCAAACTTCATAAGCTCAGCAAAAGTTGATCTATTAACTTAGATTTCAAACTAAAAAATAAATTCCAAAAAACATCACTGTGTTTAATTCCCCTTTTCAATCTTACCAAAATCAGGTAATTAAACACTTATGTTCATAGAAGTCACCCTACCTCTGCCACTAACTCAAAGTTTTTTCTACATATGTCCTGAAACTTCATCATCCGAGATACAACCTGGTCAAAGAGTACTAGTTCCTTTTATTAATCAAAAATTAACAGCTTATGTCCTGAAAATACACCAGGACCTTCCAAAAGGTTTTTCCACAAAAACCAAGCTTAAATCCATCTTAATGGTGCTAGATGAAAAATCTCTAATCCCAACCGACCTCTTCGAATTTGCCTGTTGGGTAGCAACTTATTATTTCGCCTCTCCTGGAGAAGTTTTAAAATCTTGCTTCCCTCCGAAGATAAATCCAAAAATTAGAAGAATCTTTTTTCTCACAGACTCAGGAAGACAACTTCTAAGTTGGGCAAAGAGTACCTCACAGTTAAGTAAAAGGAAAAGTGAAATCCTAAGACTATTGAATAGAACATCAACCCTTGATCAAAAAGAACTCGAAAATCTGGCACATCGTAAGATTCCTGCCCGCGAAATACAAGAACTGGTAGACCTTGAATACATAGATATCAAATACAGTTCTAATTCAGGAATTACAACATCTAAAAAACGATGGTATGTATCTCTGCACCCTGACTATAAGAATTCCCTGAGTAAATTAAACATTACACTTAAGCAAAAATCGTTGATCCAACAACTTGAAAATTCAAAAAATAATACCATTAGTCTCGCTAACCTAACTAAAGTCCTATCTTTATCCTCCTCATCATTAAAACGTTTAGAGAAAAAAGGCGTTCTTGTCAGAATACAAAAACAAATAGATCGTAATCCTTTTGATTCATTTGAAAAACTTGATGATTTTAAAACTCCTTTGTTATCCCAAGAACAGAAAAAAGCTCTCTTATTACTGACTAGAGGACTAAATTCTCAACGATTTTCTGCGGTTCTCCTTCATGGTGTAACTGGAAGTGGAAAAACCGAAGTCTATCTGAGAATAATCGAGGAAACCTTAAAAATGGGTAAAACGGCTTTAGTTTTAATGCCAGAAATAAGCCTAACTCCAAGAATTGCTCAAGAGTTTGATGCTCGACTTAAAAGTCAGATTGCCATCTTACATAGCGGATTATCAGCTGGAGAGCGTTATGACGAGTGGTGGCGGATTAAGAATGGAAGAGCACAAGTAGTCATAGGAACCCGGTCAGCAGTGTTTGCTCCCTTATCTAATCTAGGTCTAATCGTTGTTGACGAAGAACACGATCCTTCATACAAACAGCAAGAAAGTCCACGCTATCATGGACGAGATACTGCACTGGTATTAGGGAAAAAAACAGAGGCTTTAGTAATTCTTGGCTCAGCCACACCCTCTATTGAAAGCTTCCATAACGCCAGAGTGGGTAAGTATGGTTATCTCCGTCTTTCCTCTCGAATTGATTATCGACCTTTACCTAAAGTCGAGCTAGTAGACATGAGAAAAGAATTCTCATCACTAAATAATAAATCACCAATTTCTATTCAGTTAAGTTCAGCACTTGAGAAGCGGCTTACCAAAAATGAACAGTCAATCATTCTTATCAATCGCCGAGGCTACTCTAATTTTCTTTTGTGTAGAAGGTGCGGACAAAATATTCAATGTCAGCAATGCAGTATTGCATTAACTTTCCACAAGGTTCGTAATGCTTTGGTCTGCCATTACTGTGATTTCTTTCAAGCTATTCCTAAAAAATGTCCTAAGTGTTCAAGCGAACACTTATATTTCATGGGGGAAGGTAGTGAAAAAATAGAAAATCTACTTAAAGAAAAGTTCTCTCAAGCTCATTTGGCTCGGTTGGATAGAGACATACTTCAAAAAAAGAACGCCCATTACCATATTTTGAATCAATTTAGACAACGTAAAATTGACATCCTTACGGGAACTCAGATGATTGCAAAGGGACATGATTTTCCTAATGTAACGCTAGTGGGAGTAGTTTCTTCAGACCACTCTCTTTCCTTTCCAGATTTCCGAGCTTCAGAACGAACTTTCCAACTCTTAACTCAAGTTTCAGGGAGAGCAGGTCGGGGGGAAATACCTGGTGAAGTCCTTATTCAAAGCCACTACCCAGAACACTATTGCTTTGAGTTTATAACCTCACATAACTACCATGGATTTTATGAGAAAGAGATTCGGTTCAGACGCTTCATGCACTATCCACCATTTACCGCTTTAGCATTGGTTCTGGTTAAGCATAGAAGTGCTAACATAGCTTCTGAGACTATTACCCATTTTGCCAATTTACTTCAGAAACAAAAAGTCCCAAATACAGGAATCCGGATTTTGGGACCAACACAATCTCCTCTGGCTAGGATTCGTTCAGAACATAGATTTCAAATTCTAATAAAATCAAAAAAACGATCCCAACTTCAAAAAATACTCAAAACATGCCTTTATCAAGCTCAGAATAAGGGTATAGATATCCGTCAAATCCAAATTGACATGGATCCTGTCAATGTAATGTAGCAGCCAAATCACCATCAACTAGATTTTAGGAGTTAATCTCTGGGTTAGAATCGTCAGTTCTTTCAATAGTTAGGTAGAGGCACACTAGACCTGACCAGTCTAAATAGGAAAACGGGGTGAAGTAATAATTTGGATCATTAACCTAACTACACCGTCTGTAAACCTTTACCTGGCTTAAAACGAA
The DNA here is from genome assembly GCA_964462735.1 of uncultured Acidobacteriota bacterium. GTDB lineage: Bacteria > Acidobacteriota > Terriglobia > Versatilivoradales > Versatilivoraceae > JAKUNG01. The sequence goes on along the minus strand of CAYWYX010000043.1, from coordinate 13,713 downwards.
CTGCTTTTCCTGGTGGAATAGAAACTTCCTCACCAGTCCGAGGGTTTCGGCCAATTCCAGTTTTTCGCGGTTTAATAGTGAAAACCCCAAAGCCCCTCAATTCAATTCGATCATTGGATTTAAGAGCACTCTTCATAGCGTTAAAAACTGAATCAACAGCCATTTCAGCTTTAGGTCTAGTGATCCCAGTTTGGTCTACAACGTGGTTAATTATGTCTAATTTTATCACGGTTTTTTCTTTCTTAAATTAATGTACCAAAAGAGTTTATTTAATAAGTTTAATGCTGTCAAAGATTTTATCTAATTTTTCTCGCGCTACCAATCTCTTAAATATCAGTTTCAGGGTTACTCAGCTTAGAATTTGTTCCACAATCTAATAATACTTTTAGCAACTTATCATTTAAGAATGTTTTAAGCTGGAACCCTAGAGGGCTATTACTCCTCAGATTGTTCTACTATAACCTTCAAAAAACGATGTTTACCAACTCTTAAAACAGATACAGATGGTTGTGAGAAATCAATCTCTGCTTTTAAATCAGTTACTTTTTGTTTGTTAATGGTTACTGCTTCTTGAGTAATTAAACGACCTGCTTCCCCAACAGAAGTAGCCAATCCCCACTGGACAATCAATTTTGATAGCCGAAGTTTTTGTTGTGATGTAGTTAGTTTTTTTTCAGGCATACTACTAGGACTTAATCTTTGAACAAAAATACGATTAAACTCTTCCTCTGCCTGTTTAGCAGCTTGAACAGAATGAAAATCTCTTACGATCATTTTAGCCAGTTTAGATTTAGCATCTTTAGGATGGAGTCCTCCCCCTTGCACATCCTTTTTGATTTTACAAATCTCGGTAGAGGTTAAATCGGTACATAACTCATAATATCGATACATGAGACTATCTGGAATCGACATAACCTTACCAAAAATTTTATTGGGCGACTCTTGAATTCCTATTGAATTCCCCAAAGTTTTGGACATTTTCTTCACACCATCCAAACCCTCTAAAATAGGAAGCATAAAAACTACTTGAGGATTCTGACCATATTCTTTTTGTAACTCTCTACCCATGAGAAGATTAAACTTCTGATCTGTTCCTCCTAACTCTACATCGGCCTTAAGAATAACTGAGTCGAATCCCTGAATTAAGGGGTATAACAGTTCATGAATCGAAATAGGCTGCTTTTTTTTTAATCGCTTTGAAAAATCATCCCGTTCAAGCATACGTGCAACAGTGGAATGGGAACTCAATTCCAAAAATTCATTACTACTTAAAGAGGACATCCAACGACTATTGAATTCAACTGTAGTTTTTTCCGGTATAAGAATCTTAAAAACTTGATTCTTGTAGGTCTCGGCATTCTGTAACACTTCTTCTTTACTCAGCTGTTTACGGGTAATGCTTTGACCTGTAGGATCGCCGATCAAACCAGTAAAATCTCCTATTAAAAAAATTATAGAATGGCCTAGGTCTTGAAACCGCCGCATTTTCCGCAACATAACTGTGTGGCCTAAGTGCAGATCCGGAGCAGTAGGATCAAAACCAGCTTTGATTCGCAAAGGAATTCCTGTCTCTAGTGAACGTTTAAGTCGAAAATGGAGGTCCTCTAACCGAATAATCTCAGCAGCCCCCTCACTTAGTAACTTTATTTGTTCGTCAACAGTCAAAAGATTTTCTCCTTACTTTTGAGAACTACTCCTAACTACCCTTCCATTGTCTATTCGAATTTTATCTCGTAGTACTAGGTCAATAGCTTTGACATAAAGCTGATGTTCCTCTGCTAAAATTCGGTTAGACAAAGATTGCTCATCATCAGAATCAAAAACTGGCACCACTGCTTGCAACACAATTGGTCCTGTATCTATTCCTTCATTCACAAAATGGACTGTACAACCTGAAAATTTAACCCCCTTATCAAGAGCTTGTTTTTGCGAATCAAGCCCAGGAAAAGCTGGAAGAATAGAAGGATGAATATTGAGAATTTGATTTGGAAATTTGTGAATGAATGAGGGACTTAAAATTCTCATAAACCCTGCTAAGCAAATCAAATCCACCTTTAAATCTTTGAGAATTTTTACCAAAGTCTGCTCAAACTTTTCTTTACCCAGTTCTTGAGAATTGAGAACAACAGTGTTCAGACCTCTTTGACGAGCTTTTTCTAGTGCAGGTGCAGAGTCTACATTACTCACCACTACTTCAATTCGTGCCAATAACTTCCCTTCCTTAATTCTATCAGCAATAGCTTCAAAATTTGAACCTCTACCAGACAAAAGAACCGCTAAACGTTTCACAAAAGAATTTCCTTTCTGGAAACTTTATTTAATCTGCAAATAGAGGTCCATCTAAATTAGTGCCTAGAATAAAAAACCTTACGTGAACCCTGACGTATTTCACCTAAGTTATAAACTGTTTCTTTATTTCTTTTAAAATGCGCTAGAACCTTGGATAGCTTTGAAGGAGCAACTACAACTACCATCCCAATGCCCATATTAAACGTCCGCAGCATTTCATCTTCCTCTATTTGACCTAAGCCCTGAAGAACTTTAAAAATTGGTAAGACTGGCCAGGTCCCCAGTTTAATATGAGCAGAGCATCCTCTGGGTAAAATGCGTGGAAGATTCTCCGTCAAACCTCCACCTGTAATATGAGCTAGTCCTTTAATCAATTTTTGATCCACCAGTGGTTTTAATAACGAAAGATAACTACGATGGGGTGTTAACAAAGATCTTCCTATAGAATATTTTAATTCTGGCAATTGTGTATCGACTCCATAGCCAGCAACTTCAAAAAGCAATTTTCTCGCGAGAGAATAACCATTCGTGTGTAACCCTGTTGATGACAGTCCTAAAAGAATCTGACCAGAGCTTATTAGATGACTTTCAAGAAGTTTAGACCTATCTACTAAACCAACAATAAACCCAGCCAACTCATATTCACCAGCAGAATAAAATCCCGGCATTTCAGCAGTCTCACCACCTAACAAGACACAACCTGATTTCTGACAACCAACTGCTAATCCCTGAACAACTTTTGCAATAATCTCAGGGACTACTTCAGAAGTAGCAATATAGTCCATAAAAAACAAAGGAGTGGCTCCTTGTACCAGAATATCATTGACACAATGAGCAACTAAATCTTTACCTATGGTATGGTGAATTCCAGTTGTAAAAGCAATCTTTAGTTTGGTTCCGACTCCATCAACACTGGACACTAAAATTGGCCTACTGGCTTTTCTTTGCCCCAGTCGAAACAAACCGCCGTAATTACCAATCTCGCTGATTACATCACTTGTAAAGGTACGTTGTGCTAATTTTTTAATTCTCTTCTTAGCTGCATTAGCTCGACTAATGTCAACCCCAGCATCGTTATAAGTAAAAGTAGATTTAGTTGTCATATACCAATAAAGCTCCTAACTTCTCAGCAATAGAAGTATCAATTCTTAAGGATTTTTTAGGGGAGGGGCTAAACCCCATTAACCAAAATTTTTTCGGGAAACTGCACAGGATAATCACCAGTGTAGCAAGCTGAGCAAAATTGTCCTTGACCTTCAGTGACTCCACAAGCTCGCAGCATGCCTTCGTGACTTAAATATCCTAAAGAATCGGCATCAATATACCTACAAATTTCATCTACTGTGTGACTAGAAGCTATTAACTCTTTTTTTGTGGGAGTATCAACCCCATAAAAACAGGGAGAGATAGTTGGTGGACAACTTATACGCACATGAACTTCGGTGGCACCAACATCACGTACCATTTTTACAATCTTGCGACTTGTAGTTCCCCTAACAAGTGAGTCATCTACCAAAACAACTTTCTTTCCTTTTATTAACTCACCAACAGGATTTAGTTTAACCTTAACACCAAAATGTCGAATCGACTGTTCGGGTTCGATAAAAGTTCTCCCGACATAGTGATTTCTGATAAGTCCAAATTCAAACTGAATAGAGGACTCTCGAGAAAACCCAATAGCAGCCGCTACTCCAGAATCAGGCACTGGTATAACAATGTCAGCTTCAACTGGCTGCTCCTGAGCAAGGAACTGTCCAAGTAAATGTCGACTTTCGTAAACCGAGCGGCCTTTAATTTGGCTATCAGGACGAGAAAAATAAACGTGTTCAAAAATACAGAAGCAAGGAGATTCTGGTGAAAAAATCTTTTGGGATTTTAATCCACTTTCTGAAAAAATCACCATTTCTCCAGGTTCAATTTCTCGTTCGAGCTTAGCCTCAATCAGGTCAAAAGCGCAGGTCTCAGAAGCTAGTACTGGTGAAGAACCCAGCCAACCAAGGGAGAGTGGTCTGAATCCCCGAGGATCACGTACAGCAATTACCTTCTCATGAGTGAGAAATACTAACGAATAAGCTCCCTCCACCTGATTAAGAGCCTCAACTATCGCTCCTTCAATCGTTTCTTCTTGAGATCGTGCTATCAGATGAAGAACCACTTCGCTATCACTAGTAGACTGAAAAATCGATCCTGCTGTTTCTAACTGTTGTCGAATTTGAGTAGCATTAACTAAATTTCCATTGTGACAAAGTGCTATATCTCCATGACTACAAGAAACGACAATTGGTTGTGCATTCTTTAAAGAACTCTCACCAGCTGTCGAGTAGCGAGTATGACCAATTGCTGTTTTTCCCTTTAAATTTTCCAGACGTGATTTAGTAAAAATCTCATTTACATGCCCCATCCCTGTTTCACTATATAGACTGTAACCATCTGAAGAAACAATTCCAGCACTTTCCTGCCCTCGATGTTGAAGAGCATATAACCCCAAATAAGCAATACGAGATGCCTCTCTATTCCCAAAAATTCCAAAAATTCCACATTCTTCCCGAAATTTGTCGAACATCTTCTTCACCTATTGATAGAAGGACATTGTTTTGAAACAAAAGAATTATACTGAATTATCAAACAATTCCTCCAAGCAATTTATCCAAGCCTTCTTCAACGAGTTTATGGAACGTTCTAACACGATAGATTTTCCCTGCTTAATCACTAGTTTGTCGCCAAACACTTCACCAAGCAAGGTAACCTCAACATTTTGAAAATCAGCAATTGCCATCAAGTCGGAAACTCGTTCCCGATCAACTGTAACTAGAATGCGTGAAGGATATTCCCCAAATAAACACTCGCCAACATCTAGGGATTCAGGTAAAGAGATACTAACTCCTAAAGAAGGCCCATTAGAAGTTGAAAATGCCATTTCTGCGATAGCTACCGCTAGGCCTCCATCGGAACAGTCATGGGCAGAAATAATGACTCCATCCTCAATTCCCTCTATACAGGTTTTTTGTACGCGACTTTCAATAACGAGATCAATTGGAGGACAGGGCAGGGTTTTAACCCAACTAGTATAAAGATCAGTGTGAATTTGTTCTCTGAAAGTCAAATGTTTTAAACTAGACCGTAAGGCATTAGAGTAGTCTCCTGATATCCCTACAATGGGCCCAAGTAATACCAATTGGTTTCCTTCATTAACAAACCAAGAACTCCGTATTTTCGTCAATGGTTCAATCAAACCAACCATCCCAATCACAGGAGTAGGGTATATACCTTCTCCAAGTGTTTCATTGTAAAAACTGACATTGCCCCCAGTAATTGGTGTGCCCATGGCTCTGCAGGCTTCGGCTAAACCATCAATAACCTCACTAAATTGCCACATAATCTCGGGTTTTTCTGGATTCCCAAAGTTCAAACAATTAGTAGCAGCCATTGGACGGGCACCACTGCACACAAGATTACGACAACTTTCAGCTACTGCTAACTGGGCACCTCTTCGAGGCGAATGTTCACAGTATCGTCCATTCCCATCCAAAGTCATTGCTAATGCTTTATCGGTATTCTTAATACGAATCACTGCTGCATCTGCACCTGGTTTTTGAATAGTGTTAGTCCTAACCATATGATCATATTGATAATAAATCCATTCCTTTGAAGCTAAATCGGGAGAAGTCAAAAAGTGTTCTAAAAGTTCTCCCCAATCCTGATAAGGAGGATCTATGTCAGTGGATTCTAAAAGTTCTGGAGTCCCAGATGGCACTGCAATAGGACGTTTATAGATTGGAGCATCATCAGTCAAGGCTCGGTTGGGGATTTCAGCCACTGTATTGCCGCAATCCAAAATCCTTAAAACCCCATCGTCAGTAACCTTTCCAATAGCTACAGCATCAATTTCCCATTTCCGAAAAATCCTGAATATCTCTTCTTCTCTTCCTTTTTCAGCAACTAATAGCATACGTTCTTGTGATTCACTAAGCATGATCTCATAAGAGCTCATATCTTCTTCACGTTGAGGAACTTTATAGAGATCTATTTCAATTCCAGTGGAGGCCCGTCCTCCCATCTCACAAGTTGAGCAAGTCAAGCCAGCAGCTCCCATATCCTGAATTCCTACTACAGCTCCAGTCTTCATAGCTTCCAAACAAGCTTCTAACAATAATTTTTCTAGAAATGGGTCACCTACCTGAACGTTAGGACGTTTAGCTTCAGATCCTTCATCAAATTCAGCTGAAGCCATTGTAGCTCCATGAATGCCATCTCGTCCCGTCTTAGAACCAACATAGATTACTGGATTACCAATTCCACTAGCTTTACCGTAAAAAATTTGGTCCTTCTTGAATATCCCCAAAGCAAACGCATTAACTAATGGGTTTTGACTATAACACTCACCAAAATTCACTTCACCCCCAATAGTAGGTACTCCAAAACAGTTGCCGTAACCAGCAATACCAGCTACAACTCCTTCCATGATTTGACGGTTTTTCGGATTATTTAGAGATCCAAATCTGAGAGAATTCATAGCTGCAATGGGACGTGCCCCCATGGTAAAGATGTCTCGTAAAATACCTCCTACCCCAGTGGCAGCTCCCTGGTAGGGCTCTACAAAGCTGGGGTGATTGTGTGATTCGATCTTAAAAGCAACAGCGTAGCCATCTCCAATGTCAATGATACCTGCATTTTCTCCAGGCCCCTGAAGAACAAAGGAACCTTCCGTTGGTAATCTTTTCAGGTGAACTCTGGAACTTTTGTAACTACAATGTTCGCTCCACATTACACTGAAAATACCTAGTTCAGTCAGATTTGGAACACGACCCAAGATCAAAAGAATGCGATCATATTCATCCTTAGTCAGGTTGTGTCGAGATAACAGTGCCTCTGTTATCTGGAGTTTCTTTACCATATAGATCCTACAAATGCTTATTTCATCAAACTAAGTAAACAGGATAAAGAAATCATAATGAGTTAAAACATTGAGACGTTACCAATGTTTAAGAGACCTAGATTTAATAATTGACTGAAAAATTACCAGTCCATCTCTACTACCTAACAAAGATTCACTCGCTCTTTCAGGATGAGGCATCATTCCCAACACATTTCTTTGGAAGTTGCAGATGCCTGCTATATTGCTTAGGGAACCATTAGGATTAGAAGATTCTGTGATTTTGCCGTTGGTTGCACAGTATCGGAATACTATCTGTTTCTTTTGTTCAAGTTGTTCTAATTCATCTGAAGGAATTATATAATTCCCTTCCATATGCCCAATGGGAACCGACAAAACGTCTCCCGACTCTGCTAGATGAGTAAAGGAAGTCTTAACATTCTCTATTCGAATTGAAACGTGTCGACAGACATATTTAAGTCTACGATTTCTAAGCATGGCCCCCTTCAATAGACCTGTTTCTAGTAGAATTTGAAATCCATTGCAGATACCTAATACCAGGCCTCCTTGACCAGCAAAATTCTTAACAGATTCCATCACTGGAGAAAAACGAGCAATTGCTCCTGTACGGAGATAATCTCCATAAGAGAATCCACCAGGGACAATTATTACTTCGCAACCTTTCAAGTCTCTTGACTGGTGCCAAATGAATTCAACAGGATGGTGCAACACTTTACCAATTAAATGGTAGGCATCATGCTCACAATTACTTCCTGGAAAGACTAAAACCCCGAATTTCATCCGCAAATTCCCATATGGTAATTAGATACATCACTACTGGTCCAGCTACTTAGGATATTGTCTTCCTGTTCTTTTAAAAATAAACCGATTTCAAAAAGATCAAAGACTAATCAACTTTATAACTGAAATCTTCAATAACCGGATTTGTTAAGACTTCCTTAGCTATTTTCTTAACTGTAACTTCAACTTCTTCCCGAGAAAGGGTAGGTGCAAAATTTATTTCAAAAAATTTCCCCTGACGAATCTTTATAACCTTATTAAAACCAAGGTTATGCAGACTATTATGGATGGTTTTACCTTGAGGGTCTAAAATGTCTTTTTTAAAACTTACATAGACTTTGGCTTGCATTGAGTAATTCGATTCCTTTCATTAAATTCTTCAAACTCCAAAAACACGTTTGAATATTGTATCAACATGACGCAGTTGGTGGTCTAAATCAAAGCTGGTTTCAATCTCAGTTATAGTCAAATGTTGAGTGATCTCCTTATCCTCTAGAACAAGGTTCTTGAACTCCTCTCCCTCGACCCAAACCTGCATAGCATTTCTTTGTACCCACTCATAGGCCTGTTCACGGCTAATTCCTTTATGCGTTAGTTCAAGTAAAAGTTGGCCTGAAAAAATAAGACCTTTCGTCAAGTTTAAATTTTCTAACATACGTTCGGGATAAACAAAAAGTCGTTCGATGAGTTGTGTAGTCTTATTTAAGAGATAATCAACTAGGATTGTAGAATCAGCCAGAATCACACGTTCAACCGAAGAGTGAGAAATATCTCTTTCATGCCAGAGTGTGATATTTTCTAAACCGGCCTGAAGATTGGATCGTACTACCCTAGCAAGACCACAGATTTGTTCACAGGTCACAGGATTTCGTTTATGTGGCATTGCTGAAGACCCTTTTTGTCCTGCAGCAAAATATTCTTCAACTTCCCGGACTTCAGTACGTTGCAAACCTCGGATCTCTGTTGCAATTTTTTCTAGACTGGCTGCAATCAATGCTAGTACTGACAAAAATTCACCATGGCGATCACGCTGTACAATCTGTGTTGAAATAGGATCCGCTCGAAGTCCTAATTTTTTACAGACAGATTCCTCTACCTCAGGCTCCAGATGCGCAAAGGTGCCGACAGCACCTGATAATTTACCAACCTGAATACATTCAACAGCGGCTGATAGCCTTCGAATATTTCTACAAGATTCTTCATACCAGACTGCCATCTTTAGTCCAAATGTGGTCGGTTCCGCATGAACACCATGGGTACGACCCACCATTACTGTTCTTTTAAATTCATGTGCACGCTTATGAAGAACACCTGATAATGAAGCTAAGTCTTCAGTCAATAAATCAGATGCCTCCTTTAGTTGTAAAGCGAGAGCAGTATCTACCACATCAGACGAGGTTAAACCATAATGAATGTATCGGGATTCCGGTCCTACAAATTCAGCTACCGATGTTGTAAAAGCAACGACATCATGTTTTACCTCGCTCTCAATCTTGTCTATTTGTTCAACGTTAAAATCAGCCTTCTCCTTTATGACCTTAGCAGCTGACTGTGGGATAATTCCACGTTCAGCTAAAACATCTACACAAGCTAGTTCAACCTCTAACCATTTTTGATATTTATTTTCAAGAGACCAAATTTTTCCCATGATGGGTCTAGTGTATCGTTCAATCAATTAAGTTTATCCTTTCCAGTTAGGTTTAATATTTAATTCACACTAACTTAAGTATCTATCTTGCAAAGAATACAACACCTTTAAAAACCTAAAGACAAATTAGTGGACTTGGACTCGAACGTGATGCCAAAATCAAATTCTTCGTATCAAATCCTTTCTTTTCTAAAGCTTTTTCAGCAACCATTCGGGCAATTCCAGGATGATTGTTATGTTCACTGAGATGGGCCAAACAAATATAATTGGCCTTGCCATCAAAGTGTTCCTCAAAAAAAATTCCCACACTTTCATTAGAAAGGTGGCCATGCTTACTCATTATTCGTTGTTTCACCACCCAAGGATAGGGACTCAAACGAAGTAGTTCTAAGTCGTGGTTAGATTCAAGGATAAGAATGTCACTGGCTTCCATTCGATGTTTGACCAATTCTGTTACAACACCCAAATCTGTGACATGAGATATCTTAAGTCCTTCGGCTTCAAGGGTAAAGGCTAATGGGTCAGCTGCGTCATGTGGGACAGAAAAAGGAGAAATTTTTAAATCACCGAGTTGAAACGATTCTCCTACCCGAATGGACTCTCGTTTTTTAAGAAGAGGTTTCTCCGCCATTGCTTCGTATGTAGCATCCCCAACATAGGTTACGACATTATGTTTTTTCAAAAGACTCACCAAACCATTAACATGATCAGAGTGCTCGTGAGAAATTACCACAGCATCAATGTTCTCTATTGATTCACCAATAGTTAGGAGTCTTTTTGCAGTTTGCCTATGACTAAAGCCTACATCTACAAGTAGCTTAGTTTTATTTGTAGCAATAAAAGTACAATTACCTCTACTACTACTACCTAAAATTGAAACTTTCACCACCACAATTTAGTCACCTAGAAATAGTTTTAAAAATTAACCCTCAAAATACATTTTTTACCCTTCTATCAGAAGACATTATTTTGCTAATTAAGCTCAAACTAATAAACTTTACACTGGCCTTAGGGTCAGACTGATTTTGATTTACTCAGAAAATAGTTACGAACCACAGTCCAAATTAGTACGGTCTAACTTTAATCCATCTAAATTGCCCAGGACGGTCAAAGATACTTTATCAGTTTTAAAAAAGAGATTTGCTAATTTCTGAACATCATCCGTCGTGACTTGTTCTAAATTAAAAATCATTTCTTCTGGTGAGGAGTATTTTCCAAAATATAGTTCCTGACGGGCTAGGTTCGACATTCTACTAGAAGTCGATTCTAGACCTAATAAAAGACTACCTTTTAAATGTTCTTTAGCTCGACAGAGTTCCTCTAAGGGAACTGGTTTATATTTTAGCTCATGAAATTCTTGCATAACGGAACTAATTAATAGGTTAAAGTTTTCTAGGGAAGTTCCAGCATAAACAGAAAGACATCCGGTATCTCTATAAGAATTCATTCCTGAAAAAATAGCGTAGGCTAAACCCTGTTTTTCTCTAATCTTCTGAAAGAGTCGGGAGCTCATACCAGCTCCTAAAATGGTATTTAAAACATAGAAAATGAATCTGTCCTTATGAATCAGAGAAGTAGCAGGCACCCCTAAACAGATATGCACTTGCTCTAATTCTTTTTTTGTTCGTGTAGAAATATGGCTGTGTAAATGCGCAGTTTCTATATTATGACCATTAGAATGATCTTCTAAATGCGAAAAGGTTTTGGCTAGCAGATCGACAATGTATTCGTGATCTACATTTCCCGCTGCTGCAACAATCAATTCACTAGGACGGTAAAAAGTATGAAAAAAGTTTACTACCTTCTCTCGGTTTAATTGATTAATAGTTTCTGCAGTTCCCAGAATAGGTCTTCCAAGAGGCTGATTCTTCCACAAATTCTGGGTAAAGATCTCGTAAACTAGATCGTCTGGAGTATCCTCTACCATTTTAATTTCTTCTAGAATTACAGCACGTTCCCTCTCCATTTCTTGGGGATCAAACCTAGGGTTTAAAACCAAATCAGAAAGAATGTCGATAGCTAGAGGTAAATGTTCGTCCAAAATTTTTGCATTGTAACAAGTAGTTTCCTTTCCCGTAAAGGCATCTAAATACCCCCCGATTGAATCAATTTCTTTTGCTATATCTTCGGCACTCCTTTTGGTAGTCCCTTTAAATAAAAGGTGCTCGACAAAATGAGTAACTCCATTTAATTCCTTGGTTTCACTTCTAGAGCCTGTCTTTAACCAAACCCCAACTGAAACTGAGCGTACAGCTGGCATCTGCTCTGTTAAGATAGTGAGCCCATTATCTAAGACTTCTTTCTTCACATTCTGCATGAAGTCGTGTCCAAATGTTCTTATTGTCTTTCTTTGGAGATCGACACTGAGGTGTAATTCCCTGTTTTATGTGTCTCTAGGGTGGCAACTTAACACAACCTATTGGGCTTTTCAACGGGAAAATTCTACCTAGTTCTTAGATCTAAATTTATTGACATCAACAATTTAACGTTTAGTATTTGGTTGACACTTGATAGAGTAAAAAAGGTAATCTAAGAATCTTTATGACTTAATCTTGTTACGATGGTAATTCTATTTATTTTAGGGTTTGAGATTTTTGGATAAAATAGAATAAAACTTATTTTTTTCTTTTAAATAAAGGAGAGTTCTTGAAGTGGAACAAAATGGAAAAGAACTTCTTGGCTTAACAGCTTCTGAACTAGCTGTTTTTATGACGAAGTTAGGCGAAAAACCCTATCGTGGTCATCAAATATATCACTCCCTATATCGTGAATGCCAATTTGATTTAAGCACGATAACTGAATTACCTAAAGTGCTCCGCAAAAAACTTGCCAATAATAAAATCTCCATTCCAAAACTTGATTCTAAACAAATAGCCTCTGACGCCACTGAAAAATTTCTTTTACAACTCGAAGACGGTGAAAAAATCGAGTGTGTCTTAATTCCTGAACAAAATCGCCAAACGTTATGTATTTCAACTCAGGTTGGATGTTCCCTTAACTGTCAATTCTGCTTAACTGCTGACATAGGATTTAGACGTAATCTTAGCTCAGCGGAAATAGTTGGTCAGGTTCTTTATGTACTTTCCCACAAGAGACTAAAAATTAAATCTGCTGGACCTACTTTGCATCCAACCCTCAGTAATATTGTATTTATGGGAATGGGTGAACCCCTTCAGAACCTGGAAAACGTAATGAAATCTTTAATTATTTTGTCAGACCCCAAGGGTATGGGAATGGCTCCAAATAAGATCACACTGTCCACTGTAGGCTTAGTTCCTCAAATAAAAAAACTAGCTCGGTGTCCTGTGATTCCCAATTTAGCAATCTCACTTTCGGCTACCACAAACATCGTCCGGAACCAAATTATTCCCATAAACCGCAAATATCCCATTGAACAACTCTTACAAGCTTGTATTGAGTTTCCCCTTAAAGCCAGACAAAGAATTACTTTTGAGTATGTTCTAATTGATGGAGTAAATGATAGCGATGACGATGCTCGAAGACTGATTAAGCTATTAGCAAAAATAAAAGCAAAAGTTAATCTTCTATCCTTAAATAAAGGAAAAAGTGGAGATCTGAAATCTTCAAGCAATGATCGCATGCAGTGCTTTCAGGGAATTCTTGTAGAAAAAGGGGTTCCAACATATATTAGGCGACCTAGGGGTTCAGACATTTTTGCAGCCTGCGGCCAACTACACCTCGCCAGACAGGAAGATCCTTCTCTAGCCCTACCTTCCTAAGCTATTCCCTCATTCACTTAAACCCAGACTATTAATCTAGTTCTTCTTGGCAGGCTTAACTTGTCCCTGAAAAGCAGCGAGTTGCACAGACTCCACCAGTCAAGGCTTCACAGGGAGTGGCTTTTTCTTGTGGCTACAGGAAGTAGCAGAGAAGTGTGTCAATCTACCTTTTTAGGTGACACAGGAAGTGACACAAGAATCATTGTCATAGGGTGGCGCACACCCCTTTTTTGCGTATGGCAATAGAAATATCACCCCCTCCGAAAAAATTGATTTACTTTCCAAAAGGTGGTCAAGGACTCAAATATTTTTTTCAATCAAAGGGATGAGGTCTTCTGGGTAGAGGGTGTTGTAAATTATTA
>CAYWYX010000042.1:4350-21609 GCA_964462735.1 uncultured Acidobacteriota bacterium | reverse complement strand
TATTTTAAATTTGTTCAAGTAAGATGGGCACCCTGCGTCTCTACATAGACGGCATAAAGAGACTGACTACCTGTCATGAACAACCGATTCCGCTTGGTCCCTCCAAAACAAACATTAGAACAAATTTCAGGGAGTTTAATTAGACCAATACGATCCCCATTCGGGGAGAAAATGTGTACTCCATCATATCCATCTCCTACCCAACCAGCACTAGCCCATATATTGCCATCAACATCAGCTCGGATTCCGTCGGCAAAACCTGCTTTTCCATTAAGTTCCATGGAAGCAAATTCTCTTCCATTTTTCAGTTTACTCTTATCTTTAATATCCCAAACTTTAATGTTTTTGGGAGCTTGAGGATAATGGGATCCCCCTGTATCAGCTACATACAGTTTGTTATAGTCTGGCGAAAAACAAAGGCCGTTGGGTTTAAAGATTTCATCTGACATTTTTTTAATTTTCCCATTCTTTGAATCAATGCGATAAATAGCTTCTTTTTGAAATGGCTGAGGAGACCCCGTATTCATACGGTTCCCTTCATAGTTCATGAGACTGCCATAACCAGGATCGGTGAACCACACCGCACCATCTTCTGGATGAACAACTGCGTCATTAGGGGCATTAAGTTGCTTGCCCCCATAAGAATCTGCCAAAACTGTTGTTTGACCATCGTACTCATATCGAACCACTCGCCGATTTCCGTGTTCACATGAAATTTGTCGACCTTGAAAATCAAAAGTATTGCCATTGGAGTTTCCTGAAGGGAAACGAAAACGGCGAGTGACATGGCCATCTTCTTCTAACCATCGAAGTTGCTCGTTATTAGGGATGTCACTCCATAATAGGTATCGACCAACACCGTTCCAAGCAGGACCCTCCGCCCAGAGAGTTCCCTTATATAATCGTAAAATTGGCGAATTCCCCAGTTTGTACTTTTTAAAACGTTCGTCCAGAACAACTACATCCGGTTCGGGATAACGAACTGGTTCAGCATCTCGACCAAAATTTCGACTAAATGCTTCCTTACTCATTGCAGTTATTGCAGCTAAGCGAGCAGCATTTCCGATAAAAGATCTTCGAGAAACTTCAATACTATTTTTTGAACAAAATATTTTTTTTCTCATCTGCTTCTCCTCTTTAGGATTAGTTCATTACCCTGGAATAGGTTGCATAGACATTTTATCAAAAAAATCATTAATAGCATGTAGTTAGGAATATGCTTAATTTCTAATCAAAACATTAAAAGAAAATTGGTTTCAAAATTAACAATTAGATTACACTAGCTTATGAAGTCTTTTTATTAACTACAGCTGTAAACTTTTCTTTAAGTATCCAGAAGGGGGGGGGATATGAGTAAAACTAGAATCTTTTTGGCCTGGTTTTTAGTTCTTTGCCTCATAGAAATAGGTCTTACTCAAATCAGGGGAATAGGCCACTCGACTTCTTCTAGGTCAGTAATTAAAAATTTTGAGAAACAATCACCTAAAATTGGAGCTAAATTACCAGAATTAAAGATTTTTGATGAAAATGGTATTACTTTTAATACCAATAGTTTAAGAGGGAATTATACAGTCTTGGTATTTGGATGTTTAACATGACCAAGCTTTCTGCATAACGTCCCCAGTTTGGAGACGGTCCGAAATGATTTTGCTCCCAAGGGAGTTAAATTTTATTACATCTATAAATCCTTAGCTCATCCAGGAATTCGAGGATATGTTTCTCCATTGACCATACAGGAACGATTGATGCATGTGCATGAAGCTAAACGATTACTGGGGTCAAAGATTCCATGGCTCTGTGACACTATGGATAACGATTTTAAACATGCCCTAGGCAATGCCCAAAATTCTGAGTTCTTGATTGATCCTGAAGGAAAAGTAATAACACGACAACCTTGGAGCCATCCAGAAAACCTTAGAAAAGTGCTAGAAACGATAATAGGCCCTGTAGATCGGCCTACAACTTTAAGTGACTTGGGTACGGAATTTATTGTTAAATGGCCTTCCTCTAAAATTCCATCTGGTCTGATTCCAAAACTCCAGCTACCTAACAGAATGGTCCCCTTAACAATCCTTCCCTTAAAGCAAGAAAGGTCTCTTCCCTTCTATGTAAAGTTACATGCACAAGCTGACCATTCTTTTCTAGATCATGGTAAAGGCACACTATATCTTGGATTTTTTTTAGATCCCATCTACAAAGTCCACTGGAACAACCTCACAAAACCTCTTGAATTTAGTATCAAAATTCCTACAGGTGTTAACATTTCTCCGACTAAAGGATTTGCGGCTAAGGTTAAAGAAACGTCTGATAAAGATCCTCGTGAATTTATTCTAGCTATTGACTCTAGTAATTATGAGCAACCACTTGTCCTTAAAACCCGCTACTTTGCATGCGATGATGCTGATACTTTTTGTGTTCCAGTGACCCAACAATATTCAATTTATCTAAAACCTGATTTGGATGGAGGATCAATGCAGCGATAACTGGAACTTTATAGTTTGATCAACTACCTCAATTGTAAATTAGAGTAGAATTTTTTTTAAAATCCTTAACAACTGTAATCGAAGTATCTTGTTGTATTCCAAATTAAAACTGACTACCATCGGCATTTAAATTAATCGCTAATTGTGCTAATCAATCAATTTTTATCCTTTTGAAAATTAAGGTTTAATGGAACAAGCACTTCAGTCATTCATCTCTACCCAACATTGGATTGTCATAGCCTCCTTATTTTTGGTGAGTCTGCTGATCTTAGCTAAAGCAGCTGATTGGTTAATTGATTCAGCTGTAACCTTGTCAGAACAATCAAAAATTCCAAAGGTGGTGATTGGCGCAACAATTGTAAGCCTGGGAACTACCACTCCCGAAGTAGCTATTTCCGTTTTAGCAGCAGCTCGTGGCCAATCCAGTTTAGCTCTGGGTAATGCCGTTGGTTCTGTCATTTGCAATACTGGTCTGATCCTTGGCCTCTCTTGTCTTTTAGCTCCACCTAAAATCGATCATAAAATATTAAATCGCCAAAATACTATTCAAGTAATAGCTCTCCTGTTTTTGGTTTTAGCTTGCTTCCCTTGGCAATCTCCTGGGGATATCTTTACCCAAGGTGGCCAAGTTTCTGAACTGTTAGCTCTAGTTTTATTAATAGGCCTTGCAGGATATACCTGGCAATCAGTGCGTCTGGCTAGGAATATTGACGCAACTATAGACGAGACAGAAGATCACAAAGAACATACCTCCAATTTAGTCATTGTTGGAAAGCTCATTGGAGCTATCATATTGGTAGTCATTTCAGCTCGCATCCTTCTTCCAACAGTTACTGAAACAGCTGTTCGGTGGAATGTCCCCGAAAGTGTTATTGCGGCTACGTTAGTTGCTTTTGGAACTTCCTTGCCTGAACTAGTTGTTACAGTGATTGCAGCCCTAAAGGCTCATGGTGAGTTGGCTCTCGGCAATGTGATAGGGGCCAACATTCTCAATGTACTTTTTGTTGTTGGGGCTGCGGGGGTAGTAGGACAAGGGGGATTAACGGCCGGACCTCATTTTTTTATAATCCTTTTTCCAGTAATGCTAATACTTCTGGTTATCTTGAGTATCGGGCTGCATAGCAATCAGGAAAAACTACAACGGTCTTACGGGATTGTTCTGATCTCGATCTATGTCATCTACACAGTCATTAACTATGTTGTCAAAAGTTCCAGTTAAAAACTCTTACCTTTACCAACAACAATTCTTAGAATGTTCTGAAGTGCTGCAGGATCAAAAGTTCTGGAAAACCATCACTGTTATCTAATTACTTTTATTCAAGGGCCTGTACTTTTTCGAGTGGCAATATCCAGCTCCTCACTAGTAATAAACTCTAGAACTGCTGGTTGACCTTCTTGAGTCTTTTCAATCCCACGTTTTAGGGCAGCCAAAATTCCCTCAGGCTCTTCAATCCTTTCACTGTAAGCTCCTAGCCCCTTTGCAACCTCACTAAAATTTCCTGACAAGCATTTCGTGCCGTATCGAGCAACAGCCTCAGGAATATACTGTTCATAGCCTCCCATGGCAGAATTATTTAAGATGATTGTCAGAATGGGAATATTCTCTCGAACTGCGGTTTCCACATCCATTCCCACCATTCCAAAAGCAGCATCGCCCATTACATTGATCACTAATTTCTCAGGAACTGCCAATTTAGCTCCCATTGAAGCACCCAAAGAGAAACCCAGTTGGGTGGAATTACCCCAACCCAAGTATCCTCTGGGATTTACAGCGTCATATATGGGTGCTAACTGATCTCTGGGCGTTCCAGAATCGTGAGTTATAATTGTTGCGGCTGGATCAACTATTTTCATAATGTCTCCAATAACCCTATAAGGACTAATGGGAATTTGGGATGACTCAAGGTTTGATTTCCAACGGTCTTTCCATTGCTCTCGAGCATGCTTTAGATTAGTTTCCAACTTTTCGTTGGACAATTTTCCTTTTTCCCTTTGTTGCAAATGGACTTCCTCTAACATTTGCTGAAGAATTAACCGAGCATCTCCCAAAATAGGTACATCAGGTCTATAGTCCTTATAAAGGTCATGCCAATCAACAGTTGCATGAATAAGCATTCGTGATCCATTTGGGATCATCGGTGCAAATAATGACTTCGTTAAACTAGAGCCTACAACAAAAATAGCATCACTCTGCTCTAAGTAATAGCCGACCATATCAGTTTGACTATACCCTGTAGAGCCTAATGACAAGGAATGCCTTTCATTAAAAGCACTTTTACCTTGCAAGGAAGTCATTACAGGGGCTCCTAGTAGTTCGGCAAGGCTAGTCAATTCTTTGGAAGCTTCTGCATATAAAACACCCTGTCCTGCCCAAATTATTGGATGCTTGGCAGACAATAATAATCTAACTGATTCTTGAATTGCAAAAGGATCCCCTCCAGCCTTAACACTTTGCACAGGATGATAGTCTAGGTTTCCTGAAAATTTTTCCTCTGTAACATCAATAGGAAGTTCAAGTAAAACTGGACCCGGAGATCCGGTCCTTAAGGCCAAAAATGCACGTTCCATTCGATTAGGAATATTGCTAGCAGATATGATTCGATCTGCCCATTTAGTCGTATTCTTATAGTTTTCAAGCGCCTCAAATGTAGGTGGAACCCCTATCCGGTCTCGCCCCGGATGACCAGGTAGAAAAAGTACAGGACTAGAATCACTGTTTGCTTGTGCAATTCCGGCAAAGGCGTTTTCTGAGCCTGGACCTTGTTGTACACTAACAACACCAATACGTTTACCAAAACTTACTCTGGAGTAACCATCAGCCATATTAACAGCTACCCGTTCCTGCCGGGCAACAATTGGACGGATTCCTTCTACAGCCAGCGCATCTAGAATTGGAGTGAATGGGAAACAAAACACTTGGTCAACTCCTTCCAATTTCAGAATTCTAGCTATTACTTGTGAACCTAACATAATCTTCGCTCCCTATTTCTGAACTGCCGAACTTAACATTGGAATCGAATATGAAAATTACCTCCGATTTTCTAGGTCAACTATCAAGAGGAAGAAATTCTTTTTTTAAATCTCTTACAAATAGAGCCCGTAAGTTATAAGAAACATTTAACGGATACTGAAAACGCAGTCCAATAGGAAAATAAAAACACCATGCACAGTCGGACTCGTTACTTGTTGAGCTCCAAACCCATTGTGACGTTAACTCAAAAGGACTTCGAATTTTTCGATTAGACGAATCCCATAAATCTTGAAGTTCTACAACAGATGGCAAACGCCAATCCTTGTAACCACCGAACACAAGTTCCTCGGCACAGAGTTTAGCCTCATACCAGTTAAGAGATTTTCCATTATCTCTACAAACCCACATTAGCCCTGTTTTGTTATCTTGGACAAGTTCATCAGATGAAGTCTTTGAAATCATTATATTGTTATTAGGAATCATCTAAAGTGAGTATTAAATACTATGACAGTTGGTTTAAAGAAACTAAGCAACAAATTCTTCAGGGATAAAACCTATCTAACTGTACCACTGTTTTCTATGGTTAGCTCAATTTACAGATTACATCAGATTGGAATTTCATTTTTTTTAAAAGCTTTGTACAACCGATTAAATAAAAACTTTCTAATTATCTGACGACAAGTTGGAATCAAGCAAAAAAATCCAATGGCATCAGTAACAATTCCAGGGGTCAACAACACAAGTCCAGCCAATAAAACTATAGCTCCATCAAGTAAGGTAACTGCGGGGAACCTTCCTTCTGACATCTCTTTTTGAATTTGACGTAATACTAGGAGACCCTGACTGGCAGCAAGATAAGCACCTAGGACTCCTGTGGTTAGGATCAATACCAAGGTGAATAGAATGCCAAATTCACGACCTATCTCGATCAGGACAATTAATTCCACCGCTGGAAGCAGTAAAAAAAGAATAAGAAGTTTAATCATAAAACCGTTTGGCCATAGGATTAAAGATAAAATAAGTTTTCACAGCAAACAAAGGGGTTGAGAAGTTGTACTATTCAAAACTCCACAAGAGGAACTGCTTTTTGAAATGGCAGGGGCTTGAGAAATGGAGGGGAACTAAAACACCCCCTCCATCACTGTAAAAAAACTGACGATAAAACTATATCTAGTCCCTACGGGGCAAGATGTTGCAGACTTTTGATGGTTAAAGTCCCATCTTTAAGAGTGCCTGTTACTTTTACTTGATGGCCAAGATGTCCCTTAACTTTATCCTGATTAGCAATCTTAACAACTGTCTTGTCTTCGGTTATAAATACTGCACTTGCGCCACTACCAACACAACCCTTGACACAACTAATCGACTTTGCAGAAGCATCTGCATGACCAGCACCACATTTAGAATCAGAGATATGTCCTGTAAAAGATTCACCTGCGGAAACTGACCCTCCTGCGATAAGAGCTATCATAACCAGAAAAAATAGTATTTTTTTCATATTTACTCCCTAGAGACTTAGATACAGTTTAGAAAAAAGATCCAGCTCAACAATGATCATCATATACTAAGTTAAAGCCATTTCAAACAAAATAAGGACTCAACCTTCTTCGAACAGTCTTACTCTGAGCTCAATCAGCATTCTATTGGTCTGAATCCCAAAATCGTATGGGCATTACTGTCGCTACCCTCCTTCAAAAATTCAACCTTTACAGGAAGTCCAACTTTAATAGTGTCTGGATTAAGAGAATCAACACCTTTAAGCCTTGCAACAACTCTTGCCTTTTCCTTTAGTTCCACAACTCCTGTACAGTAGGGATTATCCCGACCGTAACCTTGTTGCACCATGGATGGTGGACCAATAGAAATACTGGTAAAGGCTACTAATCTTCCAACACCCTCCATAGCCTTCCATTCCATGTTGAATGAATTACATTTAGAACAAAGGGGTCTAGGAGGAACAAAAATAGACTGACAATCTGTGCACCTTGAGCCCATCAATTGATGTTCGTCTAGAAATTGGTTAAATGAATGGTCACTGAAAGGTCTTTGCTCCAATTGACTACCGCCTTTCTAAGATTGTAAAGGTTGAGGTTCCACCGGTACCCCCAAGATTATGGGCAGCCCCAAATTTCAAATCACCTGCAACTTGCCTTTGTCCAGCCTGTTGCCGAAGTTGAGTCCAAACTTCAACTAGTTGAGCTGCTCCAGTTGCTCCTACGGGGTGTCCTTTACACTTTAGGCCACCAGAGGTATTGATTGGTGTAGAACCTTCCAGCCGAGTCTGGCCTTCTTCCACAGCTTTATACCCTTCCCCTGCTTTAAAAAATCCAAGATCTTCAATATGGAGTAATTCTGCAATTGAAAAACAGTCATGTACTTCTGCAAACTGAATGTCTTTGGGTCCTAAGCCGGACATCTCATAGGCTTCATGCGCAGCATATCGAGTAGCCTCAAACGATGTTAGATCTTGTGCAGCATGAAGACCACGCCCACTGCCTTGTCCCATACCCGCAACGTAAAGTGGATCATCGGTAAAATTTTTAGCAATATCTTCACCAACCAATAACAGGCAACTTGCACCATCACTAATTGGGCAACAATCAAAAACATGAATAGGCCAAGCTACCGTAGGGTTAGCTCTAGGATCACTGAGAAAAGCCTTAGCATCGACCCAAGCTGGAGTAGGTCTTCCCTTACTTTCAGCGCGCTTAATTTTAGCAGCCATTACATCTTCCATTGAAGCGTTGAGTTGTGCTTTAGGATTTCGGGCAGCATTTTCATGACTTTTAATCGTTACATTCATCAAGTGATCACGTGAAGCTCCATACTTCTCAAAGTAGGCGGTAGCAATAGTTCCAAAAACTCCTGGAAACGTGAAACCTACTTGACTTTCATAGGGAATCGCAGCTAAGGACAAACCCTCAGCCACTTCTTCAGTTGAACCCTTGGACATATCCTCAACTCCACCCACCAGCACCACATCATAAAAACCAGAGGCTATGGCAAAAACTCCTTCTCGAAAAGCTAAAGCACTAGAAGCACAGGCTCCTTCGGTTCGAGTCGCTGGCCGAGGCACAAAGCTTAGAGCATCTGATAAGATGGCACCCCAGTGTGACTGGTGGACAAAAAAATCATTGGTAAAATTTCCTACATAGAGTGCATCAATTTCCTGTGGGTTACACCCCTTATCCACAGAGGCCAACATAGTTCGGAAAGCTTCTAAAAAAAGATCCTTTGAATCCCGGTCCTTAAACATATCGAATTTCGACATGCCAGCACCAACCAAAGCTACCCCTCTTCCTAATTTCCTTTTTCTCATCATGTTTTTTTACCAATTAGTGTATGGGCCAACAAAATTAATCTTTGTTTTGTTGTTTCTCCATTTTATCACATTCAGGTTAAGTGTCTCGATAGATAGGTCTCTTAAAAAACGCTTACCGTCCTAATTATTGTTGGTTAAGGATAGTTTAAACCTTTGATCAGTCACACACTCACACAAACTGTAAACTGTAGATCCTTGCTCGACGCATCCGAAAACGTATCCTGATTGGCTTATTAGCCCAAGCAGAAAGATCAGGCTGCTTCTGCCAAGTCACAGTTTGGTTAATGCAATCACCCGAGATAGGATCACAATCATCAAATGAATAACCAGGTATAGCTGGAGAAGGAGTAAACCGAGTATCATTTGCAGCATCGGCTAACTCCACAAAAATTTCACCTCCATAACGTGTCCAACAATTAAGTTCCAGATGATTTCCTGAAAAAGTTGAAATTACCGTCGAACATTGTCCCAGTGACTCTGCTTCAAGCGATACGAAACCGTCCTGTCTCCACGTAGCTGTTAGGATTCCATCTTCTGGATTTGAATTGTCGTAAAACACTTGGTTATGTGAAGATCGTCTAGGCGCATAGGTTAACGAAACCTCTCCTTTGTTTAAACTGGCAAGACCACAACCTGCATAAACTCCCCCTTGAGAGTTTGTACCTGGTTCTCCGCCTGGTATCACTGGCTGTCTTAATGGACGTTGCCATTTTAAACCGTCTCGGCTGGTCATCATGTGTACCTCAGTATAATCACCATTACGAATATAAAAAGCGGGAAACATCAAATGGGCGTCAGCATTTGGCCAGCGAACATAGGAATTTGTATAAATATCCGTGTCAGGTCCATCAAGCATGTCTGTTTCAACTAATGTTCGAGGAACAGGCCAACTCTCAAAACAATCAGTTTCTGCATAGGTAATGGTTCGACGCCCATGAGAAGCTAAATGTTCATGATGAGTCCATCCTCGAAAATAACCAACATAACGATTCTTTTCTGGATTAAAACAAACCCCTGTTTGGACATCATTGAGATAGGTAGTAATTAATGGTTTTTCAATCATCTTCCAGTGCAACCCATCAGAAGAGATTGCTCCCAAAACAGCAAACCGGCCTTGATAGGCACCTTGATGAACCATCTTATACTTTGCTTCTGGCGGCGCACTTGGATCTTTAAAGACACTTGATCCATGCGCATCCCGACCTGGTGAAGCATCTAAACCATAAATTATATTGTTGTCTCGGGACCCATTAAAAGAAACAATGCCTAAATTGGGTTTGACCCAATGAATACCGTCAGTCGATTCTGCATAGGCAAGTGTTCTCTGGGTTCCTAATTCTTCTTTAGCTTCCAGCACTCCACTTTCATCTCCACTGTCATAATAAAGACGATAGCGACCATCATCCTCAAAAAGAGTGCTGTACACACCCATTCCAGATTTGGCATTTCCAAGTTCCCAAGGCTTATCTGGTGAAATTAAGGGAACCCTGTCCAATCTTGGAAAATGCGACTTTAAGGAAACACCGGAGGGTATCTCCCAACTTTCTGATTGTTCTCCACCAAACGACAAACCATACCCTGGTTCGATCAGGCTCCAATCGATAAATACATGTTTTTT
The DNA here is from genome assembly GCA_964462735.1 of uncultured Acidobacteriota bacterium. GTDB lineage: Bacteria > Acidobacteriota > Terriglobia > Versatilivoradales > Versatilivoraceae > JAKUNG01. Next base: position 11,215 of record CAYWYX010000042.1, on the reverse strand, counting down.
GTTCTTAAGATCGTATGGCTTATAAGGCATAACACTCCTTTTCATTAATTGCAGGAATTAATGGGCCTAAAAAAAATCGTATTGTCGATTTACTTGTGCAAACTAATTTTCAATAACTTCTTAAGACAATTGAATCTTATTTCTAACTGCGCACTAATAGCCTAACTAATGGAAGTATCCTCTGGGACAGAAATAAAGTGTCTTTTACTCAGATAACGAACAATTAAACGGGCATTTTCTTCTGGACTACAAGAAATAGTTTCTAATCTAATTTCTGGACTTTCCGGGGACTCATAGGGATCATCTATACCAGTAAAGCCTCTGATTTCTCCTCGACGTGCCCTAGCATAAAGTCCTTTAGAATCCCTTTTCTCACAAACTTCTAAGGGAGTATCAACAAATACTTCGATAAAATGATGGTGTCCTATTACGTTACGTACATCATTGCGCGTAGACTTATATGGACTGACTGTAGCACAAATTACCAGACCCCCATGATGAACAATTTCTGAGGCCACAAAGCCAATTCGCCTAATGTTGACATCTCGATCATGCTTGCTAAATCCTAAGCCTCTAGAAAGATTTTCTCGAACAATATCTCCATCCAACACTGTTGATCGTTGACCGTATTCTTGCAAAAGGTCTGCTAAGACCTCAGTAGTTGTTGACTTACCGGATCCACTGAGACCTGTAAACCAAATACATACGCCTTCGTTGTACATTGACGGAGAGACATCAGACACATTGCCAACAATTTGAGTTGCTATAAACCACTTGGGAAGTGGCTTGCCCTCATCTAGGAGATCTTTCCAAACCTTTAAAATTTTTGGATCTACAATATTCATAAACTTTTTTTAATGTTTTCAATCATCTAGTTTTATAAGTTGTCCGAGAATTCTACATCTCATTATTTTTTACTACTCTTCTAGTTTCTGCCGGCCTTTTTTGGACTTTAAAGGTCAGTATACATCTTAAGTGTTACTGAGTTACATAGGAGTCAATTTGACTAAGATTAACAGAGACAGCTTTTAAAACCGCTGTCTTACAGGCTTATTTAAAAAATTAATGTTAAACTCTTTCAGTAAATTCATATCAGCGATATAATTTATTTTAAATCATTTGTTGAAATAGAGCTTATTGAAAATCTACCAAATGAAACAACTTTATTTAATCTTTACTATTCTAGCTCGACATGAATATGTCCGGTTCTGCTTCCAGCTAATCTTTACTGTTATCACTGTTATCGGCACAACATTGTTAGCTTTTGGAGAATCTTCTGATCCTATCGATTTCTTTGAAAGAAAGATTAGACCTATCCTAACTGAGAATTGTCACGCATGCCATAACCAGGAGTTAAAAACTGCTGGTTTAGATTTAGAAACAGCTGCCGGGCTTAAAATGGGAGGCCAGAGTGGTCCTCTTGTCTCAATCAATAATCCTGAAGACAGTCTTTTGTTGAAAGTAATTGGTTATAAAGAAGATCTAAAAATGCCCCCTTCAGGGAAATTAGACGTTCAGGATTTGAATAGCCTTAAAATGTGGGTGCACATGGGCACTCCTTGGCCTAAATCAATCGAGTCTCTTGTTTCAAAAAAAAATGAATCATTAAAAGATCCTAATGAAGATAATGATGTCCTTTGGGCTTTTCAACCGATTTCGGACCCAGCCCCTCCCCAAGTGATGGATCAGTCATGGATTAAAACATCCATTGATCGTTTTGTATTGGCGAGATTGGAGGAAAAAGGACTTAGACCTTCAGCCTCAGCTAGAAAAGAAACGTTACTTAGGCGAGCAACATTCAATATAACTGGTCTGCCACCTACTATTGATCAAATTAAACAATTTGTCGAAGATGATTCTCCTGAAGCTTTTAAAAAGGTGATAGAAAATTTGTTGGCTTCACCAAGATATGGGGAACATTGGGCTAGGCATTGGTTGGATGTAGCTAGGTATGCTGATTCTACTGGCAGTGATGAAGATCACCGATATCCTTATGCTTGGCGTTATCGAGATTATGTGATTGAAGCTTTTAACAAGGATCTGCCTTTTGACAGATTTGTAGTTGAACAAATCGCAGGAGATTTACTACCAAAATCAACGGAACTTAAAGTTAATCAACAGAGAATTATTGCCACTGGATTCCTAGCTCTCGGACCAAAAGCAATTGCACAACAAGATAAAACTAAAATGCTTTATGATGTTTACGATGAACAACTTGACGTTATCTCTAAAGGGTTTTTAGGACTATCAATCACGTGTGCTCGATGTCACGATCATAAGTTTGATCCAATATTAACTAAGGATTATTATTCCTTGATTTCAATTTTAGCTAGCACTCGAAACTTTAAAGATTCAGCTTCACATGTGGCCAGCCTTCTCATGAAACCTTTGGTTTCTTCTAAGGAGTACCAAGAATATCAAGCTCATCAGGATAAAATTGCTGCTAAGAAAACAATTCTGCAGGAACTTGTGGGTAAAGTTAACGAACGGTTAATTGAAGTTGAGAGTACCAAACTAGTTAATTACTTTATTGCGGCTTATCAAGTATATACACAAGGTAAAAACTCCAAAGTCTTAGCTAAACAATACGGTCTTCATGAGGCACTTCTAAAGAAGTGGAGCTCCTATCTAGCTCCTAATCAAACCTTTCGACCTCATCTTCTCAACTGGCAGAGGGCCAGACCCACAGATCTTTTCTTCGTTGCTAGAGATTACCAAGAAAAATTTCGCTTACAATTTACTGAATGGACAAGCAGATTAAACCAATGGCGTCAGAAAATTAAACAAATTTCTAAAAAAGAAGACAGAGAACCTGCTCCTAAGTTCTTGCCGGGTAAAGACCGATTCTTTTATGAAGTTTACTTAAATTCCAAACCTAAAAACGAAAAAATAACGGCTCCTTTTTTGATTAGTGATTCTGATCACGAACTATTCTCACCAAAAACAGTTAATATCATTAAAAGATTAAAGAGAGAAATTGAATTCTTACAAAAAATATCCCCAAAAGAACCTCAAATGGCTAATGCTGTTGAGGAAGGTATTATTGTTGACCAACAAATATTTCGTCGAGGCAATCCCAATATTTTAGGGGAACCTGTTCGAAAAAAATTCCCTGTGGTTTTTGATGACAAATGCAAAGATTTTGTAATTGAAAAAGGTAGTGGTCGTTTGCAATTAGCAAAATGGTTGACTCAACCCTACCACCCTTTAACGGCTCGTGTAATAGTTAATCGGGTCTGGCAATGGCACTTTGGAGAAGGATTAGTCCGGACACCAGATAATTTTGGGACCACAGGGAATAGACCAAGTCATCCCAAATTACTTGATCACTTAGCACGAAAGTTTACCGATGGTGGATGGTCTATAAAAAATCTACACCGTTTAATTATGCAGTCTAACATTTATCAACAAGCTAGTTTCCGATCAAAGTCAATGATTTCAATTGATCCTAATAATGAACTTTGGTCTCATTTCCCTCGACGGCGACTGGATGCTGAAGAAATACGTGATGGGATGCTTGCTGTAGATGACACTCTTGATCCAAAAATGGGAATCATTCTTCAAGAGGGCACCGGATTTCAACCAGAAAATAGTGCTGACCGACTAAGTCTGGATCCTGAAAGCTTTTTGTTTCGAACAGTATATCTACCTTTAAGGCGGGCTAATTTACCCCCTTTTCTTAGATTGTTTGATTTTGGGGATGCTACCAATTCCTCAGGTAAACGCCTTCAAACTAATGTGCCACCACAAGCTCTGTTCATGATGAATAGTAAATTCGTTGAAGAAAGATCACGTAATTTAGCTAAGATGTTATTTAAGTCCTCTCTATCAAGTAATCGAGAAAAAGTACAATATACCTATCTTCGGATACTCAACAGGTTGCCTAGTGTTAAAGAAGAGGATACTGCTCTAAGTTATATTGAAAAATTTCAGCAAAAAACAAATAAAACTGAAGATGGTCTTAATAGCTGGCAAAGCTATTGCCATATACTGTTCTCTTCTAATGAATTTATTTATGTTGATTGAACTTCAAAGATGATAAAAGGGTAGTTGCCTAGCCATAGAAGGCTTACCTAAGGGCACCCAAAGTCTATGGATTTACTAAATACACCTATATACAAATCTAGGCAGATCTCTCGCAGAGCCATTCTCCGTGCTGCCAGCTGCGGTTTTGGTTACTTAGGATTAACAGGTCTTCTCAGTGAAAAATCTAATCTCCAAGCCAGTTTTTCTGGTGGTGGTGTAAATTCACGGACAGGTCACTTCGAATCTAAAGCAAAACGGGTTATTTTTCTTTTTATGCATGGTGGACCCTCTAGTATTGATATTTTAGATCCTAAAGAACGCCTCCATCAAGATGATGGAAAATCTCTTCCAATAGAACGTCCTTTAGCCTTTGATGATGAAAATCCCGCGGGTCCTTTAATGAGATCTCCCTGGAAATTTAAGCAAAGTGGCCAAAGTGGTATTCCAATGAGTGACCTATTTCCTTACACTCGAGAATGTGTTGATGATCTTTGTGTGATCCGTTCTATGGTAGGGGAAGGCGTTGACCATGGGGCTGCTATGTTACAGACATTTACCGGAACCAGTACTTTTACCCGACCCAGTATGGGTTCATGGGTAGTATATGGTCTCGGAACAGAAAACCAGAATTTACCAGGCTTTGTAACAATCAAGCCAGCATTATCACATGGTGGCGCTAAAAACTGGGGTTCAGCTTTCCTTCCGAGTTCCTACCAGGGAACGGCTATTGGGCACGGAGGTCTCTATGTTAAAGATGTCAAAAATGAACCTATCAAGTATCTTACTAACAAAAACCTTTCTCCAGAACTAGCACGATATGAACTCGAAATGCTGCAAAACATAAATGAAAGACATCGTTCCTTACGAAAATATGATCCAGAATTGGAAGCCCGGATTCAAGCTTTTGAGCTAGCCTTTCGAATGCAATCAGAAGCACCAGAGGCCTTTGAAGTCGATAAAGAGTCTACACTAACTAAAAAGCTTTATGGTTTGGACAATCCAATTACCAGTGACTTTGGTTGGCAATGCCTCCTTGCTAGGAGACTGGCTGAACGGGGTGTTCGTTATATCCAATGTACCCATACCTATATGCCAGGTGGAGTAGGCTGGGATCAACACGGAGAACTGTTTGCTAAACACACCGAAAATGCCATGCAAGTGGATAAGCCTATTGCAGGTTTACTCAAAGATTTAAAAGCCAGAGGATTACTTAAAGACACCCTTGTGATTTGGGCTGGTGAATTTGGTCGTACCCCCGTTTCTCAAAATGGAGATGGAAGGGATCATAACCCTTACGGATATTCTATTTGGATGGCTGGTGGTGGCGTTAAGGCAGGCTTTATTTATGGAGCTACCGATGAATTTGGCTACCATGCAGTCAAAGACCGAATGCACATTCATGATTTTCACGCCACAGTACTTCACCTTCTTGGACTTGACCACGAACAGTTAACCTATACTTATGGAGCACGAGATTTTAGACTAACCGATGTCGCTGGTAAAGTGGCTCAAAAGATCCTCACATGACTTTCATACAGAACTTTAGCTTAGTTTTTAAAAGTCTTTGCAGATCTAGCACATAGACCATTCAAAATTTAACCTCCTTCTTGTCAATTACATCAGCAAGAAAAATATACAAACTCAGACGGCCGTTTAGAGATTTTCATTAATTTAATAATAAAATGGTTTAATAGAAGATACCGTTTAGTAAGAAAATTTGCTTATCGAGTCAATCATGCCCTACAAACAGCAGCAGGGAAAACCCCGTGTCATCTTGTTTAGCGATGGCAGGCACGCAGCAGGATTGGACTGCTTTGAACCTCCTATAACAAAAACTGACCATGGCATTATTGCTAATGAAGTTTCAAATAGTGGAATTGATGCAATTGTCCATTTTTCAGCTGGAGAAGGAGGAACTGTTCTTTACAATAGCAAAGTTGCTCAAAGGTGGGGCGCTGTCACTAAAAAGTGGGACCATTATGTCTGGTCCAGAACGGCTCGCGCATTAACCCAGCTCATTATTGATGGTTATGATCCCTTAGACGTTTTGTGTAAAAGCTGTCATGATAAAGACCTGCTCTTTATTGCTAGTGGCTGGGTAAGTATTCATGGAGGGACTAGAAAACAACATGAAGGACTTGGCCGTTGGTCTGCTTTTGCTCTCGACAATCCAGAATTTCAAGTTGGCTTTGATCCAGATCCCAGAGCAAATACAGTTATAAAAACTCGTTTTAGTTTTTTATATCCTGAGGTCAGAAGAGAGAGATTCTTAATTTTTCAGGAAATGCTTTCCAAATATGAAACTGACGGCATTGAATTAAATTTAACATCAGAAATACCTTATTGTCGATTTGACCAGGTTCACCAACTCGCTCCCCTTATGACTCAATGGATCCGTGATCTCCGTCAAATAGCAGCAAAATCAGAAAAACTTCAGGGTAGACGTAAGCAAATTTATGCACGTATCCCCGCTCATTCAAAAGCCTGGGAATTGGCTGGATATGAGATCCAAACCTGGGTCTCAGAAAATTTAGTTGACGGCCTATTCTGTGAGAGTAGTTTTACTGAAGATGATGGAATAGATCAGGATGTAGATCTGACAGACATAGTCAACATTACTCGCAAAACAAACTGTAGTGTTTTTTATTCTCTACACACAAATTTATATAGACAATTCCACCGCAGTGCTCCTCAAGCTGCTATTTGGGCTGGGGCAGCAAATGCCTATGATCAAGGAGTTGATGGTATTGCCATAGCAGATCACCTCTGGACCCCTAATGGTTGGCCATGGACTCCACAGGAGTATGAAACGGTTCGACTTCTTGGAGATCCCCAACTA
>CAYWYX010000042.1:0-4250 GCA_964462735.1 uncultured Acidobacteriota bacterium | reverse complement strand
GCCATGGACTCCACAGGAGTATGAAACGGTTCGACTTCTTGGAGATCCCCAACTATTAGCAACTGCTAAGAAGCACTATCTCGTTCGATCAGAGGTTCAAGATGTAACTGGACTTACATGGTTACCTGGAAGATCATATCAGCTTCCAAAAGTATTGTTAGAAAATGAATCAGCAGAAATTTCTTTTCGTGTTTCTGATGATTTGAACTACTGGAATGGGCTGAACAGAATCAAAGCTGTTATTCTTAGAATACGTTTTGGTGGAATTATTATTAACTATGACAAGGTTCAAGTTAAACTGAACAGGCAACTTCTTCCTGATTTTATTCTTAAAAAAGTAGATATGACTTATCGGTTGGTCGACCAAGCCTCCAGTTCTCATTCCATTACACCTTATGGCTATGCCTATGACTATTACTTGAATAGAAACAACTACCCGAAGCATGGCCATAACTATTTAACAATTACCCTTCTCAAAAGAGATCCAAATATCGCCCAGGAATTCTCGATTGATCGGGTTGACTGTAGAATTGAATATCAGCTTCACCGACACTATAAAGAGAAACCTCTTCAATACTAGGTCCCTCGTAACACACCATTTCCCCAAATTAATCTGGAAATCGTCTCATCAAATCAAAACTAAAATCGATCAATTTTAAAAGGATTAATATTTATGTGGGGAGGACGTTCAGCAATCAAATCAGCAATGATTTTTCCAGTTGTAGCAGCTCCAGTAAGTCCAAGATGACCATGTCCAAAAGCAAAAAACACTGATTCATGAACAGATGACTGACCAATCACTGGCAATGAATCAGGCATTGAAGGACGACAACCCATCCATTGGATTGCCCCTTTGTCACTAAGAGATGGCAGAACTCCTTTAGCGGCGTTCAATAAATTGTCTGCCCGAGCATAGTTGGGTGGTGCATTGACACTGGCAAGTTCTACCGTACCTGCCAAGCGAAGTCCACCTTGCATTGGAGTCAGACCGAAGTAGCGGTCTCCATGCACAATCGTCCGATTTAAATGGATCCCAGGGCGCGGTAACATCACATGATAACCTCGCTCAGTATCGAGGGGAACTTTGTTACCAAGCTTTGCTGCAAAAGGGCGAGAAAATGCACCTGCTGCAATAACTATTTTATCGACGGTATGATAGTCAATATCAGTCTTAATTGACGGAACACCTGTTGATTTTAATTGAAAGTCGTTAACTTTCTCACGTAGTATTGATCCCCCATTCTCCTGAAAAGCCTTTGCTAATAACTGGGTTAATTGCAAGGGGTCTGTCGTGTGAACCACATCTGGGCAGAATGCACCATACTGACATTTTTCGTTCAACTCTGGTTCTAATTCAGTAATTTGTTTTGAATTGAGTAATTCAACTCTAACACCACGATTACGAAGCAGGTTGAACTTGTATTGTGCCTTATCAAACTCATGTCCTGATTGGTACACATCCAATCTACCTTTAGCCACTAACAAATGCTCAGCCCCAGCTAATTTAATCAATGGATCAAATGTCTTAACCGCATCTTTATTCAGTTCGTACAGGGCATCAGCAATTCTCTCAACACGCTCAACAGAACTAGACTGAACAAAGCGCAGTAGCCAAGGCATTAGGTATGGTAAATATTGCCACCGTATAGTTAAAGGCCCCAAAGGATCCATTAACATTCTTGGTACCTGTTTGATGATCCCAGGTAAACCCACAGGGACACAATAACTTGTGACAATTTGTCCGGCATTTCCACTACTACAACCAGTACCAGGACTATTCTGATCTATAATAGTAACGTTATTTCCATCTAGTTGAAGGCATAGAGCACAACATGTGCCGACAATGCCGCCACCAACTACAGCAATTCGAAGTTGACTATCCTTGACTCGAATATTCATCGAGGAATACTCCTATACTGCTCTTTCCTCCACAGGCCATTTCAATAAACAAGAAACCCTATTCAGTTGGTTTTTGTTTTCAACAAAATTGTTGATTGCTCAACGACCTTGGCCAAAGTATTGAAAACCAATTTTCTTCATCTTTTGTGGTTCAAAAATATTTCGAGTATCAATCACAACTGGATTTTTCATTAGTGATTTAACTTTTATTAGATCTATGTTACGAAATTCATTCCACTCAGTTGCAACAACTAATCCATCCACTTTAGTAACGGCATCATAAGCATTTTCACAAAAAATCACTCCTTCTCCGCTTAGCACCTTACGACTATTGGGAACTGCAACCGGATCATAGGCTTGGATGATTGCATGATTTTCAACTAGCTTTTTGCAGATTGCCAAAGAGGGTGACTCCCTAACGTCATCAGTATTTGGTTTAAAGGATAAGCCCAGTACACCGATCCTTTTTTGATCCAATCCTTGTAATGCTCGATCAATTTTGGCAACAACTATTTCACTCTGAGCTTGATTTATCTGTAGTACTATTTCAGCTAATCTTTGAGGTGAATTTAACTCTTTGCCGGCTTCTACAAGTGCTCTGACATCTTTTGGAAAACATGAACCTCCAAACCCAGGACCAGGATGTAGAAACATCGAACCAATGCGTTTATCTAGACCAAGGGCATAAGCTACATGGTGAACATCTGCACCTATTTTTTCACACAGGTTAGCAATTTCATTAATGAAGGTAATCTTCGTGGCCAAAAAAGTATTGGAGGCATATTTAATCATTTCTGCTGATTCGGGAGTTGTCACAATAAAAGGAGTCTCAATAATATAGAGTGGTCGGTAAATTTCTTTAACAACTCTAGTGGCTTCCTCGCTATTAGATCCAATAACAACTCTATTGGGCCGCATGAAATCCTCAATAGCTGTCCCTTCTCGTAAAAATTCTGGATTGTATACGATGTCGAATTTTACTTTTCGCCTTTGTTGTTTTTTGATTAGGTTACTTAACCGACGAGTTGTTCCTAACGGAACAGTACTTTTTACTACAATCACTTTATATTCCTGAATATAGCTTGATAAAGACTGAGCAACTGTTTCAATTTGACTAAGGTCAGGTTTACCATTGGGACCTTCGGGAGTACCTACTGCAACAATGATTACTGGTGCTTGTTGAATAGCTGTTTTGAGATCAGTTGAAAAATTTAAGCGATGATTTTTGACACAACGTTTTAAAATCTCTTCTAAACCAATTTCATAAATTGGCATTTCACTACGTTGGAGAGCAGTAATTCTTTGCTGGTCGCAGTCAACACAAGTTACATTCAACCCAAAATCTGCCAAACCCACTCCGACAACTAGCCCAACATATCCTGTTCCAATAACGGTCACGCGCATAGTGTTTCCTTATTCTTAATAGTCTTTCTCCTGTAGATTAACAAGGCAGCAACAATCAGAATCACTCCTGCTAGTCCTGACGAAATCAAACTCCAATAAAAATGAGTAGGCCAATAGTTAAATTCAACCTGAGAAGTTCCCGAGTCGAGAGTGACTCCCATCAATGTGCCATAAACTCGACTGATAGGACGAGAAGTTCCATTAACAATGACCGTCCACCCCGGATACCAATTCTGACTTACCACGAGTAACACCGGATGCTTCCCTTTTCTACTGACTAAAAACCGATTGGGGGTGTATTGTTCAAGCAAAAGATGATCAGAAGCGTTTGATTCAGTCAAATAACCATCCTTAGTAGCTTCAATTAAAGATAGTGGTCTAAAAGGCATCCCATCTTCAATGACGGCCTCTTTTAAGGGATCAAACGAGGTCTCCCGCATTCTACGAAACACCTGATCAATATTGATTTCAGAACTTACCTTAGAAACACACCAAACCCGGGGCAAAACTGAGGGATTCTGATAAACTGTAGATTTTTGTCCTTCAAATATCTTAGGCAGGTTGAGTTCTTTACTGGAAACAATGTAGCGGACATTAAGTAATTCCAAACTTCCAACAGCTCCGTTAAAGAAGTCAACAAGTCGACTAAGCCGAGTTGCACCATAACTATTGATTGTTTCCAGTTTAGCTACCTGACCAATATTCCTAGGATAATTCATATCTTGAAAATCAACTCGGAACGTTTCCTCTTTAGACTGAAGAAATTTAAGTACATCGTCTTGACGATAGTATTGCCAGGGTTCAAAGTTCTGGACTCGGTCAAAATCCGTCTTCAGTTTGAAGTGTGGACTAAGGAAAACATAATAATCCAAGAGCAGCAACATAACGGCAGCAATCTTTAGCGAAACTACAATTCTAGAACCAGAATAAAAACGTAAGATTCCTAA
>CAYWYX010000041.1:18563-21944 GCA_964462735.1 uncultured Acidobacteriota bacterium | reverse complement strand
GTCAGAGGTTTTCTTGGCAGCCATGACAGCTTTCCAGGGCTGGACCATGGCCAGGGTACTTGTCAGCCCAATTGCTCCCGTTGTTAAAAACTGGCGGCGGTTTGGTTCCAAAGTTTTCATGGCTAGTTCTCCGTTCTTGTTACAGACTTGGTAGATTTTTAAACCATATTTTCAGTCTACACCAGAAGGTTCTGCATAAAGTATAGGTTAATATTGATAAAAACAGTCTATTTACCTTCTGCTTGAAATAGGTGAAGTATTCTAAGATATAGGATATAGACAATGCTAGAAAGAAAATGATAAGAAGTTAATTAGCATAGGGAAGCTTTTATTTTCAGGTCCAAACTACAGCAATTTTATGATTGATATATTTTATTAAATACTTCTTCCAATGGGGGTGGAAAAACAAAGCTTGCTACATAACCAATCCCAACGTTAATTGCAGTAGCTAATGATGCAACCCACATCCAATTGATTCCATGTATGGTCGGTTCAATAAGTCCAGGAATCCCATTGAATAAAATTGCAAAGCTGACACCCGCTATTCCTCCGATAACTGCACCGTTAGTATTGGTTCTTTTTGAAATAACTCCTAAAAGGAAAAAAGACGTAATAGGAGGTAAAAAGACAGCAGAGAGTTTTTCCATTTTTTCTGAATTTTCCACCTTATCCCATGGTTTTGGAAAAAGTGAAACAGCTGCTACTTTTACTGTAGTGAACATTTCAACTCCATTAGAGAAAACTCACAAGATTTGATTGAAGTATCTGGGATGTTTAGAAACATTAAGTTTAATTGGAAAAAAACAATTGATCATATGGCAATCTTCCAACTCTAAATAGAAGAGAACCATGATACCAGCCTAATCATGTTAATCACGTTTTAAAACGATAATTGGATTGGTGCTACGAGAGGTTAAATAAGTAATAATTAGTGCTAATTAATAGACCAATTCCTTACTAGTTGGTAGTCCACTTAAAAACTGCCATCTCAGCAACAAAACCTGGACCAAAAGCAGCCAATAGCCCCCAATCGTTTTCTTGGGGAGATGAATTTTTCTGGATTTCTTGCATCACTGCTAAAACGGTGACACTGCTCATATTACCTTTATTAAACAATACCTTTAAAGTAGGGTCGATATTTTTAGTACTAAGGCCCATTTGTTTGGCAATAATTTCTACGATTCGTATACTTCCAGGATGAAGAATAAAATGCTTAAGAGTCTGAGGAGAAAGTTGGCTTTTTTCAAGAAAGCCAGTCAAAGTAGGTCGGATTTTATTTTTGATAAACGCTGGAATTTCTGGTGACAGAATAATCCTAAGGCCTTCATTTTCAAGTTCAAACCCCATGTAATTAAGTGTTTCTGGGAAAAATTTTGTTGTGCAATTTTGCATTGCTGGAAGTGGATCAGAAGTTTTAAGCTTTCCAGAAATTACCGTTGCTGCAACTCCATCACCAAAAAGTGTCGATGAAACGATATTGGTCATACTTAAATCATTCAATAAAAATGTCTGTGAACAAAATTCGTGAGCTAATAACACAACCGTTCTATCTGGATAGGCACGGCAATATTCCCATGCTCGGATCAAACCAACAGCTCCTCCTGCACAACCATGTTCCGTCAAAATCATCCGGGAAGCATTCATTCCTAATGTGTTCATGATATAGGCATCTACTCCAGGAATAGAGAATCCAGTGCAGGAAACACTAATAAACATGTCGACATCGGCTGGAGCGACACCATTCATTTCTAGTGTATTCCTTACCGCTTCTGTTCCTAATTCTATAGAAGCTTCTATATATTGTCGGTTAGTGGTGTGGAAGTCTCTAGTTTGAAGAACTTGTTCGGGTGAAAGTAAAATATACCGAGAGTTAATTCGAGTTTTGTCTAGAATTGTTTCTAATTTTTGAATTAGTTTTTCTTCTTTCCCTCTCTCTATAAGCCAGCGACGCAAATAGGCACGACTTACCTCTGCAGAAACTTTATTAGGAGGGTGAACTACAGAAACTTTCCCAGTTCTAATTTGATTTGACAATATACTCTCCGCAAAAGAAGGAGCCGTTAGGTTTTTTTGGTTTTGAGAATTTTCAAATTTGATGGCATGTTAGTATGAAGTATATTGTTTTTAAGGGTGACGGTAAACTATACGCAGAAAAAAAACTTATGACAAAGCTTATTTAGGAAAAATAGAGTTCATTTGGAAAATAGTTCTCTCTACTCTTTTTCATTTTAGCCATTTTTATGTTTTCTAGTGGGTAGCTCCTTCAACCCAAATTTCTCCATCTTCAAAAAATTCTTTTTTCCAAAGAGGAACTATTTTTTTTAAGGTATCAATGGCATATTGACATGCCTCAAAGGCCACCTTACGATGAGGTGAGGTAATAACAATGGCTACACTTACTTCACCAATCTGTAGTCTTCCTAGTCGATGCACTATCCCAATGCGTCCAATCTGCCATTGACGATGGATTATGGTCCCAATTTCAGTGATTTTTTTAATTGCCATTGGTTCATAACCCTCATACTTTAAAAACATTGTTGAGCGTCCTCGAGTATTGTTACGGACAACCCCTAAAAATGTAACCATGGCTCCATCTTCTTCCTGTCCAAGTTGTTGAGTTAATTTATTAACTTGAATTGGCTTACGCACGATTTGATAAATATCACCAAAAACGTCTGAGTCGTAATAGAGTGTTGAAGAGTCTTGACCACCACTAACTGGGGGAAACAAGGCTAACTCATCACCTTCATTAATCAAAGTTTCCCAGGTTGCAAATTCTTGGTTAATCGCTATTAGAATACTCTTTCTAAACGATTCTAGTTCGGGATATTGAATAGTTAAAACCTTGAATACATCACTGACCGAGGATTTTTCAGGAACAGTAACTTCAACAGTTTCTTGGTGGAGAAGCTCTTTTAAACGCGCAAAAAACAGTATGCGTACTTTCATAACAAGGATATTGATAAAGAAGAATTCTTCCAGCGTCAAGCCAATTTATTTGAATCACAAGTTAGATCCGAAAAATACCAATGGGTGCACGGTGCCATTTTAAAGAGAGAAATGAGATAATAATAAAAATTGGGATTGAGGGTAATAAAGTGTATTTAGCAAGAGTTCTGGTAATCGATCAGATACTCAATTGTTAGACAAATTTCAATTAACATAATTAAACTAGTGATCAAAAGACCAGATAAGTTTATTCCTTTTGTTTGTAAAGCCTGTGGAGCACAGCTGGAGGTACTTGTGTACTTCAAAGGAAAAATAGTTTGGTCTGTAGAACCCGGGAATCCAAGCTTTGGTTCTGAGCAACCGTCCTTGAGAGGTGAAACTGACAAGATTAAAGTAGTTTGTACAGCGGATATTTTTCATGACTGTGGTTAT
>CAYWYX010000041.1:16418-18463 GCA_964462735.1 uncultured Acidobacteriota bacterium | reverse complement strand
TAGTTGGGAGTTTTGTTTAGATCTGTTAAATTCCTGAAAAGCCCGTTTGATGAGGCGTTCCAACTAGAGTCCTTTTATTAAGAACTTGACAAGGTATTTTTCCTTTGCCAATATTCTGTCATAGATTTCTCAAACTTTTTATTAAACAGAGTGTAATTGAGCCAGCGCTTGATGCCAATTGAATATTTAAAGGAGAGGACAACGTGAATAAAGCAGACTTAATCGAAAAAATTGCAAAAGGTGCAAAAGTTAATAAGACTCAGGCTGATACAGCGATTAACTCTACACTAGCAGCAATACAAGCTGAACTAAAAAAGGGAGGCCGAGTCACTTTGGTTGGTTTTGGAACATTTTCTGTCGGAAGTCGAAAAGCTAGAACTGGAAGGAACCCCCAGACAGGTAAAGCCATTAAAATTTCAGCCAAGAAGGTTGCCAAATTTTCTCCAGGTGCAGATCTTAAGGCTGCTGTAAATCGGAGAAGAAGGTAATTTTTCTTAGTAACAACATTCACGGTGATCTTCTTCAAGTAATTCTTTTAAAATACCGTCGGTTTTACAGGTTTTTGGAATTTGATTGGAGCAAATTGATGTGTTTCTTAGCTACATAACTTGAGAAAAGGTTCGAGTCATAGCTCCCCATCAATTATTTCTTATTTAGGTTAATTTAGAGGGTCAGTTCTATAGTTCTGGCCCTCTATTATTTTGGACAATAATTTACTCAAAATGTGCTGTATCTGAAAAGTAGATTATGTTGCATTAGTGGGAATGTGCTTTTTTAATTTATTTAAAAGGACACGATAATTGGATAAGTGTTAAGAGTACTAATCTTCCTCAACCTAAGCGTACAACAAAACCATAAAATAAAATCTAGGTTTTATTTCCATCAAAAATCGTTACTGTTCTCCATTGGGGTTCTGGTAGCTGTTATTCTGAGTTATACGGTTATGGTAAAGGCTAGTGATTGTGCTAGTCCAATGAGATTATATGTATCAGTTAGTGATCAAAGTGATAACTTTATTCAAGATCTTAAGGCTACAGACTTTAAAGTAGTGGAAAAGAAACGCCCACAGAAATTGTCTCACGTTGATTTTATAAGCAATGAGCCAATTTCACTTGGTGTGTTATTAGATATTAGTAGGGATATGCAAGGAGAAAAAATTCGTTTAGCTTTGAGTTTGCTAAAGGATCTTGTTGCTAATCTTGAAAGTCCGGATGAAATATTTATCAGTTCTTTTAATGATGAAACTGAGGAATTACTCGATTTTATAGCACCTGAAGACTATTTGGACGACCCTATTGAAAACCTTTCAACTGGAGGGCGACCCCAGATGGGGCAAGCTCTTGATTTAGCTCTCATTAAGTTGAGAGAGGCAAGAAATGAAACTCGAGCGATTCTTTTTATTTCAGGAGGGAGGGACATCGCAGGTCCATCTACCCTAGACCATATTGCACAGCACGGTCATCCCATCTATGCATTAGGATTCAAAGGGGCAGGTAATTTTGGTAGCAAACTCAAGGTTCTTAATATTAGAGGTTCAGCTCTGAAAGTATATGCTGATCGTTCTGGAGGTAGGTCTATTTTTTTTGAATCGGCGGAAGAAGCTTCTGTAGCACTGAATCAATTGACTTTTGAACTCAAGAATAAGTTCTTATTAGAATACTGTTCTTCACATCCCAAACAATCTAGGAACTCAAGAAAAATTCGCATTGAGGTAAGTAACAATAAATATCAACTGAGATATCTTAAGAAATACATCACTACAAGGCGTTAAAATATTTAACTCTACCCATTAAATTATAGTTTTTACCGTTGACAGTGAGGACAGAAATGGCTACTTCTTTGACATACGAGGATTCGTACAATCTGTTCTTGGCATTTCCAACAGGTCTTTCCAGAACGACCGTAAACTCTGAGATGTTCTTGGTTATTTCCAGTTTCGCCGTCGACGTTAAGGTAGTTCTGGAAACTTGTTCCACCATATTTTAGTCCTCGTTTTAAAACTTTTGGAATTGCTCCAAAAAGTCTGGTCTTTTCTATTTTAGACA
>CAYWYX010000041.1:12351-16318 GCA_964462735.1 uncultured Acidobacteriota bacterium | reverse complement strand
CGTTTTAAAACTTTTGGAATTGCTCCAAAAAGTCTGGTCTTTTCTATTTTAGACAAAGAAGTTGTCCTCCTCACTGGCTGTAGCCCTGCCTCGAAGAGAGCTTCGTCTGCATAAATATTACCAAGCCCTGCTACGAATTGTTGGTTAAGTAAAAGGCTTTTAATTCTTGTATTTCTCTTTTCCAACTTGTCACAAAAATAGGCCCAACGATATTGAGAGGTTAAAGGTTCCATACCGAGATTCCAGTACTCCTTGGCATGTTTAAAATCGTCAATTAAATAAAGGCGCCATTTTCCAAATTGACGAATATCTCGGTAATGCAAGGCATTTCCATCAGAAAAGTACAAACTGATGTGCGTGTGTTTGTCCACTGCATGTTGTTGTGCTTTTTGTAAACCAGTGAGAGGGTCTATAAAAAAACTCTTGTCATTATGTTTATTCTTGTCCCAATAGGTTAGTTGTCCTGTCATACCTAAGTGAACTAGGAGTTGATAATCATTGGTACTCAATAGTAAGAATTTTCCTCTTCGAGATATATCTTTGATATCTTGATTCCTGAGGGCGAAAGGCCATTGTCTTGGAGCTGGTAATAGTACAATGCGTTTACATCGAATTTTTATTTTTTCAATGGTTTTTCCAACTATCTTATTTTCCAGACCACGGCGAATCGTTTCAACTTCAGGTAATTCGGGCATAGCTTTTTGTCTAGTTTTCTAAATTTATTATTTGACCTAACGTTAACTTAAATCAAATTGATTCAAAACCCACTGTTTAGCTTGTTGGGAAGTTTTTAATTCATTTTCAAACTGTGCATCCTTGAGGGAATTAAGAATTTCTTTAAATACAGGTCCTGGCAGATAACCCATTTCAATTAGATCCTTTCCAGTTAAAAGGGCTGGTGGATGAATTTCTTCTGGTTGTAGGTTGCTAAGGCTGTGATTTGCTAGTTTCCAGTTGTCAAGATTACCATGACTGCCTAAACAATCTAGTCGGTGTAGTTCAAGATGTTCAGAGAACCCTTCCTGTCCTAAAAATCGTCTAAGTGTTGAAGGTCGCATTTGTGCAAGATCTTTAAATTTCAGGTGGTCTCTGATTAATTCTGTGATTAGCTCCTGTTGTTTTTTTCTGAAGCGCAGTTGTTGACAAATTCCAAGAGCCATTTCAGCACCTAGTTCTGCGTGGCCGTTAAATCGAATCCGGTCTTTTTTTTCATAAGTTTTTGGTTTTCCTATATCATGAAGGAGGGTTGCCATAGCCAGAGTCATAGAGGGGTAGGGAGAAATTTCTATTTTGTTCAGTTCTGTTTTTTGAACTGTATTTTTGACTACATTACTATTACTAATAGACCTTCTTGAACTTTTTATAATCCCTCTCGAAATTTTTGTTTGGTCCATCAGCTTTAGCATTTTCATAGTGTGGGTCCAAACATCGCCTTCAGGATGAAATTGCGGTGGTTGTTCTATTCCCCTTAGAGCAGCTACATCTGGGAGTATGTGGACAAGCAACCTATTTTCATTTAGCGCATTAATTGCTAGCTCAGAATACCCTTCAGTCAGAATTCTAACTAATTCATCACGAATACGTTCAGGACTGACCTCAATGATCTTAGGAGCTTGGTTGAGAATGGCTAATCGGGTTTTTGTTTCTAGGGTATATCCAAACTGGGCTGAGAAACGAATGGCTCTTATTAAACGTAATCTGTCTTCTCGAAAGCGTTCTTCCGGAGATCCTATAGTACGAATAATTTGAGATTGAATGTCTTGTTGTCCCCCCACAAAATCCAACAGATTTTGAGTTAATGGATCATAGTAAATACCATTAATAGTAAAATCTCGTCGTTGGGCATCAAGTTTTGGATCAAGAGAATAGCGTACTTCAGTGGGGTGTCTTCCATCATCGTATTTTCCATCTGACCGAAAAGTTGCAACTGCATAGGATTGTTCTCCTTCCATTACTTGTACCACACCGAACTTTGCTCCAATATCTATGGTTTCTGAAAATAGTTGAATCACTTCTTTCGGTTTAGCACTAGTAGAAATATCGTAGTCCTTTGGTTGAATTTTCATCAGATAATCGCGAACACAGCCTCCTACAAAAAAGGCCAAAAAGCCATTTTTTTGAAGCCTATGTACAATACTTTTGGCTATTTCTCTAGAATTATTAGTGGGGTGGTTTTTAGGTTTGATGAGCACGATTTATTGTTAATGTTTTGATATTTTAGTTCTCATTAACTTATTGAACAATCCTCTGCATTAGGATAAATTGAAACAATCTATAAACTATTTTTGTTGTCTTGAACTAGAAAACTTTCTATTAAATATAAAAGAAAATACCAAATCTCAACCAAAATATCTAAATGTTTAAAATCACTAAAATTTACGCAAAACACTAATAACTTTACCCTGAATTTTGAGTTCTCCTTCCTTCAGGATAATAGGTTTTATTTTAGAGTTAGCTGGTTGGAGCCGAATATTTCCATCATTTTCCCGATAAAATCGTTTTAGAGTAGACTCATTTCCTCCAATTAAAGCAACGACTGTATCACCATTATTAGGATGTACGGTACTGTCTATGACAACATAGTCTCCATTACAGATGTGGTCTTCAATCATAGAGTCTCCCTTAACCTGTAACAAATAGACATTTCTGCTCCCAACAAACTGTTGTAGGGACAGGGTCTCATTTCCAGCAAAGGTTTCCAGAGGCAAACCAGCAGCAATCCGGCCTAATAATGGGAGAGAGTTAGAGGGGATTTTCAAAATATCAAAACTTTTTAAAAGAACTTGTTTTTTTTGATAAGTGTGCAATCCAAGTTCTTTTTTTATCTTTTCTTTAGCGATTGCTGTGGAAGTATTTTGGACAGTCATTTTTGTAAAAGGTTGACGGTTTATAAGTTCAATGGAACGACTTCGATTAGGATTACGACGAATAAATCCTTTTTTCTCTAAAGTATTAATATGTTTGTGGATAGTTGCTAGTGAAGAAAGCTTTAGATTTTTTCTTATTTCGTTGTAACTTGGACAATAACCTTTAAGATTAATGAACGAATCCAAAAATTGAAGTACTTGGTATTGACGCTTGGTCAGAGCCAATTTGGCCCCCTTTAAACAGATATAGATATTGTACAGAACTATAGGCGAATTAAAAGCGAAAATAAAGGAGTAATTAAGAAAGTGAGTTTCCAATTAGAGTATTTTTGATTCAATATGGAATCTCGAATTGTTCTAGTTAGTTTTGGTAAGCATTGTATCAGGAATGAATTTACTGCAGAGGGACTTCATTTTTGTGTTTTTTCCTAAAGAAATCGGGATATTTGACACCAAAAAATTGCTATGGTAGTTTTGGTTTATGTCATTTGAAAAATATTATTGGAATATTGTATGTAATTTGGTTGCGGTCTTTTTCATGATCAGTTGTCAAGACATTTCCAGTCCTCAGAATTCTCAAGAGAAAGTGATAAATGAAGAAGTTTGTCGTACCCAAGTGGTTCTTTCGAATTTGGGACTTGCGAAGGGAGAAAATTTCTTGGGAGATAATATTTTTTATGTAGAGGGCATTATTTCCAATAATGGAACACAGACAATTAAACGCATCGATCTAACCTTTCTTTTTAAAAATTCTTCAAATCAAATAGTTTTGCAAGAAACTAGAAAAGCTCTTCAATATCGTGGAAAAAGGGGTATTCAACCTGAAAACCAAGCTGATTTTCAAGTTGCTTTTGAAAATCTTCCCGAGGATTGGAACTATTTGATTCCCAAAGTCCAAATCTCTGGAATTACCTTCCAGTGTTAGTTTTAAGGATAAAAAGGATTTTATTGAATATTTCTATTTTTATACATTGTTAAAGATCTGACAGGCCGTGTCTTCCATGACTGGAATTCTAAAGAGCTACCAATTATTATTTTTTCTTTTAAATTGGATTGGTAAAATATAAATGGTTGGAAATACTTTTGTTTGGATTTTAACG
>CAYWYX010000041.1:7161-12251 GCA_964462735.1 uncultured Acidobacteriota bacterium | reverse complement strand
AAATTGGATTGGTAAAATATAAATGGTTGGAAATACTTTTGTTTGGATTTTAACGTCTAATTAGTTGTGATCGTTAGTTTAGTCAATCCTAATTCCAATTCGCCTCATAGCTAGTTTTAATTGGCTTTCTGACTCAAAAAGAGTTGCGTTTATACCAGCAGTTATAGCACCTTCTACATTTTCTATTTTGTCATCGGCAAAGAAAATCTCTTTAGGTAAGACTCCCGATCTAGCTATTGCTATCTGGTAAATGGATTGGTCAGGCTTCATCTTCTTTAATTGATAAGACAGAAGATGATTTTCTATATGCCGGACAATTGGATAATGCTGCCAAATAAATTCAAAGTGAATTTCATTTGTATTAGAGAGTAAAAATACTGGATAGTCACGCGTAAGATTTTCTAGCAATGTCTCAGATAGTAATGGAACTGGTAAAAAAAGTGAGTTCCAGAGATTTTTAAAGTCTTCTTTCGAAATGTCTAATTTTAGGTCCCTACCCATTGCAGTATAGAAATCTTTTCCAGAAAAAGTTCCCATGTCAAAATTTGAAAGAACATCAGTTTTGGAAAGGATTTCTTTAATTTTAGGCATAGGTAACTCTGAGTATTGCGTTAGCTGTACTAAAGGGATAGCAGGATCATAGTTAATGATGACTTTACCAAGGTCGAGGAAAATTACTTTTATCATGGGAAAAATAGTGGTTAAAACAAGGGGTGAAAATAATTTTATCTAAGGAAAACGTAAATATTTTTAGACTAATTTAATTTGATAAGATCAAAGAGGAATACTGGTTTCTTCAAAAAGAAAATTTAAGCGTATCAATTTTATCAACAAATATTTAGGCCTATATTTTTTTTTGTTGGACTGCTTGAATCAAGCCATGCATGTATCCAATGGCAAATAGCCGACCTAACATGGTGTAACCAGGCTCCCCTTGTTCCTCACCAGTTAGTTGAGGTACGTGATCTGGTCGTATTGGTCCTTGAAAGCCAATGTCATCATAAGCCTTCATAGCCTCTACCATGTTAGTTTGACCGTTATCATGGAATGTCTCAACAAAGTTTGATGTTGCCCCCCTAATATCCCTAAAATGTACATATTTGATGTATTTTCCAAGACGACGGATAGTAGAAGGAATATCTACTCCCATTTCGGCAAAACTGCCCTGGCAAAAACAAATAGCATTAGCCGGGCTAGGTACTAGATTAATTAATCTTTCAAAGCTTTCAATACTGTTCATAATTCTTGGATATCCTTGAAAGGTTGGGAGTGGAGGGTCATCAGGGTGCATTACTAGAGTGACACCAGCTTCTTCAGCAATTGGCAGTACTTGTTCCAGAAAGTCTTTTAGATTTTCCCAAAGCTGGCCTGAAGATTTTATGTTTACATTAGAAGATGACGGAGGAGGTAGAGATTCAATATTAAAAGCAGTGACGAAAGCCCCACCCCGAGCAGGCTCATTTACCGACGTTCTAGCCCAATCGCCACCGGCCATGAAGTTATAACATACTAGAGGAATACCTGCTTTGCCAATATAACGAATTGCAGTTTTAAACTGTTCTATTTCATCATTACGTTTGACACTTGCCATTTTAATTTCTTCTAATGGAAGGTAACCCTCCACAACAGTAGCTTTTAAACCAAAGGATTCAACTCTAGTCTTAAGACTATGTAGTTTGGAGTAGTCAGGACCAGGGTAACGGATCACCACATCAGTAACACCAACTTGACTTGCTAGCTTAAGGTGTTCATCTGAAGGAGGTGTGAGGACTGAAGCAATTTTCATCTTATTTCTCCGAGTTATTTTTCATCAAACATCCAACTAAAAAATAGTTTTGCATTATTTGTAATTCTACCTCTAATTTTGTTGGAACTGTAATTTCTCTAGTCGGTCTTTTTTAAAAAAGACCAGGGATCATTGGTCAAACATAGCATTTTCTTACAGAAAATCTAAAATATACCGAATGGTCAATTTGGATCTAGGATTTTTAGATCTTGCTCCATTAATTTTTTAAACAAAAGTTAAAGCTGATTCATTAATCAAATTGTGTCTTATGAAATTTATAAAAATCAGTCCCTTTTATCCTGAAACAATTATAACGACAAGGACTTTTGTATTTACTGACTCAACAACAGATATATAAAGTGTTATAAAACTAGATTGTAAAATCTCCTACCGTTCAAGGGATGGCATTGTGAATTTTCAAGATGTGACTATTGGTATTTTGGATAGCTTCATTTTGGTAGTTTATTTTTTTGGTCTGATGATAATTGCTGCATATCAATCCCGAAAAATGAAAAGCCAAGATGACTACTTTCTAGCTGGACGTACCATGAGTAAGTGGCCTATTGCTCTAAGTATGTTCGTAGCACTGTTCAGTACAAATTCATTCCTTGGAGTTATTGGTTGGGTCAATCGACCTGAGGGTACAGTATGGATTGGCCTACAAAATTTGGGAATAATTTTGGTAGTTCCAATAGTTATAGTCTTGTATCCAAAAATTTTTTTTAGGCTAAATGTTACTACTGCCTATGAATATCTCGAAAAAAGATTCGACTATCGTGTCCGTCTGTTTGCAGCGTTATGTTTCATTGGAGCTCGGGTTATGTGGATGTCCAGCATGATTTATGCAGCCTCTTTAGTTATTGCAACTATGTTGGGATGGGGATCATTAGAAGGAGGAACTGGTCAGGCAATGTTACTGGTTGGGTTACTTGGAATAGCTTTTGCAATGATGGGAGGAATGCATTCAGTAATATGGACTGATGTAGTGCAGTTCTTTGTAATCTTTGGGGGAGTAGTTGTAATGATGTTTACTGCAATTGAAAAAGTTGGAGGACCAGTAAAAGCTATGGAAATAGCCGTTCATGCTGGGAAATGGAAACCGCCTATTTTTTTTGATGTCAATCAAGAACTAACAATCGTTAGTGGATTATGCTTAGGTGTGATTGGATATTTATCCAGTGCTGGATCTGACCAGGTACTTTTTCAAACTTATCTAACAGCTAGATCTCTAGATGAAGCTAAGAAATCACTTTGGAGAAATGGATTATTCCTCAAGCCGCTTAGTTTGTTGTTCCCACTATTAGGTTTATGTCTTTATACCTACTATGTGGTACATCCTGAACATGCAGCTCTAATGAGAATTCCTGATGATGCTTTGCCTGTTTTTGTAACTCAAGTTATGCCAGTTGGAATAAAAGGACTCTTAATTGCAGGAATCATGTCCGCAGTTCTTACTAGCTTAGGCTCGGGTTTAGCAGCTCTTTCGGCCTGCGTACAAGTTGATTTTGTCAAAAGATGGCGCCAAAATCAGTTTTCAAACCATTCATCAATTTTTTTGGCAAGAACTCTTACATTAATTTGGGGATTAGTAGTTGTTAGCGGTGGATTTTTGGTTAGCAATTTAGGTAAGGAGAATAACATTATCCAAATATTAAATATGGTCATGTATCCTTTTGCTGGAGTACTCTTGGGAATCTTTTTGCTCGGTTTGCTAACTCGACGAGCTAATGGTCCTGGAGTTGTGATTGGAGCATTTGTTGGATTTTGCTTAACACTAACAGTCTCCTTAGCACGCAGGTTACTCCAAAGTGTAGAATTACTCGATGTCTCCTCTCCTTTCCTAATCTCTTATTGGATGACTTCTCTTGGAAATATATCCACTTTCTACTACGGATTTCTTGGTGCTACAGTAACTTTTTGTTTGGGATTTTTGCTCAGCCTATTTTTCCCAGAGCCTCCCTTCAAAAAAATTGATGGACTTTCTCATATTACATCTAGAAATATTCGTAAAAATAACTCTAAGATGTAGTGAATTAAATCCTAATTAGGAGAAGTTTTTTTTAATTAAAAACAGATACTAATAGAAAGAGAAGTTAGGGCTTAGAAATATCTTTTAAGTTAAATCGCCAAGGTTTTGAAAACCATGGCTCTGGGGTCTGACCTAGACCAATACGAGTATTTTTCAAGATTTGAGAGTTATTTATTTTGGATCCAGGTTTAACTTTTATGATTGAGTTAACATTACAACAATCGATGCCATTTTGTTTCTTAGTGATGTTCATGGCCTGAGTCAGTTTGGCAGGACCATTCGTTAACTGGGTTAGTGGTTTTCCAGAACGGAAACGTTTCATTGATTCAATTCCCTCCTTAGGAGTGATTGACCTTATGAGAACTGCTGCCGGGAAATTTTTACGTTCTGTAACAAGGTTCAACATCCAATGCATACCATATGTAAAATATACATATGTATACCCAGGGGAACCATATAAAAACTGAGTTCGATTTGTCCTTCCTGCTCTTGCATGACACGCTAGGTCAGTTTCACCAATATAAGCTTCTGTTTCAGTGATGATTCCAGATAATCGAATACCTCGAAACTCTCGAATGAGTTCGCACCCCAACAGTTCCCGAGCTACTACAACAGTTGGTCTAGAGAAAAAGGATCGAGATAAAAACTTGGAGGACTCTGCTAACATTAAGATAACTTAATGGATATAAATTATTCAATCCAGTCAGCAATAAAGATATTTGTCTCTCCTCGAATCTTTCCATTTCGGTTCGAGGCAAAAACTAATTGTTTCCCATCAGGGGAAAACATAGGAAATCCGTCGAAGGTTTGGTCAAAAGTAATTTGTTGGAGTTGAGTGCCATCTACATTAATCAAATATAGGTCGAAGTTACGGCCTGAGGGGTCTGCTAGATTTGAGGAAAAAATAATACGGTTCCCATCTGGATGGAAGAAGGGACAGAAATTGGCAGCGCCATTGTTGGTTACTTGAACCTGGTTATTTCCAGTTGCATCTATGACGAAGATTTCCAAATTTTTGGGTTCAACTAAGTGTTGGGCTAGTAGTGTTTGATATCTGTCGATCTCTTCCTTTTTAGTTGGATGGAAAGCTCGGAAAACAATTTTCTTACCATTGGGAGAGAAAAAACCTCCACCATCATAACCTAGTTTATTGGTTAATCGTTTAACTTCTGATCCATCTATGTTCATCGTGTAAAGTTCCAGGTCTCCATCTCGCACAGAAGTAAAAACGATCTTCTTGCCATCAGGGGATATTGTGGCCTCTGCATCATAACC
>CAYWYX010000041.1:0-7061 GCA_964462735.1 uncultured Acidobacteriota bacterium | reverse complement strand
GGAAAAGTATGCCTCTGCATTCTCTCCACCAAAAGTTAGTTGACGCAAATTTGTGAGATGTTTTTCCTTATTTTGAGGTGATTTTATAGAGCAGCCAAAGCCTAGGACCAAAATTAGAATAACTTTTAAAGTACTTGAGTGGAAAATCATGTCTAGCAATGTCTCCCTGATAAAATTCTTATTTACTCAGAGCGTTAAAGTAATTCAAATAGAGTTCCTCTGAGGTTTCTATTCTTGTGTAATAGCATGAATACTATCATAGGTAGTTTTTACAAGTTTTCTTAACTGAGTAGAAGTAATTGATAGCGGCGGCATTAACACAATTATATCTCCAAGTGGTCTCAGAATAACTCCTCGACGATGTGCTTCTAACACTACCTGATGACCTATACGTTGCACGACAGGAAAAGGTTTCTTGCTGCTACGATGAAAGACTAATTCAATACCAACCATAAACCCAAGTTGACGAACATCTCCAACGTGAGACAAGTTTTTGAAGGATTTTAGAAGATGTTTCAGTAAATGGATCTTACCTTGAAGTTTATAAAGCGTATTTTCCTTTTGGAAGATTTCTAAATTTGCTAAAGCTGCAGAGCAAGCTATAGGATTACCTGTGTATGTATGACCGTGAAAAAATGATTTAAAATCCTCATATTCTCCAAGAAACGACTGAAAAATCTCAGTGGTTGTTAAAGTAACGGCAAGTGGTAACGTACCCCCGGTTATTCCCTTAGCAAGGGCAAGAAAATCAGGTCTTATTTTTTCGTGATCCAAGGCAAACATTTTTCCAGTCCTACCAAAAGCAGTTGCAACTTCATCTAGAATTAGATGAATTCCAAATTGTTTAGTTAATTTCTCAAGGTTTTTTAGGAATCCGTTGGGCATGGGAACCATACCGGCAGCACCTTGAATCATAGGTTCAACCACTAATCCACAAATTTCTTGGTGGTGAGCTTCAAAAACAGATTCAATTTCTTTAAGTTGGTCAATTTCACATAAATGTGGCTCTTCTTTTAAAGGACACCTATAGCAGGATGGATAGGATACTTTAATGGTTCGGAAGAGTAAGGGTTTGAAAACCTCATGAAACATTGCCACTCCACCAACACTGACTGATCCAAGGGTATCTCCATGATAACTATTAGAGAACGAAACAAACTTTTTCTTCTTGGCATACTTCTTGCCTTTTAACCTCCAGTACTGAAAAGACATTTTAAGAGCAATCTCAACAGCAGTTGCCCCATCATCTGAATAGAACACTCGAGTTAAATTGTTGGGTGTAAGGTCAACAAGTTTCTTAGCAAATAGTATGGCAGGAACATTAGTTAGGCCCAGCATTGTACTATGATCTAACTTTACAAGTTGCCGCTTAATTGCATTTACAATAGTTGGATGAGAATGGCCATGTATATTAGCCCAAAGGGAAGAAACGCCATCTAAATATTTTTTTCCATTGGTGTCATACAGATAGACACCCTTAGCTCGTTCAATTACAGTTTGAGAGCATTCTATCCAGGCTTTCATTTGGGTAAAAGGATGCCAGAGGTATTTCTTGTCAAGCTTTTCGTAGTCGATTATCTTTTTTTTCACAGAAGTTAATGGTTTTCTGGTCTAAGATCCAAAGGTGTTGTTCGTTTGTGGACACCTAAACAGAATTATTATTTATGAATTTGTTAGTCTCTTCAATTTCTTTGGTTTAGTTAAATGAATGAATAACTGTCATTTAATCTTAACTTATGAGAATCTGCCTGTATAAACAAGTGTTTGATAATAAAAGGTAACTTGCCCTCCCTCTTGTTGTTCAGTAAAAAGTTGGGTTAGTTCGTCCATCATAGGTTGGTGGCTGGGATGACCAAATAGGGGTGTAAATGAGGAGGACAAAGTTCGACCAATCAGACCTTTGAGATCAAAGACCTGAGAATTAACCAACACACGTTTTTGAACACTAGTTGGCTTGAAGAAAAGGTTTATTTGAGTTTCAGAAATATTCTGATGACGAACGTGTGAATAATCGATCCCATATTTTAGGAGAAGATCTTCATATTTCCTCAGAAAACTTGTTCTATCTTTTTCTAATTCATTCCAAATAACAACCACAGAACCTTCTTTTTTCAAGATTCGATTAAATTCAAGACGAGCTAGTTTGAGCTTGAACCAATGAAAGGATTGTGCAGCAACAATAAGGTCAACCGATCCAGTGTTTAGTGTAGTTTTTTCTGCTCGGGCATTAATACTCTGAAAATTAGGGAATTTACATAGAAAAGACTCAGCAGCTTTCCTCATCTTAGAGTTTGGTTCAATGCCTTGAACCTCATATCCTCGTTTTAGAAAAAGTTCTGAAAGAAGACCTGTTCCCGAACCAATGTCTGCAATCTTAGAGTATGTTTTAAGTATCTGGCTTTCAAAAAGGAACTCAATTAGTGTGTTGGGATAGCTAGGTCGGTATTTTTGATAGTACTCAACCCGCTTAGAGAATCTTTCTACGGTGGTGAGCTGAACAAGTGATGAATGGTTCATGGGATTTAGACTAAAAAATTTCCTTAATTCTGATGTTCCGAAATTCGACTTTAGTCCCATGTCCAAGAAATCCAATATGGCCCTTTTTTCGAGATAGCCCGGGATGTTTTTGCAGGATCTTAGAATCTGTAACAGAATCAAGGTTAAAGTTTACAATGGTAGTGCCATTTAATTTAACAGTGATCTGTCTTCCATCAGCAGTAATTTCTTCTTTATTCCAATTACCAATTGGTTTTAAGAAACCCCGCTTTGCTGGGGCCACATCATAAATCGATCCATGATACTGAGTAGAGCGGAGTTTGTCTTTATAGCGTGGAGACTGATTGTCGAGGATCTGAATTTCCATTCCAACGTAGGCTGGATCTGGGGCATTAAGAGGAGAACGGATCCCAACACCATTGTTTGAACCTTCTTGAAGTCTGAATTCAAATCGAAGAATAAAATTAGAGTATTCCTTCATAGAAAAAAGATTTCCGCCTCCTGTTGGTGGGCAAATCAAAATGCCATTTTTTACGATATATCCTTGACCAGTTTTGTTCATGGTTATCCAACCATTGAGAGATTTACCATCAAATAAGGAAACAAAGCCATCTTCTTTAGTTGAAGATAAGCCCAATAATGAAACAAAAGTACTTACCATGAAGATAATTAAAAAACTGATGTAATTTTTTTTTCTGCGCACCATTAGGATAATCAACTCTCAAGAGTTAATCTGGAAGGTGGTGATCCATTTCGATTGCGGGTTCAGTTTCATCAGTGCTACCAACAACCTTTGAAGGAACACCAGTTACAGTAGTGTGAGGGGCAACGTCAGTCAGAACCACGCTTCCAGCTCCAACCTTTGCTCCCTCTCCTATATGGACATTACCCAAAATTTTTGCTCCTGCTCCAATTAGCACACCTTGATGAACCTTTGGATGACGATCTCCACTTTCATTCCCAGTGCCACCTAGAGTAACCTCATGTAATAGAGAAACTTTGTCCTCAACAATAGCGGTTTCGCCAATGACCACACTGGTCCCATGATCAATGAAAACACCTTTTCCTATACATGCTGCAGGATGAATGTCTACACCAAAGGCTTCAGAAATTCTATTTTGGAGCAACAATGCAAGTTGAAATCGTTCTTGTTTCCAGAGCCAATGGGCGATTCGGTAAGACTGAAGTGCGTGAAATCCTTTGTAGTACAGAAGAGGCTCAGCATAACTATTACAGGCAGGGTCTCTTTTTCGAAATGCCTTTAGGTCTTCACGTATTGCCTCACTGATATTTGCATCATCAATTAAAGCCTCTTCAATAACCTCTCTTATCAGCATAGGTGAGAGATTGGGACTAGCGAGCTTGGAGGCAATGTGGAAGCTAAACGCATCCTCTAAACTAGAATGTTTCAAGACGGTTGAATGGAGATAACTAGCTAATATAGGTTCTCTTTTTGCCTCCTGTGAAACATCCCTAAGGATTGATTGCCAAACAAAATCACCATTAACAGATTGTTGTCGGACTCGATTCATGGTTGAATTCTCATCAGAAGATGCCTGGATTGACATTGGAGGTAGGTCTCTAATATAAAGGCGTGCGGCTAAAAGACCTTCCAGTTTTTCCAATACGGGTAACTTTAAGCGAAAAGTCTAAGTGAAGTCAAATCCGAGATAGTTTCTACCTTTTAACTATCAATCAGGAGGATATACTAATTATTTCACTGATTAGAAAAGAAAAAGAAATTTTATAATGAATATTTTTATATTCATTCAAGCCTTCAAATTAGACTAAAATTAGGATTTTAAGATTTTATCATTATCTATATCTATAAACTATATTCTTACATACCAAACTAAGGGGGGGTCTTGACAAGAAGTTTTATGCGTTCTGTATATTACTTTGCTTTACTTCTGTTTCCGGTAACCTGCACCCTATCACAGGATTTTGACCAAAATTTACAACGGGCAGCAGTTAAGGCCTTTATGTCATCTAGAACTCTCCGACATGATGTTGAAGCTCGAAAACTAATGACAGCTAGACTTGAAAGAAAATATGTTCAGGATAAACGTCTTTCTATCAGGGTTCGTAGTGGTCGAATTGCCACATTCAGTTTTGATGCTTCCTCTATTCGTCGTTTCAGTAGTGGTGGTTTTCAAGTTACGGTAGAAAGTATTTGGGTTGATCTAAACAATCAAGTTAGCAGTACCGTTCATGAGCAAATTAAATTTCTGGTAATCGAGGATGTAGTATTGGCAGATGACATTAAGTGGCTTAAGTCAGTACCTCGTCGACCTGTTCTTCCCTTTAATGTTGTTAGTGAGAAACATGGAAAGTTTGCTATGAGGATTGGTAAAAAGTTTATGAGATATTTGGTTGATCGTAATATTCAAAAGGCTACTGATCTCTTGACACAGGAGTTTCAAGTTCAGTTTGAAAGCCAAGAAAAAATGAAAGCTTTTCTATTGGGCTCTAAAAATCCTGCCTATGTTGGCTTTGAAGTTACTTCTTTAATACAAACTGAAGAGAGACAAATGACAATGGGAACTGCAATTTATTTGGCGCGTCCAGGTGAAATGGGATATCAAAAATTCAATGCTTCGCTCACATTAAGACGGGGAACTTTTGAGTGGGCAGTAGACGATTTAGAATTTGAGGAAACCTAATACGATTAAATCTATCAAACTTGTTTAATTCTCTTTAGCATTAAAATCAGTTGAAACATCACCTGAAAGAGTAGAGAGCATACTCTTGGCTTGAGTGGCATTAGGTCCATTAGGATCTAGCTTTAAATAAGTTTCGAATGCTTCAATAGTACCCGGAGCAGGAATAGTTTTTCCATCTGATGTAAAAGTTGCCATTCCTACTAAACTAAGTCCTAGTTGGTAGTGGGCCTTAGAATTGCTAGAGTCTAGCTCCACTGCCCTCTCAAAAGCTTTAATAGCTTCTTCAACTAATCCTCCATTAGTTAATACTACCCCCAGATTGTAGAAGGTTAGGGATGTTGCCGATGGGTTAATTCTAGCGGCTTTTTCCATAGATTCGATCGCGGGCTTTAATTGGCCAGTTTGAGCCCTGATAATCCCAATGTTTAGATTGTATCGAGCCACAGAATCAGATTCTGGCTCATTAGCTAGTAGGGCAAGAGCTTTATTATAACTTTCAAGGGCTTGATCAAATTTTTTTAATCGTTGATAAGATGCACCTAATATTCCAAAAATTGAATGCCGGCTGGGGTCAATCTCAGAAGCTTTTTGGAAAATTACAGCAGCTTGTTGATACTGCTGAGCTTTGAACAAATTCTGACCTTCTTCAAAGGTTGACTTCATGTCAGTATATTTTTTTTCTTCTGCCTCTATTCGCAAACGCTCTTTTTCAATCGCTTCTCGTTCTTCAACAGATAGCTGAGCATAGGCTAATCTTCGAATTTCAGCTAGATCAAAATCCAGAACGTTTTCAGCGCCTAGTTGGATTCTAAATTCTGCATATCGAGCCTTAGTCTCACCATCAACAATCAGCTCAATTTTGTAAAAGGCTGGTTTCAGACCTCCCATAAAATAACGACCTGTCTCATCTGATTTGACTTCAACATGGTGCTCAACATTGACTCGGTCAAACGAAATAATGGCGCCTTCTAGGGGTTTCCCTTCTTCGTCAATAACTTTACCAGAAAGAGCACTTTGTGCCTGCATTAACGTTGGTAAAAACATCACTAGGGTCATAGTGAAGATCACCACTAAAAAAATTTGAAGTATTTTTTTCATAAAAATCTCCCCGTACCAACATTTCATAATAGTTCTAAATGAAATAGATCAGAACCTCTTTTTTCAGTTAGCTGCTTGTGGCTCACAAAAGATAAGTGGTTTGATCCTCAACACCCGCTAATTGAAATCCTCGTTTTCTAAGAAGACAGCTGTCACATTTTCCACACGCAACGTTTTGATTCTTATAACAAGACCATGTTAAATGAAGTGGGGAACCTAAGTGGATACCAGTGGTAACAATTTCTTTTTTGCTCATTTTAATCACAGGGGTAACTATTTCAACACTAGGTTTGGATTTAGTTCCAACTTTAATCAATTGATTAAAAACTTGATAGTATTCGGGCCGGCAATCTGGATAACCTGAGCTGTCTTCTTCTACAGCTCCTATAAAGATAAACTCAGCACCTATTACTTCTGCCCAGGAAGTAGCAATTGAGAGAAAATGTGCATTCCTAAAAGGAACGTAGGTATTTGGGATATCTTGTCGTTCTAAATTACCTTCTTCTACAGAAATTGAGGAATCGGTTAGACTAGATCCGCCAATTCGTCTTAAAGAATCTAGTTTACAGACAAAAAGTTTCTCAATTTCATAAAATTTGGCGAGCTTCTGAAAAGATTTTAATTCTTGTCTTTCAGTTAGTTGTCCGTATGAAATGTGCAGGAATGCTAGTTCATACTGTCTATGCGCAATAGCAGCACAAACGCAACTATCCATACCACCGCTTAATAAGACTATTGCTAATTCGCGTTTCATTTTTAGCGTATTCTATATTCTTTATTCTCAAAAATCTTATTTTAGGACTC
>CAYWYX010000040.1:6729-22367 GCA_964462735.1 uncultured Acidobacteriota bacterium | reverse complement strand
ATTCCTTTTACGCAGAAGTTTCAAGAACTAAAACTAGTTGTCTTTTAGAGTTAGTTAGCCAGTGCTCACATAAAATAATGAAAAAAAACTTTTCAAATGATACTCCTGTTTTTAAAAAAGCAATTTTAGGGGGAGGAAGGCTTTCAGGATGGGAATATGATTCCTTGCCAAGGTCACCAGTGGTGGGCTGGCGGCAATGGAGAAATTATCTGGGCCCAGGAGTTCTTCTTGCTGGAGCTTCTATAGGTGCTGGTGAGTGGTTATTTGGTCCTGCAGTAACAGCTGAATATGGAGCGACCCTGCTATGGCTAGCTACAATCAGCATTGTCTTACAAGTTTTTTTGAACCTTGAAGTAATGCGATATACGTTGTACTGCGGTGAGCCAGTTCTAGTTGGCTTTTTTCGAACCTGGCCAGGGCCGGTCATCTGGGCTATTTTTTACTTGTTAATTGAAATTCCTGAGATCAGTTTTCCATTCATGGCATCGAATGCTGCGGTTCCTTTGGCAGCAGCTATGCTGGGTCATCTCCCTGGAGAGGGAACTCTTCAAATTGGAAATGCTTTAATTTCTGAGAGCTATCTAGTAAAGAGCTTAGGTTACTTTGTTTTTCTGGCAGCATTTATCCCCTTAATTTTTGGCGGTACGGTTTACCGAATGATTGAAAGAATTATGACGATCAAGGTCGTTTTAGTACTGGGTTATCTTGCATTAATTACTCTGATCATGATTTCTGGAAAACATATGTTAGAGGTTGGGTTGGGTTTTTTTCGGATAGGAAATATTCCTTTTAAGGCTGAGACAGTTGTTGCAGGAGAACATTTTACTTGGAGTGAAACTAGGCGGGGAAAGCAGTATACAGTGAAGGGTACAATTGAAGGTGGGCAGCCTCTAATAACCTATTTTTCAGAAATTACAGGTAGCAAAACCCGTATCTTTAAGCTAGGGGACAGCATCCCTAATGATCTTGGATTCCAGCGACAGCAACTGGTGGCTCTGGTTCTAACTAAGGCCCGTAAGGGGCATTTTTTTTTTAAAAAAAGTAACGAAAAAAATATTCTTACTGCAGAAGGAAATATTAGTGATAATGGTTCTTGGCAGCCTAAAGTGTTTTCGGTTCGTGAAAATGAAAAGACGTTTAGGTATGACAAGATAGAGAATATTCCTTTCACAGAGCGGTCAAGATTTCAAAGCTTATTAAATAATAAGGGTCTAGAAGAACAGAACCTATTTTCATATATTAGACAGAAAGGAAAGCTTCCTGGGCTTGATTGGGCTTTATTGGCGGCTTTTTTTTCAATAGCTGGTATTGGTGGAATATCTAATTCACTTTTTTCTAACTATGCTCGTGATAAAGGTTGGGGGATGGGATCCAGAGTTGGGGCAATTCCCAGTGCTGCAGGGGGACAGAATATTACCCTCTCTCACGTAGGTAAGATTTTTGCAATTAACAAAGATAATCTTGCCCGCTGGAAGGATTGGACAAAATTTGTTGTGCGTGACCAAACTGTTGTCTGGATGGGAGCAGCATTTGTGGGTATGGCCTTACCATGTATGCTTTCTCTTGAGTTTATTCGTAATGCATCTGTTTCTGGTGATAGAGTTGCTGCGATGACAGCAAATGCAATGTCGGATGGATATCCTGGTTACAGTTTTATATTATGGCCGGTCACTCTTTTATGCGGGTTTTTAATTTTAGCTCCAGGTCAAATATTTTCTGGGGATTCCTTAGCACGTCGTTGGACTGACATTATCTGGGTTGTAAGTACTTGGGCTAGAACACTTCAAGGTAACCAGGTTAAATATGTTTATTACAGTATTTTATTGATATATGGATGTTGTGGTTTAATTTCATTGACATTTCTTGATCCTCTTCAAATTGCAAAAATTGGCGCTGGATTAGGCAATGTAGCCCTTGGAGTTAGTGCATTACATACCTTCTACGTCAACCGTACTCTTTTACCTCGTGAACTACAGCCGAGTTTATTTATGCAACTAGGATTGATTAGTTGTGGTGTGGCGTCTCTTTCGATCAGTGTAGTAGGGCTCTCCTCGTGGTTGCCTTTATTTAATTGATCTCATATTGACTCCATTTAGAAATAGGTAAACATTATAAAGACAGCTACTGAACAAAGGACTCCCGACCAAAACCTGTCATCTGTTAAGAGCTTGGATACATAACCAAAATTCCCTTTATTTTTGACAGGTTTAATTGTTGAGATAAACAGGGAGAATGTCCAAATAGATGCTAATATGCCAGCGTTCAAGGGGCCGAAAATCTTCTCTGACACAGCCCACCCCAAAACCCCATACACAATGAGACTGCATACTAAAGCAATTACAATGGTGCAGAGATCTTTAGATGAGTGATGAGTGAGCTTTGTCCAAATTAAGGTTGCCTTCTTAACATCATGTTTGTCGAGGTAACTAACTAGTATGTGTGTTAGAACACATAAAAAGATGACGAATACCACTCGATGAAATGTGTTTAAGTCTTCTCCAAAATAAGTGGCAACTTCTTTTTGACTTGAAAGATAAGTGCTATAGATAAAATTAACTAGCCAGGAAAAGAAGATCCCTCCAATTATGGTTGAGAAACCCGCAGTTGCAGTACTTCGATACCAAAATACGCCCATCAAGAAAGCAACTAATAAACCTGGTGTTAGGTAGCTCTGATATTCTACTATTTGGAGGAAAAAATTGCCTTCAGAGTTTGGATCTAAAACAAAAATTGCAAGTAATGCTGCTAGTGCCATAAAAAATATAATGGATAGTCGTCCAATTAGAATCATTTTCCCATCACTGGCACTGGGATTGAGATGTCGTTTGTAGACATCAACAGCAACCAAAGTTGCTGCAGAATTCATCATAGAATCAATGGAGGAAAGAATTGCTCCAATCACTCCAGCCATCATTAACCCAACAATTCCTGTACCGATGGGAACTACTAACAAAACTAATTCAGTAAAAGCAGTGTCCGGAGGAATTGCCCGGTTAGGAAATTCCCTTTGAAAAAGGTAATAGGCTGCGACTCCGGTGCCAACTGCAAAAAAAGGAATTAAAAGTTTTAAAAAACCTGCCGTAATAATACCAAAACGGGCCTCAGACTCGGTTCGAGCACTAAGTGTTCGTTGCACAATAAATTGGTTTGTTCCCCAATAAAAACAATGTAATGCCATTAATCCAGAAAGTACTCCTGTCCAAGGTAGATCTGGATGATCAATAGGTAAGTACAAGTGCATTTTTCCGGCTCCTGCTTCATCGAGAGCCATTAGGGAATTCCATCCCCCAATTTGATTAAACGTTAAAAAAGCAAGAAGAATGCCGGCTCCAAGCAACAATATTGACTGAAAGACATCAGTCCAAATGACTGCCTTAAGTCCTCCCCAAATTGTATAGCTGGCAGAAATAAGTGCTAATCCGACAACAAAAATAGAGTAAAAAATAGGGTTCACATGGATTTTCCCTGAATAACCAGAGGCACCTTCTTCTAGGGAAGTAGAGTTTTTAATATTAATTTGGTCGACTGTAGTTTTAGAAGGGTCGATATGATTAACGGTTACTACTTGTTTGACAGCATCACCTCCTATTAAAATGCATACCGAACGAGATCCGATATAGAGTGCAGGAACCATTTGAGTAAGTGCCATTACAGCAATCATGATAAGGGAGTAGGAAAGGCGGCTTCGTTCATCATATCGGTCGCCTAGATACTGAGATAAAGTATAGATTTTCAACTTTCGAAAAACTGGTAGAAGTCCATAACAAAGAAGCATTAATCCAACAATGGCCCCTAACTCAAAATGTGCCTGTGCGAAACCTACACTAAATCCAATCCCCATCATTCCAACCATATGGTTAGCACTGACATTACTTCCAAAGATTGAACCAGCGACTCCCCACCACGGAGTTTTTCGACCGGCTAGAAAAAAATCTTCGGATGTTTTTTCTAATCGACTAGCGATTATACCTATTGCCATCACAAAGAAAAGAGATCCAAAAAATACAACTAAATCTGGTGTGGTGAGAAAGTTAGAAGACAATGATTTTACTTTCGGAATATTTCAGGTGTTTTGGAATAAGGTTTAGTAATTAATGGATGACGTTAAATAATGGAATTAAAAGTCCGTGGTCAAATGAATCAGTTAAGGTTTTCGGAACCTTTTTTTATTTAACTTCTGAATCAAAGTAATTGTAGGAAATTCAAAGTGATCATCTATAGAAACATAAAATACCTAGATAACTAATAGTCCAATGCACTAACATGCTTTTCTGTGATAAGTTTGAAAAAAGAATACTATTATTATTAGTTCATCGGAATTAATAAAGTAATTTCATTCATATGTAGCTAAAGATACACTAGTTTCTCTTAGTGATTAGGTAATTAAAGCATCTTCAGTTGTAATAAAAACCATGGTCTAATTATTATATTTGCTACTTATTTATCCAATTAATGTTGATTAAACTAAAAAAATTGCACCCATTGATTGGGGCAGAAGTGATTGGAGTTGATTTAAGAAATCCTTTGACTGACCAGTCTATTAAGTTAATTAGGAAGGCATGGAAAGACTATGGTGTACTTCTTTTTAGAAATCAGCCTATCACAGATGAGCAACAAGTTTTATTCAGCCGTTACTTTGGGGAGCTAGAAATTTTCCCCCAGTCACAAAATAGAGCTATAAAAACTCCTGAAATATTTCGTGTTTCAAATGTAGGTGAAGACGATCAGATTCGCCCTGTTGATACTCCAGAAGCTAGATATAGTACTCTGGTTTGGGTCTGGCATACTGACAGTAGCTATCGAGAAACACCTAGTAAAGGAGCGATTCTCCATGCCATTGAAGTAGTAAAACATGGAGGTGATACTTTATTTGCTAATATGCGTGTTGCTTATAATGAGTTGTCAATGGAATTAAAACATAGAATAAAGGGTTTAAAAGCTCGACATAGTTTTCTCTATTCAAGGAGTCTTCAAAAGCTTCCTCCACTGAGTGCAAAAGAATCTGCAATGGTTCCTGCCGTTTATCATCCTCTTGTTCGTAAACATTCTGATGGTGGACGGTCCCTTTATTTGAGTCAAACCTATATGGAATCCATTCTTGGTTTTGGATTTGATGAAGGTCAAAGGCTCATTCAGGAGTTGATGGAATGGGCTACCCAGAAACGCTTTATATACAGACATAAATGGAAACCTCACGATGTGTTGATGTGGGATAATCGTTGGACAATCCATGTTGTTGAGCCCTTCGACCATAGCTCTGTACGTAGAATTATGCATAGAACGACTATTGCAGGCACTGAAGAAGTACTAGGATAATTAGCTTTGACGATTTATAAATTTTTTGTTTAGGAGTACTAGAGGTAAAATCGATGCAGATTAAGATTAAACAAACAGGTGATACTACTTCCCAAGCGGTTGTTCGTGAACACCGTGTAATTATAGATCGTCCAACTGAAAAAGGTGGGCATGATAAGGGTCCAATGGGTGGTGAGTTGCTGTTGATTGGCTTAGGTGGATGTTTTATGAGTAATTTACTAGCTGCCATCAAAGCAAGAAAAAAAGATATAACCGGTGTTGAGACAGTTGTTTCTGGAATCCTTGTTGATAGTCCTCCACAAATTGATGCTATTAACATAGCTGTTTCAGCTCAATATTCTGATTTTTCGGTATTAAAGAAATTAATAACTATTGCTGAAAGAAATTGTATCGTATCGAATACGCTTCGAAGAGGACTACAAATAACAATCAATATAAATTAGAAGGTAATTCAACCAATACAGACTGTTGTTATTTTCGGGTCAGTGTTTGAAGCGGTTCTATAAGGATTAAATTTCATTAATAATAATTCGTATTGGAATAATTACGGGAAGGAATCTGACTGATCCATGGTTGTCTATTTAGATTGTGCAGCAACTTCTCCAGTAGATTCTAGAGTCAGTAAAGAAGTAATAAAATATACTGATTATGAATTTGGTAATGCTGGCAGTCGCAGTCATGATTTTGGGAATAGAGCTAAAAGTGCTGTTGAAAAGGCTCGAAGTAAGGTCGCAAAAGTTGTTAATGCAAACCGCGGTGAAATTATTTTTACTAGTGGTGCAACTGAAAGCAACAATCTAGCTATTTTGGGATTATCTGATTATGGATTAAAAATAGGGAAAAACCATATTATTAGTACTAAGATTGAGCATAAATCTGTTTTAGAATCATTAGAAAATCTGGCTAATAGAGGGTTTAAAGTGACACTTCTATCTCCAAATTCAGGTGGATGGATTGAGCCCAAAACTGTAATTAAGGCCCTTCAGGATAACACATTACTAGTATCAGTTATGCAGGTGAATAATGAAACTGGTGTTATACAACCAATAAAAGCTATTGCTAGCTTATTAAAACAGCATGACCCCTATTTTCATGTAGATGCTGCACAAGGTTTTGGGAAAGAGCTTAAACAAATAACTGAGAAAAGAATTGATATGATTAGTCTGAGTGGACATAAGATTTATGGACCTAAAGGCATTGGTGCTCTGGTAATTCGACGCCGAGATGGAAAGCGTCCTCCACTTTCACCGTTAATGTACGGGGGTGGGCAGGAGCTTGGTTTAAGGCCAGGCACATTACCAGTTCCACTTATTGTTGGTTTGGGTAAAGCAGCGGAGTTGTCTAGGAAGGAGGCTCTAGAAAGAAACATACAAAGTTTGAGATTTAAGAAGATAGTTTTAAAGCGATTAAGAGTACTTAATCCTATTTTTAATGGCGATTTAGATAAGACAGTACCCCAGATGATTAATGTTACTTTTCCAGGTATTCTTGCTGACGAGGCAATGGAAGCACTAAGTGAAATAGTCGCTATTTCAAATGGTTCAGCCTGCACTTCTGCTTCAGATAGCTGTAGTCATGTCCTAGGTTCTATGGGGATTAGTCAAGGTCAGTCCCTTGGAGCTCTTAGACTCTCTTGGTGCCATTCAACAGAAAATCCTGATTGGAATAGTTTTGTTGAAGTGATTAAGAAATTGCAAACAGAA
This sequence comes from uncultured Acidobacteriota bacterium, assembly GCA_964462735.1. Classification (GTDB taxonomy): domain Bacteria; phylum Acidobacteriota; class Terriglobia; order Versatilivoradales; family Versatilivoraceae; genus JAKUNG01. The sequence continues at coordinate 15,348 of CAYWYX010000040.1, read as the reverse complement.
GTTAACTAGGAGTTAGTATCCAGTTTAAATTTGTATACAAGTTTTGTTCATACTGATGTGGCTGTTCTATGGTTCAGGAATTCAATAAAGATATTCGCTATAAAAGATCCCGATTTGCTACCAAGCTTCCAGGTAACCGCCGTTATACGGCCTCCCATTTTTGGGCCATGAATGAAGAATCAAATGTTTGGTTAGTAGGAATGACTAAGTTTGCAACTCGTATGCTTGGCGATATAGTAGAATTTGAATTCAAGGTTAAGAAGGGGGAAATTGTAGAAGTTGGACAAACGATTGGATGGATTGAAGCGTTTAAAGCTCTAACAGATATATATTGTGTCATGAGTGGAGATTTTGAAAGAGTTAATCCACTGCTTGAAGATGATATTACGCTACTAGATTCAGATCCTTATGGAAAAGGCTGGTTATATAGCGTTACTGGTAACCCTGAAGTAAATAGTGTTGATGTTGAGGGTTATGTTGGGATTTTGGATCTTACGATTGATAAAATGATGACTGAAAGCGAAAAGAGAAATTCAAATGACTAAAGCTCAATATGTTATGGTAGGAGGGTTTTTGGGTGCTGGTAAAACCACAGCAATAATACAGATGGCTCGATTATTGGCAAAACAAAATCTTACAGTAGGTCTAATTACTAATGATCAGAGTCAAGGCTTGGTTGATACAACTATGACAAGTTCAACAGGTTTTCCAGTTGAAGAGATAACAGGAGGTTGTTTTTGCTGTAAATTTGATTCATTGGTTAGTGCTGCAGATCGTTTATCTAAAGATAAAAGACCAGATGTATTCCTAGCTGAACCGGTCGGTAGTTGCACTGATTTAAAGGCCACGGTAGATTACCCTTTGCGGCGGATGTATGGGAGCGATTATTGGATTGCTCCATTAAGTGTTATGGTTGATCCAATTAGAGCTCTTCGAATTTTAAATCTTGAAAAGGGAAGATCATTTTCCGACAAAGTTACCTATATCTACAATAAACAATTAGAAGAAGCAGATATTATTGTTATTAATAAAATTGACTTAATTTCTACAAAACGTGTGCAACTCTTAAAAAAAACTATTCAGGAAGTGTTTGATCCTGCTCATATTGTTTTGATGTCTGCTCGCCAGGGCCAAGGAACTCAAGAGTGGTTAGAAGGGATTAATCACTCCGGGAGTTATAAAAATATGGGTCTAGAAATAGATTATGATACCTACGCAGAGGGAGAGGCCCTCTTAGGATGGCTTAACTGTACAGCCGAAATAGAGGGCATTGGTCAGTTTGATGGGAATTTGTTCTTATTGAAATTGCTCAATGAGCTTAAACATCGGGTTAAGAGTTTGGATAAAGAGATTGCCCATTTAAAAGTAACATTAATTCCAAGTGAAAATGGTCAAGACATTGGGGTTGTTAATTTAGTAAGAAACGAATTAGATCCGGAGGTATCATTTCATCTGAAGGAAAAGCTGAACGCAGGTGAAATAATACTGAATCTTAGGGCTGAATGCGATCCAGAAATTCTTCACTCGGTTTTTATGGAAACTTGTAAGTCGATGGAGAATTCAGAGAGAGTTAAATTAATAATTGAACATATTGAGTTTTTTAAACCTGGTCGTCCAGTGCCCACCCATAGATTAGAACCGGAACAGCAACCTACTTATGTTGCGCAGAAATAATTTTAATCAATTGGAGCTGGTTAAGTTAACTGTAGTAGTATTTACATCTGTGAACCTTTAGAATGTTGACTCAGGGAAAAAGATGGTTCAGAAACACAAGATCCTTTATTGTCGGTGTGCATATGCCAAGATCATCCCTGAGGATGTTAAGGACAAGGTGCTCAAAAAACTGATAGATTCTGGACGTTCATTTAAAGCCGTAACTGATTTGTGTGAAATGTCTGCCCAGAAGGATCCAGAACTTAAAGATTTAGTCGAGGGAAATGAAATTAAAATTGCTGCCTGCTATCCACGCGCTGTAAAATGGTTATTTTCAGCTGCGGGCTTTCCAATTAGCGGAAAGAATGTTGAGATCCTTAATATGCGTGTTGAAAAAGCTGAAAATATAGTCTGCCAATTGTTAGATTCAGAGTCTGAAAAGAAAAAATCGTGATCGAATCTGATTTAAAATTTAATGTAGGTTTATATCAAGAAAATAGCGAGAATCTTTTAGACAGCGATCGATGTTTCCATCTTTCCCGTGAGCTTCTGGAAAAGGGATACTCATTTTCGGTTTTTTATTCATACAAAGAACTGGAAATGATGGACAAGAGACTTTTCGTTTTATTAGGGTCCTTTCAGGCAGAACAAAGATCTCTGCTCCCTTCTGATAAAACTCCTTCCAATACCTATTTTCAGGAGATTAAGGGTTTAAATAATACGGAGATTATAGACAAAGTTGAGACCTTAAAAAAAGAAACAGGTACTAGGGATTCTAATCACTGGAAACCTTGGTTCCCAGTGATTGATTATGATCGTTGCACGAACTGCATGCAATGCTTAACGTTTTGCTTGTTTGATGTCTATGGAGTTTCTGAGGATAAGATTCAAGTTCAGAATGAAGATAACTGTAAGACGAATTGCCCAGCTTGTTCTAGAGTCTGTCCTGAGGTTGCTATTCTTTTCCCAAAATATAATAAGGGCCCAATTAATGGAGATATAGTTCGTAAAAACGATATTCAACGAGAAGCAATGAAAGTTGATATTTCAGCTCTCCTAGGTGGAGACCTATACAATTCACTTCGGACTAGGCAGAAGGATGCAAGGAAGAGATTTTCTACCGAACGAGACGAATCCCGGGCCCTACTGGAACGTAAGAAATGTTTGGGAAAATTAATGAATGACCTCGATATCCCTGCCGAAGTTTTAATGAGCCTACCTTCAGCTGGTGATATCGAAGAGAGGACAAATAGAGCTAAAGCTAAATTGGCTGCAAGACAAGCTCGGTCACAAAGTGTTAAAGATAGCGAACATACTTCTCCTACTGAGGAAGATTGGGGTATCTAAATCATGCTTGGAACTATGGTATCTTTTGGATATAGGGTAGTAAGAACTACTGATCTGCGATTATTATGGAAGATGGCCTATAATTTTGGATACAAGGGGATTAGATCAGTCCAACATTTTAAAAAAAGGTTAAAGCAGGGGAAGACATTTCCTCCGTTCCTGTATATTTCAATTACCAATAGTTGTAATTTGCGTTGCCAGGGATGTTGGGTTGATGTAGACAAACCCCAATCCACAATAAGTTTTCAGGATATGAATCGTTTGATTAACAATGCCAAAAGCTATGGTAATAGTTTTTTTGGAATTCTTGGAGGTGAACCATTTCTCCATCCGGATCTGATGAGAATTTTGAAGGAACACCCTGACTGTTATTTTCAGATATTTACAAATGGTCATGCGATTACAGATAAGGTTGCTTCTGAACTCCGTAAATTAGGTAATGCCACACCGTTAATTAGTGTAGAGGGAACCGAAGCCGTAAGTGATGTTCGCAGGGGACGGAAGGGTGTATTAAATCGAACGCTGGCTGGAATTGAGGCAAGTATTAGAAACCGCTTGATAACAGGTGTTGCTTCAAGCGTATGTCAGAGTAATTTTAACGATTTGGTAAAAGAATCATGGATTAACTATTTGATTGATAAAGGGGTACATTACGCATGGTTTCATACATATCGACCGGTTGGGCCTGTTGCTAACTCACAACTTGCATTAGATCCTGAACAAGGTCTTGAACTTCGAAAATTTATTATAGAAATGCGCAATCGAAAACCGATTGGAATTATTGATGCCTATTATGACGATAAAGGTGAAGCGCTTTGCCCTGCAGCAACAGGGATCAGTCATCATATAAGCCCGTTTGGAGATATTGAGCCCTGCCCAGTCATTCAGTTTGCCAACGAATCAATTAGAGATAATCAAGGGAATCTTTTTGAGACTATGACAAAGTCCCCTTTACTTAATGATTTCCGTCGGACTGCAGCAAAAGCAACTCAAGGATGTATTGTTTTAGAACGTCCAGACCTTTTAAAGGAGATCGTTGAAAGAAATGGTGCAAAAGACACAACTTTGAGAAAAATGGCGATGCCAGAACTTATTAAAATGAGATCAAGACCCAGTCAATATAATCCGGGCAATGAAATTCCTGAAGAAAATTGGATTTATCGGTTTGCAAAAAAACACTGGTTTTTTGGTTTTGGAGCCTATTCTTAATGTAGTATCTTGATTAGAGTTTTAGGAGCTAATGGATGGTTCAAAAAAATACAAATGGAAGCAGCACATTAGTTAGCGAATCGTTAATAACTGATCCAGTAACTAACGGTGTCTTAAAATTACCTATTAAAGTTCCTAAACAACGGTATAGACCTACCCAGTCAAATATTCCTGATGATAAAAGAGCCCGAATAGTCCTGCAAAAAGCAGTTAATAAGTACGTCCAAAAAATAAAGGCTGTACCACCTTTAGATGTGGAAGAGCTACGTGGGCATGCAAAGAATATTCTAAAACTTTCTAACTTTGACAATAAATTTGAAGATTACACAGCAATACTAGTGAACAATGAATCTTGGAGAGATACGCTTGCAAAGATTCCATTCGACCGCCGCTTGCTGTTACTCCCCAAATGTTTACGAATAGAAGAACATTGCCCAGCACCATTTGATGAATTTGGTCTCCTCTGTAAAGAATGTGGTTTATGTTCTATTCAAGATCTTTCAGTGGAAGCTGAACGACTTGGATATGCAGTATTAGTTGCAGAGGGGTCGGCGATTGTTCGGAAAATGATTGAGACTGGAAAAATAGACGCTGTTGTTGGTGTGAGTTGTATAAATGTTTTAGAAAAAAGTTTTCCACATATGGAGGCAGCTGCTATTCCTGGAATGGCAATTCCTCTGCTTCAAGATGACTGTGTTAATACTACTGTGGATTTAGAATGGGTATGGGACCTTATTCATCTGACCTCAGAGGATAAAACATATAGATTAGATTTGGATCTCCTTAAAAAGAATGTACAAAGCTGGTTTTCTACGGAGTCTCTAATTGAAATAATGGGTGAAGTAAAAGATGATACCAGTCGGATTGCCCAAGAATGGCTTGCAAAAGATGGAAAGCGGTGGAGACCGTATATAACAGCTTGTACCTTTAGGGCACTCCAAGTTGATCAAGCTGAAATGGAATTTAGTACTTCCTCCGAATTAAAGAAATTAGCTGTGGCGGTAGAATGCTTTCATAAAGCTTCATTGATTCATGATGATATAGAAGATGATGATAAAACACGATATGGAAGTGAGGCTTTATACGTTCAAGTTGGACTTCCCATTGCTCTTAACGTAGGTGATTACTTGTTAGGTGAAGGATATCGTTTGATTGCTGACTTAAAGTGTAATCCTGAAACTAAAGTGAAGATGCTTCGATGTGCTGCGGAAGGACACCTAACACTTAGTCGAGGTCAAGGTAGGGAGTTGTCTTGGAATAGGAAACCCGAAACCTTAACTTCGTTAGAAGTGCTAGATATATTTCGTCAAAAGACGGCACCAGCTTTTGAAGTAGCACTTCGTCTAGGTGCTTATCTAGGTGGTGCTAGTGAAGACATCCATGAAATCCTGGGAAAGTACAGTGAATCATTGGGCATTGCTTACCAAATACGAGATGATCTAGAAGACTTTGATGGTGAAAGAGATTCTAATGATCTGGAGGACCTGCGCCCATCACTTGTTTTGGCCATTGCCTATAAGAGGGCCCCAAAGGGTGATGAGAAGGAATTAATTTCATCATTGTATAACGGTGAAATATCTTATCGAGAGGTTTCTAAAGACATTAAAAAAATCCTTTATGATCAAGGGGCCATTAAAAAAACAGAAGAATTATTAGAAGCCTATAAAGAAGATGCAATAAGAAATTTACGGTTTTTGTCTAACCCCACTCTAAAAGGATTGCTGAGAAGAGTTGTGGGTAAGATCTTTGGAGAGCACTTCATCGAAGGGTACTGTAGTGAGTTTGAGGCTAGAAATGCTGCAGGTAGCTCGCCTGGCACCAAAGCTACTGTGCGAAGCAACTGACAATGTTATTGAATTTCTACTGGGACAAATTAACGAGGATGGTGGTTTCCAGAACCGAGATGGCCAGAGCGATCTCTACTACACAGTGTTCGGTCTTGAGGCGCTAGTTGCTCTTCAACAAGAGATACCATACCAAAACATTAATTCCTACCTAGATAAATTTGGGAACGGTCGAGGGCTTGATCTTGTCCATCTATCCTGCTTAGTGCGCTGTCATTCAATTCTTCAACATAGTGGTTATGGCAATGATAAAACAAAACCTTCTGCGGAACAATTTGAGGTTTTTCGTAGTATGGATGGTGGTTATTCTTCGAACTCAAACGAATCTAAAGGAAATGTTTATCATGGATTTTTAGTTTTAGGAGCCTACCAAGACTTGAAAATAAGGATTCCCGATCCAAGAGGATTAGCTTCCTCAATTCAATCATTTCAGATTGAAAATGGAGGTTATGCAGGAAAGCCTGGAATTTTTGTTGGGTCTACTCCAACTACGGCAGCTGCTTTAATCGCTCTCCGTCATCTCGATGTTTTACCATCACCCAAAGCTTCTGAATGGCTCTTATCTCAATCGTATTCTGAAGGAGGATTTTTGGCTGGAGATAGTGTGCCCATACCGGATCTTCTTTCAACTGCGACAGCGTTACATGCGCTAGCAGGTACGGATGTTTCATTCGAAAATCTCAAAGAATCCACATTAGACTTCCTGGATTCTCTTTGGACTAATAAAGGGGGGTTCTATGGGAATTGGAATGAAGATGTCCTAGACTGTGAATATACATATTATGGCCTTTTAGCCTTAGGTCACCTTAGCCTTTAAAGTTTTATGCTTAATAAACATGATTTTTATGACACCTTGAGCAATTCTCGTCAGTTGCTTCTTCAATCAAGAGGGGAGAACGGAATTTGGTCAGGAAGACTTTCTAGTAGCGCGCTCTCAACCGCTACTGCGATCATTGCTCTGTCTATTTTTGCCATTAAGGGTAAAAATAAGATAAATAAAACCTTAGCTACTGAGTGCAACAAATATATTTCTCTAGGTATTAGATGGTTAGAACAAAATCAAAACTCAGATGGTGGCTATGGGGACACAGTTCAGAGTATAAGTAATTTTAGTACAACCTCTCTTGTGTGGGCTAGTCTTGGAGATTCTGGAGGCAACACTTCACAAATTAATCAAAAGAAGATTGAGTCCTGGCTGATGTCTTCTGTCGGATCATTAGAGTCAAAAAGGCTTTCAAAAGCGGTTCTTAAACGATATGGGAACGACTTAACCTTTTCTGTTCCAATTCTTACTTTGCTTGCCCTGACTGGTAAACTTGGGAAAGAGGCCAGCATATGGCGTCAGGTGCCTCAACTACCTTTTGAATTAGCGGCAGTCAACCATCAATTATTAAAGTGGCTAAACCTACCAGTTGTTAGTTATGCCTTGCCGGCCTTAATTGCAATTGGCTTGGTTAGACATCATTTCTCTCCAACATGGAATCCGATTATGAGGCTAGGACGGAGGATGATATTAAAACGAGTTCTACGAAAACTTGAAATGATTCAACCAAAAAGCGGTGGCTATCTCGAGGCTATTCCACTCACTAGTTTTGTGGTCATGAGCCTTACTGCAGCTAATTATGTTGACCATCCAGTTGTTATACGCGGTATTAGGTTTATTCTTAAGTTAGCTAGGAGAGATGGAAGTTGGCCTATTGATACAGATTTAGCAATCTGGAACACTACATTAACAATTAATGCGTTCAAGTCAAGTATAAGTGCCGGTAATTTATTAAATCAACAGGAACAACAAAGTCTTCGAAAATGGATTTTAGAAAACCAGTCAAGTACCCGACATTTTTATTCGTATGCTGACCCAGGGGGATGGGGCTGGACTGACAAGCCTGGAAGTGTTCCAGACGCAGATGATACTGCAGGGGCATTACTTTCGCTGCGAAACCTAGGGTTGATTGATAAAGATGTTTTAGAAGCAGTTTCGAATGGAATTAAATGGCTAATGAACATTCAGAATCGAGATGGAGGAATACCAACGTTTTGTCGGGGGTGGGGTCGAATGCCTTTTGATAAAAGTACACCGGATGTAACAGCACATGTTCTCTTAGCTTGGTATAGATGGTTTGATTCTTCTGATAAAAGAGATTGGCCAAGACTTAAACACACCATCAATCATTCAATCAAGTACATAAAAAGATCACAGCATGAAGATGGTTCTTGGTCAGCCTTATGGTTTGGAAATGAATTTTCAAAAGATGAGGTTAATTTAGCTTATGGAACCAGTAGAGTCCTACTAGCCCTTAACCCTATTAAAAACCCTTCACTTCTCAAGTCTAGAGAAAGGGCTGTTTGTTGGCTTTTAGATTCACAGAACCCTGATGGTGGATGGGGTGGGCAAAAAGGTGTCTGTTCTTCGATTGAAGAAACATCTCTGGCGGTACATGCCTTGGCAGATTTCATAATTTATGAAAAAGATTTATCCAATATAGATACTAATAATAAAGAAATAACCCATCAGGCTGTGTTGAGAGGAACTGAATGGATTATAAAAACTACAAAAATGGGATTG
>CAYWYX010000040.1:0-6629 GCA_964462735.1 uncultured Acidobacteriota bacterium | reverse complement strand
GAAAGGGCATCAAAACCAGCGATCTCGTGGAAGGATGTAGGGTTAGGTTCAACTAATGCAATTCTTCCTTGTTCTGAAATTATCAGTAAAATGTTTTTAACAAGAATTAATTGACCGTGCCCATAACGTCCCTTTTTCCATTTTCGTTTTCCTGTTGTTGGATCAAGACATACGAGAATCCCATCATCCAGTCCGTAAAGAAAACCCTTGTATAGAACAACGGTAGTGAATTTAGCTTTAAGTCCTTTTGACTTCCAAACAGTTTTAGAAGAAAACTTTCCATCATCAGTAACACTGAGAGAGAATAATCTACTGCCAACTCCATAACCACTTGAAACAAAGATCGAATCATTGTCGATGGCAACAGGTTGGGAGCAGTGAGGTCCTTGACTGGAAAACTCTTCTTGCCAAAGTAAAGTCCCATCAAGTGGGTCATGTGCCGTTACATATTTCTGATTAATGATGATAATTTGCTTTTTTCCCAGAAAGTCCATGAGCGCTGGAGAAACATATGAAGCATTATAGTTGCCAGAGGCCCATCTAATTTTTCCACTAGTTTGATCATAGGCAACTAGAGAACGGTTGTTAATTCCGCCGGGATTGACAACGACTAAATCACTTACGATTAAAGGAGATGAACTACGGCCCCACTGTAATCCTTGGGTGTCATTGTCAGCTTGTATATCACATTGCCAAATCATTCTGCCGGTCTTAAAATCAAGACAATTAAGAATTCCTTTAGCTCCAAGGCTGAAAACCTTTCCTTGATCAGAAATAGTAGGGGTAGCTCGGGGACCAATACCACCGAGGGAATTTTCAAATCGGGATTTGTCTGAATGAGCCCAAACAACATTTCCAGAGTGAATATTATAAGCCACTATTAATTCATTGGATCCACGTTGTTCTTGGGTGATAGCTAGGTTGTCAACAATTGCGTATGATGACCACCCTGCGCCAATTGGTTGCTTCCATAGCTTTGTTGGAGGGTTCTTTGCCCAGTTAGTTTCTAATATGGGATGATTAATTCGAGCATCTCGATTGGGGCCTAAAAATTGAGGATAATCTGATTCCGATATTCGAAAATAGCTTTTGTAGTGATCATCATTGGAAATTGATATTGAATCAATAGATCTATTCTTCCACTTCCAGGTAATGATTGGGACCAGATTCCCATCGACACCTTCTATATAAAATAAAAACTTAGTAGTAATTCCACATATTAGTATTATTAGCAGTCCAGAAAGCTTTATTTTCCAGTTCAATCTTGAAGCAGTTATCCACCACAAAAGGATTAAAAGGCAAGAAATGACCAAAAGGCCACCTGTTCTAAGAGTACGAATTTGATCCTGGTCTTCTTCAGATGTCCAAATCCATAAGAGACAGATTAAGGCTAAAAAGATTATTATAAAAGCTGGCCACCATCTAATTTTTTTTGAATTATTAAAATGTGCTGAGTTTCTCACTTCAGGCCTTTCAGAAATTAAGCGTTTTAATTTTTAAGAAGAAGAGAGTGAATACCTTTTACTTTCAATTATACGAGAAACAAACGTATGTTAAGAAATATTTCTAAACCTCCAAAACAACTAGATAATTTTCTGCTTCTATGGATTTCAATAATTGTTTTTTAAAACTAATCAAAAGTAATGGTGTAGCGGTTATTGACATTGTTTAAGTTGACCGATAACCTGACTATATTTTAAGTTCTCGTTACATAGATGTAATGAGATATAGCACAAAAGGTATAGAGAATTGAATATTCGTACTGATGAACAACAGTTACTGGCAGCAAGAAATAAAGGTGGTTTTCCCCTGGTAATATCCTATTTAAGATTGTCAGGTCCTGGATGGCTTCAAAGTGCTCTGACTCTCGGAGGTGGTTCTTTAGGGAGTAGTCTGTATCTTGGTGTACTTGCCGGGTATTCCCTATTATGGCTGCAGCCTCTAGCTATGCTTTTCGGTATTGTGATGCTAAGTGCTATAGGGTATTTTACAACCTCAACAGAGCGATCCCCATTTAAAGTAATTAATAGTGAAGTAAACCCTATTTTAGGATGGGGATGGGCGTTGGCGTCCTTGGTTGCCAGCATAGTTTGGTCAATGCCTCAGTATTCGCTAGCCACTGCAGTCGTTCAACAGAATTTATTTCCGGATTCCCTTGGTGGAGATGGCGCTAAGGTCAGTATAGTTGTAGTTTTTCTCATTGCTTCAGTAATCACGACTTGGTTTTATGAAAAAGGCCAGGTCGGTTTTAAATTTTATGATTTAGTTCTGAAAATAGCAGTAGCATTAATCGTTATTTGTTTTGCTACAGTTGTGATTACGCTGATTCTTTCTGAAAAGGGTCTAAATTGGCAATCCTTGTACAGAGGTTTTATTCCGAACATTAATTCCTTGTTTTACCCGTCAGCAGAATATGAAAACCTACTCAATTCTCTCAACGATAAATATCGGTCCTACTGGAGTGACTTGATAGTTCAGAAACAAACTGATGTTCTGGTTAGCGCTGCTGCTACTGCTGTAGGAATTAATATGACTTTTCTCTTTCCTTACACAATTCTAAAGAGGAGATGGGGGAGGCCTTTTAGAGGATTTGTTATTTTTGATCTTGCAACTGGAATGTTAATACCCTTTGTCTTGGCTACTAGTTGCGTAGTGATTGCTGCTGCATCGCAATTTCATACTCAGATCCAACCAGGTTTGTCTTGGACAAACTCCAATGAGGAATCGGTGTTAGCATCTAAAAAACAGCAAAAAGAATTCAAGCAAATGCTAGAAAGACGTTGGCTGACAAGTGAGGCCTCCAAGCAAGAAACGGCCTCTCCTAACTTTTCAGCAGCCGAACAGCAACTTGCGGCAACGTTGGTTACTCGTGATGCTTTTGATTTGGCTAAATCACTGAAACCTTTAGGTGGAGGAATACTCACAAACTATATTTTTGGAATTGGCGTGCTTGGGATGGCCCTATCTACAATTACTCTTTTAATGCTAGCTTCAGGTTTAATTATTTGTGAGATGTTACAACTCCCACACTCTGGATGGAATTACAGATTAGCAACACTAGCAGGATGTATTGGAGCACTTGGACCTTTTATTTGGACAAAGGCTGCTTTCTGGTTAGTTATTCCTACCTCAGTTTTTGGTTTTACCCTTCTTCCTTTAGCATATCTAACCTTCTCTTTAGTTATGAACCGTAAAGATATCCTCGGCAGGGATATGCCGAAAGGAAAGACACGCTGGGTTTGGAATGTGTTGATGTTAATAGCTGCTAGCGTAGCAACTTTCGGTAGCGTACTTATGATTTGGAAAAAAGCTGGTGTCTGGGGAATGGTAATTATTGGTGTATTTATTTTTCTTGCCTTAATTTTTCACCGAAGGAAAAAATACAGTGAATAATCTGTAGAAAACCCATTAGTATAATTAGTGGGCTCTAAAAATAATGGTCACCTCTTTAAATAACGAGAGGATGTTCTGTACTATGGAAATATTGTAATGGCGGGTAGATTTTTTCGATACCAATCGCTAGATGAATTAGAGAAAGAAATAAATGCACTAAGCTTAAATGTGTCTTTTGAACATGATCCTAGTAAGGTCAGAAGTTATTTAAACCAGCCTGTGAAGTTAGGAGAAGTTATTGCAGGCAATTCAATAGCCATTCATCCAATGGAAGGCTGTGATGGCACTCTGACTGGAAAACCCGGCAATCTTACCTATCGTCGTTACCAACGGTTTGGTTCTGGTGGGGCAAAATTGATTTGGTTCGAAGCCACTGCGATAGTTTCCGAAGGAAGGGCCAATCCTCGACAACTTTTAATAAATGATAAAAATGCCCAATCTTTTGAGAATTTAGTTAGAGACACAAAGAGAGCTCATAAACAAACTTTTGGTACTAGTAGGGATTTAGTTTTAATTTTACAGTTAACCCATTCTGGCAGATACAGTTATCCAGCTCCTATCCTTTGTGCCCACAATCCTTATTTAGATAGAATAACCTCTTTGGGTTTTCGTAAGGAGGGAGTTATTTCTTCTGCCTATCCCTTAATAACTGATGAATATATTGAAAATCTTGAGGATTCATATGCAAAAGCGGCTAAATTAGCTTGGGAGATAGGTTTTACGGGTGTCGACATTAAATTAACTCATGGGTACTTAGGAAATGAATTACTTGGTGCTAAACAAAGAGAAGGTAGATATGGAGGCAGCTTAAATAACCGTACACGATTTTTAAGAAATGTAATTAAAAAGATTAGAAGGAATGTAGGAGAGAACTTTTTACTTGCATCCCGAATTGGTGTATTTGATGGTGTTCCTTTCCGTTTAAATAAGATTCATGGAAAAGGCGAAGTTCGTCCTTATAGGATACCGTATTTACAAGGATTCGGTATGGATAAAAAAAATCCCCTGGAGGCAAGCCTTAACGAGCCAATAAAGGTTATTAGAATGATGAGAGAGTCAGGGGTGTCTCTTATTAGTATTTCGATGGGAAATCCGTATACTAATCCTCATATAGGTAGACCTTTTGATAAGCCAGATGATGGAAACTATTCTTCGCCTGAACATCCATTAATTGGAGTTAATCGTCAGTTTGAGTTGTGCGCTCAGGTTCAGAGAACATTTCCTAATTTACCTATTGTTGGCGCTGGCTATAGTTGGTTGCAACATTGGCAACTTCATGCTGGAGCAGCAAATATTCGTGATAGAAAAGTTACCATAATGGGAATTGGGAGAGGTGCTCTAGCCTACCCGAATTTACCAAAGGATGGCTTGGAAAAGGGTATTCTTGATGTTAGAACAACATGTAAAACATTAACTTTTTGCACTTACCTAATGCGGCAGAAGGATCACCCTTTGGGGCAGTATCCGACAGGGTGTCCTCCTTTCGATAAAAATATATATGGACCCCTTATTAAACAGTCTCGATCAACTAAAAAGTAGGACTAAGGATTCAATCAGGTTAAGTATGTTTATAAAATATACTATTTTATAGGTTAGCTGGTTTCAAGAACCCTTTTCTCAGGCGTAATACAATTTATAGGTAAAGGGTTATTTTAAATAATATAGGTTATTTCATTAAAAAAAGGATTAATATAGAAAACTAGAATCAAAGATAGATTTGCTATAAATAATAAAGGCCTTACCAAAAGCATTAGGTCATTTGTTCCATCAAAAAGGAAAAACAATGGATAATTGGATAAATCAAAAGTGTCTAGGTAGTGTGACATGTATGCCAATAAAAGAGATTAAGATTGGTTTAAGGGATATTAATGGTTGGAAGCTCAGTAAAGATTGTAAAACTATCTATTCTAGTTGGAAAATGAGAGATTTTAGTGCAGGCATAAAGTTTTTAAATCATGTTGCAGAAGTCGCAGACATGGAGGATCATCATCCCGATTTTAATTTGAGGAATTATAGAAATATTTCTATTGAATTATCAACCCATAGTGTCGGTGGGATATCAGTTAATGACCTTATTTTAGCAGCCAAGATTAATGAAATACCAAAGGACCTATTTTGAAGAATATTTCTTAATAAAGGAAATCTTCTAGGATCTTTTGTCCTGATCTTGATCCAGAAAAAAATAGGTTTCATACTAAATAGTTAATATATTTAAAATGTTAAATAGCTAAGAAACATAGGAGAATCTGTTGACAGAAAAGAATAGAATTCAACAACTGGAAGAGGTTATTCGGGACAATTCAGAGAATGCCTTTCTTCAATATAGCTTAGGTCATGAGTATTTGGAAATTGGAGATTTTAAACACGCAATTCCTAAATTGAGAAAAGCTATTCAGCTTCAGAATACATATTCAGCTGCATATAGAGATTTAGGTAAAGCCCTTTCTCTAGATACAAATTTTGAAGAAGCTGAGGCAATTTTCATTCAAGGAATTAAGATTGCTAATGAAGGAGGAGATCTTCAGACTGCAAAAGAGATGGCTGTATTCCTAAGGAGAATTAATCCAGACAGTTTAGAGGGAGAGGACACCTGCTCTTAATAGAAGTTTTCTAGGAACCAGTTCACTTGGAGAGAGCATAGGGGCAGGCTACAGAGGTGCCGCCATGTTGAGTTAATTTAGGTTCCTCTATGCGGCAATTGGGCTCAGCAATAGGACAGCGGGGGTGAAAACTGCATCCTGAAGGTTTATTTAATGGAGTTGGAATGTCCCCAGTAAGACGGATGCGTTCAGAATGTTTTTTTTCTGGGTCTGGGTATGGAACAGCGGACAATAAAGCTTGGGTATAAGGATGTCTGGGTCCATGATAAACACTTCTGCTTTCTCCCAGTTCAACAATATTTCCTAGGTACATCACACCAATTCGATCACTAATGTGATAAACAAGGCTAAGGTCGTGGGCTATAAAAAGATAGGTTAAGCCAAAAGCCTGTTGTAATTCCTCCATTAGATTAATCACCTGACCTTGAACTGACACATCCAGCGCACTTACAGGCTCATCGGCAATAATAATTTTAGGCCTTGTTGTTAAGGCACGGGCTATGCCGATTCTCTGACGTTGCCCCCCAGAAAACTCGTGGGGATATCTATTCATCGAATCTTTTTGGAGACCAACGTCATCTAGAATTTCAAAAATACGTTTTAATCTTTCGGTTTGAGAAAGGTTAGTTTGAATCT
>CAYWYX010000039.1:11336-23100 GCA_964462735.1 uncultured Acidobacteriota bacterium | reverse complement strand
ATCACTGGGATTATGTCTAACCTAGCTGGACTTGCCCGAGAGGTTATTCTGACGCAACCAAAATCTGAACGCGGAGCAACACCACAGGAGATCCTAGAAAAATATCCTGATTTTAAGGTGCCCGTTCATTTAACAAAAAACGTAGAGGAAGCTTGGTTGTTAGCTCACTCCAAAGCCAAAATTGATGACACCATCTTGGTATTAGGCTCACTTTATCTAATTGGAGAAATTAAACAACACTTATCAAACATATAAAGAGCTGATTCAAAATTAAATAAATAGAAAATGATATTATTGATTCAAATAATCAATATTTCAAAATGTTTTGACATACCTATATTTTATTTTCCTCAAACCATTTTAATTTCTAATAATGAAGTCAGCTGTGATCTTATAAAATAAGGAGTAATGATTGACAACGGTAACACCCAATAAAAAATTTCCCTCAATTCCTGACAAGTTCAACAAAGATAGAGATTCTGAAAAAGTGTCTTTTACTGAAATACAACGCCAAGAAAAAGTTGCAATCGTCTCTCTTTCTGCTTCTCATTTTGTAAATGACGCTTATTCTAATTTTCTTGGTCCAATGTTACCACTGTTGGTTATCAAACTAGGTCTGACAATCACTCAGGCTGGCTGGTTGGGGGCCATCTTAGCGGTTTCAACTTCATTTACCCAACCCTTTTACGGTTATCTTTCGGATCGCTTTGTCAAACGGTTTTTTGCTGTATTCGGCCCTCTTATCACCGCTGTATTCATGTCATTTATTGGACTAGCTCCCAACTTTTTTATACTCAGCAGTCTTCTGGCGTTAGCAGGGATTGGCATAGCCTCTTTCCATCCTCAAGCAGCAGCCCTAGTATCCTGTGCCAGTGGGGATCGTCGGGGTCTGGGAATGTCCATTTTTGTTTCTTCTGGAACCTTTGGTTTTGCCTTAGGCCCTCTGTTTGTAACTTATTCAGTAGCACTATTAGGATTGGAGCAGTCTTATCTTATGATGATTCCAGGGGTCATTGCCTTTCTGGTGTTATATTCTCAAATCCCTCATGTTAAGAATCCTAAGACTCCCTCCTCTATTCAAATAAGTCTAAAAGAATCGATACTTCCAATTTGGCGTCCACTAATTGTCCTCTATTTCTTAGTTGTGATTCGCTCTGCAGTCCAAGTTTCTTTTGTCCACTTTCTGCCACTCTATTTCACTCAAAAAGGTCATACTCTAATTGAAGGCGGACAAATGGCTGCTCTATTTATGTTCTTTGGAGCTCTGGGTGGTCTTATGGGCGGTCCACTGTCAGATCGTTGGGGAGGACGGAAAGTAATTATTGTTTCCATGGTTATGGCTACCCCTACCTTAGCTATTTTTCTTTTAACAAAGGGACTGATTGCTGCAGTTTGTTTATCTTTGGGAGGAGCTTTTTTACTCTGCACCTTACCTGTTAATGTAGTAATGGCTCAACAGCTTTTACCTCACCATGCAAGTATGGTATCCGCCCTAATGATGGGATTTGCATGGGGATTAGGTGGAATGGCAATTCCATTAGTTGGGACGTTTGGCGATCAGATGGGGCTAGGGAGAGCTTTATCTATGGTTGTCTTACTCCCCATATTTGGTTTTATACTTTCACTTTTTCTTCCAAATGAAGAAAGGGTCTACAAAAATGTTTAATTAGTGTTAAACCAATAATTTTTAATATCGCTGGTCAGTTTAACATTGTAAATTCTTATAATGTAAATGATCTAACAGACTAGAAGGCTTTTCTACTACCTTGATCAATCTGAAGTAATGAAGTCATGCGCCCGTAGCTCAGATGGATAGAGCGACAGCCTCCGGAGCTGTAGGCCGCAGGTTCGAATCCTGCCGGGCGTACCACTATTTTCTAAAGGAAATATTGGGATGACTTTTTCAGATTCTATTTGTTACTACCAGTAAAGACTAACTGCATTTCTGCCAAGAATCATTTCAATCTCCTCAGACGTCAGGAAAGGAAATGAGCGTCTCAACCAGATTAAATTTCTTTGATAACCTGATTTTAGAAGCACATGAGGAAAATCACTTCCCCAGATTAAACGAGATGGTCCAAATTGTTTATATAGGGCTTTAAATATATCCATACAGTCCTTGTAAGGATACGATTGTTGTGAAAAATAGTAGCATCCGGAAATCTTAACAAAAATATTTGAAAAATCAGCCAACCCCATTAGTGACTGTAACGGATCAGATTTAAGATTAGCAGTTACATCTGGATAAGCCATGTGGTCAATTAGAATGGGAATCTCAGAAAAACGTTTGGCCAATTCTGCCAAGGGTCTCAAATGTTGAAGATTCATAAGAACATTGATAACTAATCCAAGTCGGCTAGCAGTTTCCCAAATAGGAAAGGTAGAGGGATCTCCAAAAAGGCAGGATTCTTCTCTAAGCTGGGGTCGCAATCTCAAGCCCTTACAACCACGATCTTTCGACCAATATTCCAATTTTTCGCATGCTGTTGGAGAATTTGGGACGACACAGACAGCTTTGAAACGGTTGGGCTCTTGTGCAGCACAGTCAGCCACGTAACTATTGTCCCCTCCAGGAAAGATGGGTTGTACCAAAATACCTCGATCTATACCATATTCATCCATATATTCTTTGAAGAGCTCCACTGGAACATCACAAGAAGGGCTGACGGTAGTAGCAGTTGGTTTAGGATAATCCAACATGGCACGCCAGACGTGCAAATGAGAATCAACAACCATTGAATTTACCCTACCAATTCTTATGGAATATATTCACCATATATATGATTAAAACTTGCGTTTATTATGAAAAAACTCAGCAATTGGATTTAATCATCTTGATAATTCAATTTTTTTTACTCTCTGTCAATATTAAATGTCTGTGACCTCCGACATTTAAACTCTGACTATAGAATACTTTGCAGTTGACCTTGTCTAGATGCTCCCATAACATTAATGGCCCTTTTAATAACTGTGGAGAATATTAGTGCGGATAGGTATTGATATCGGTGGCACCTTTACAGATATAGTATGTATTGAAGAAGATGGTAGTACACTTGTGCGCAAAGTACCTTCTACTCCAGACAATTATAGTAGGTGTATCCTCCAAACTTTTCCCGGCATTATTGAGGAAAAGAACTCCAGTCCTGATAGGATCCAAGAAATCATTCATGGAACAACAGTTGCCACCAATGCCCTCCTTCAAGGTACCGGTGCTTCTACTGCTCTGATCACTACTATTGGTTTTCGTGATGTTTTGGAATTAAGACGCATTCGGATGCCCGAACTTTATAACTGGAACTGGGATAAACCCCCAGATTTAGTTGAACGCCGTTGGAGAAAAGAGGTTGAGGAACGAATCGATGCTAAGGGGAATATAATCAAACCTTTAAACAGCCAGCAAGCGGCAGTTGTTATCGATCAAATAGCTGCTGAAGGGATTGAGTCACTAGCGATTTGTTTAATCAATTCCTATACCAACCCTATCCATGAAGAAAAATTGGCAGACATTGTTCGACAAAGATATCCCCAAATTAACATTAGTCTCTCAAGTCAAATCCTACGAGAAGTCCGGGAATATGAGCGAACCGCTACTACAGTAGTTAATGCTTATGTCTTACCTCTAGTAAAAACCTATGTTGACTCACTTCAAAACTCTCTTAAGAACTTGGGAATAAAATCACCTTTGCTTATTATGCAATCTAATGGTGGAGTGATGACGGCTAAAGCTTCAACTGAACAACCGGTTTTTATTATTGAATCTGGACCAGCAGCTGGAGTAATTGCCTCTCAAGCATTGGCAAAAAAATTGGATCTTGCCAATGTTATTACTTTTGATATGGGTGGCACCACAGCCAAAGCTTCTATTATCGAAGGAGGGAATCTCCAAATCGCCACCGAATATGAGGTAGGATCATCCTTATCGTCTGCTAGTCGACTAATCAAAGGTGGAGGACATTTGATTCGGATACCGGCAATTGACGTAGCTGAAGTTGGAGCAGGTGGGGGCAGCATAGCTTGGTTAGATGCTGCACAAGAATTACATATTGGCCCTAAGAGTGCTGGCTCTTATCCCGGGCCAGTTTGTTACAGTAAGGGAGGCACTGAAGTAACAATCACTGACGCCAATCTTGTGTTGGGATACATTAACCCAGAAGGTCTAGTTGGTGGTGGACTTCCTCTGGATCAAGAGAAAGCAAAAGAAGCACTTGCCAAACAAATAGCAGAACCCCTTGGACTTGAATTGGTTACAGCAGCCTACGGCATCCACTTACTTGGTAATTCAACAATGATTAGAGCAGTGCGTGCAGTTTCTACTGAGCGAGGACGTGACCTTAGAGATTCCGTTTTAATCGCTTTTGGAGGAAGCGGACCCGTTCATGCTTGCCAAATGGCCCGTTCCCTGGAAATGAGGCAAGCAGTCATTCCACCCCATTCAGGCCTGTTTAGTGCCTTTGGACTTCTATCAGCCGACATAGCACACCATCGAATTCAAACTTGCTATCAGAATTCAAGGAAAGCTAATTTGAAGGAATTAAATCATTTAATGAAACGGATGGAAACTGAGGTTATAGAGCTATTACAAAAAGAAGGCTTTCCTTTGGAAGAAATAGAAATGTACAGAGCAATTGACTTGAGATATTCCGGCCAGTCATACGAACTGACTTTGCCTGTTTCAAAGGACCCAATATCTACTGATACAATTCATAAACTAGAAAAATCTTTTGACAAAGAACATGAAAAAACTTATGGACACAGAGCTAGTGTAGATGAATCGTATACATTGGTTAACCTACGACTAGTGGGACGAGTAATCCAACACACAATTAGTCTAGCTAGTTCTTCTCTTAATGAAATTTCTTCTAAAAAAAACTGTTCTCGTGATGCTTATTTTGGACCTAAATACGGTTGGATAGTGACCCCGTCACTAACAAGGAGTGATCTATTAGGTAATTCTAAAAAAGGTCCTTTTTTGATTGATGAATTTGACACAACGATTGTTATTCAGCCTGATTGTCAAGTAACTGTTGATGATTCTGGAAATTTAATCATTGATTTATCTAAAAAATAAAAATCGGTAAAAAAACTTAGGATAGCTCCTAGTGCCAATTAAATTAAATGGATAAGAACAAAAACAGTTTGATCGACCCCATTACCCTAAGTCTAATTCGGAACTCACTCAGTAGCATTGCTGATGAAATGGCCACTACCATTGTTCGGACAGCTTATTCCACAGTCATAAGAGACTGTATGGATTTTTCTACTGCCTTATGTGATCGACATGGTCAAATGATTGCTCAAGGAGTTACCATTCCTTTTCAGTTAGGATCAATTCCTTTTGCACTGAAGGCTACTCTAAATAAATATCAGGGTCGAATTTTTCCAGGAGATATCTTCATCATGAACGACCCTTTCGAAGGAGGAATTCATCTCCCTGACATTTTTATTTTCCAACCAGTCTTTGATGATCAAGATTGTTTAGTTGGATTCTCAGCAGTTGTCGCCCATCATTTGGATGTTGGAGGTCGGGTACCAGGAAGTGCTGCCTGTGATAATACGGAAATCTTTCAAGAAGGTCTTCGAATTCCACCTTTAAAGCTTTATGAAAATGATCGTCCATCTGAAAGTATTTTCAAACTTTTAGAAAAAAATGTTCGGGTTCCAGAAATCACTATGGGAGATATCAGAGCTAAATTATCTGCTTGCAAGACTGGGAAACAAGGTCTACTCAAACTAGTAAAACAGTACGGACCTAAGTTGTTAGATTGCTATTATGCAGAACTCCTTAATTCCACCGAATCAATCGTCCGCAGTGAAATTAGGTCTTGGCCTAATGGAGAGTATTTCTTTGAGGATTATCTTGACAATGATGGAGTAGCCCCAATCAGAATTCCTATTAAGGTTAAACTCATTGTGCACGAAGATTCCCTAATCATTGATTTCACTGGCAGTAGCCCTCAAGTACAAGGAGGAATTAATTCACCCCTACCATTTACCATTTCCTGTTGTGGTTATGCTGTTCGTTCCATGATGCGACTTGACATACCTAATACCTCCGGACTCTTTCGACCATTGAAAGTTATCGCCCCTGAGGCGTCTATTCTAAATCCTGTCATGCCTGCAGCTTCAAGCATGAGGGGGGTTGTTGGCTTTAGGTTATCCGACGCTCTTTTTGGAGCTATGTCCCAAATTCTTCCAGACAGAGTACCAGCTGCTGGTGAAGGCGGTAATTCATTGATCGTGATTGGAGGATATACTGAACAAAAGTATCCTTTTGTAATGTTTGATTTGGTTGGAGGGACCTGGGGAGGTCGTCCAACAAAAGATGGCAATGACGGGCTGACAAATCCAGGAGCCGTGATTTCTAATATTCCTGCTGAGCTTATGGAGCTGGAATATCCGATTCGACTTGAGCAGTATGCACTTACTAAAGACAGTGGTGGCGCAGGCCAATACAGAGGAGGTTTGGCTCTTACAAGAGAGTGGCGTTATCTTGGAACACAACCAGCGAACTTGACAATCCGTTCAGATCGGAGAGACCATCCCCCTTATGGTCTTTATGGGGGATGCCCTGGAGCTATTTCCACAAATATTATTAATCCGGAAACAAAAAAGGAACGTAAGCTTCCAACGATGGTCACAGACACTCTATTACCAGGAGAGGTAATTCGACATGTTCAACCAGGTGGTGGCGGATGGGGAAATCCGTTAAACCGAGATCCAAAAAAAGTTTTAATGGACGTTTTAAATCATAAAGTTTCCCTATTTAAAGCTAAAGAAGATTATGGTGTCATCATTAACGCTAAAAGCATGACAATAGAATACAAAGCCACTGGAAAGAAACGCAATGAACTAAAATCAAAAACCTATTAATAAAAAGTTTTCACAAGTTTCTTTAGTGCTTTTGGAATTTAATATTTGTCAAAGCAGTATTCTTTTAGGAATAAACCAAATATAGAAAAAATAATTCGCTCAGTATTTGATCTTAAAGAACCAAAGAATGATTCAATTCTTTAGTTTGAACTTAATCAAGCACGATTACCTCCATAAACTCCCTCTAATAGATCTCCCCTTTTAAAACGAGACAGAGCAAAGCAATTAATATTAGCAACATGCTCTCCACCAAGACCTATTTCTTCAGCCATTAATTCACCAATTGAAGGCGCAATTTTGAATCCGTGTCCACTAAAACCAGCACACATATAGAAACCCTGAATCTCTTCTACTCTGCCTAATATGGGATTCCAATCTGGTGTCACATCATATAATCCAGTATAGGCATTGATCACAATAGCCCGACTAAACACTGGGAAACGTCGTAAAAATAATTTCCAAGTTTCTTGAATAAAGGCATTACCAACTAACTGATTGAAGTGATCTGGATCCACATTCTCATATTCTTTAGGAAAACCTCTGCCAACCAAGATACGAGATAAGCCGTCAGGGCGATAGTAAATAGCATTAACCATGTCAGAAAACACCAAGTTAGGCGGCTTATCCACATCTGCACTTTCGATTATGATTTCCTCTTCACGAGTAACTTGAATTGGAACATCTAAACCAGCCCATGAAGCTATAACCTTTGCCCATGGTCCTGCTGCGTTAATGACAACTTCAGTAGAAATATCACCTTTTTCAGTGCATACACCGGTAATTTGTCCATTTTCTATTTTTAAGCCCATTGCAGCTGTTGTTTGCATTAATTCTCCTCCAAGCTGGCAAAATTTCTGGACATAGGAATATGTTGTTTTATGGGGGCTAGCATAGCCCGAGCTTTTTTCATAGCAAATCCGATGGACATTATCTAAATTAATTCTCGGTTCCATCTTTAGTAGTTCATCTTTGGTAATTTCCTGAGTATCAATTCCGAAACTCTGTTGCATTTTAAGGTTTCGAGAAAAACCATCAGACACATAATCTGGAACCAAGAATACCCAACCACATTCAACAAAACCCGGATCTCCACCAACTGCATCTTCAAAAGCATGAAAAATATCGACAGACCTTTTAACCATTTTAACCAGCTCTGGATGGGAATAATGCTGCCTAACAATAGCAGCAGATCGACCAGTTCCTCCCGAAGCAACTAATCCTTTTTCTAACAATACAACCTTCTTTAAACCCCTCTGAACCAAGTTATAGGCTATACTAGAACCGTTGACACCAGCACCAATAATTACAACATCTGCAGTTTTCATGTGCTTTTCTCCTTGTAAATCCCCATCCTTTCATTGAAGTCAAGAATCTTGATCCTTGAAAAATTTCTCCAACCCAAGAAACTCATAGGTTGTTTTCCCTGACTCAATTCCCTCAGTCATCGCCTTCTCTCGAGAGAGAACTTCACTTGCAATTTCAATAACTGTTGTTACTTTTTCTCGAGGAACTACGGCAATTCCATTATCGTCCCCTACTACTAAATCTCCTGGTTGGACTACAATATCTCCACAGACCACTGGAAGATTAACTTGACCTTGGCGCAGCTTAAAAACTCCCCTTGGAGTCACATTACGAGCATAAACTGGATATTTGATTTCCTTTAAGTCTTCGACATCACGAGCAGCACCTTCAATCACAGTCCCTCCTAACTTTTTCTGACTTGCAGATAATGAAAGTAACCCTCCCCATAGAGCACCTTCATCATATCCTGCACCATCAATGACTAGGATATCGCCAGCTTGAGCTAAATGTAGCCCATAATGGCACATAAGATTATCTCCAGGGTAACACCGGACAGTAAATGCAGGACCACAAATCCGCAGATCTGGTAGTAAAGCTTTTATACCACTATCCATACAGTTAGTTCGTCCCATAGCATCACTTAGAACTGCTGGTGGGAAACGTCGATAACTCTCGATTAGGGCCTTAGATGGCCATACTAAATCAGTCAATTCCTCCTCCTTTAGATAAAATTTTCATTAAATGTTAGTGAATAGCGATTTTGTTGAGAGATTTTTTCCCACAAATAACTTTAAAACTATAGAATCAGATGCCATCTCTAAGTTTTGAATAATGAGTGACTTGTTGATGGACATTTTCTGCTAATACAATATCTCTGACTACAGCTACTGAATCCACTCCCAAATCAAATAAGGGTAGTGCATTCTTAGTGGTAATGCCCCCAATGGCAATTAATGGTTTAGTCACAGCCTTACGAATAGTTTCTAATTCATCCAAGGAGACAATGGGGTCAGGGTTTTCTTTTGTTTGAGTCCTATAGATTGGACCAATAGCAATATAGTCAGCTGTACTGTCCTCAGCTTGACAAGCCTGCTTTAAATTATGGGTTGAAAGGCCAATAGTAGCTTTAGAGCCTAAAATTTGACGTGCATCAGAACAAGGTAAGTCATCTTGACCCAAGTGAACTCCATCTGCTTTACTAAGCCATGCAATATCAACGCGATCATTAACAATAACCTTTAATGAATGATCTCGAGTCAAATTAACCATTTGTGTGCTGAGTTTTAATAAGTCTTTAGAAGAACTTTTTTTACCCCTTAACTGAACCAAACTTATCCTAGCTTCACTAAGTTTGGCTAGCAAAATTTCTAGCGAACGATCAACAATTTCTAAATCGATAATTGGATATAACGCAGAGTAACTGGTAGGATCATACTTCATGATTTCTAAATCTAAAAGAACACCATCTAATTAATAAATGAGGAGCAAAGCAGATCGCTCTTATAGGTTTAATTGGATTTCAAATAACGTTCCATAAATTGGGTATTAAATTGACCCGCTCGAAAATCAGTATCCCTCATTATCTTCCTTTGTAACGGGATTGATGTCCTAATACCTTCAATTACAAACATCTCTAGAGCCCGCTCCATCTTCTGAATAGTTTCCATCCTAGAAGGGGCCCATGCTACCAACTTAGCAATCATAGGGTCATAGTGAGGACTAACTATACATTCTGAATAGACTGCAGTTTCTACTCTAATGCCACTACCTCCTGGAACATTAAAAGAGGTAATTTTCCCAGGTGAAGGCCACATAGTTACGGGATCTTCAGCATTAATGCGACACTCGATACTATGTCCCTTGAACTGGATTTTTTTTTCTCTTTCAAGTGTTTTTCCAGCAGCTATTTGAATTTGCATTTTTACTAAATCTGATCCAGTAACCATTTCAGTAACTGGATGTTCCACTTGAATTCTAGTGTTCACTTCTACGAAATAAAAGTTTAAGTCTTCATCAACAAGAAATTCTACCGTACCAGCATTAGAATATCCAACAGTTGCCAGTGCTTCTTCAACCAATTTACCCATTTTCATTCGACATTTTTGATCAATAATAACAGACGGGGCCTCCTCAACCAACTTTTGATGTCTTCGCTGTATGGAACATTCTCGTTCCCCAAAATTAATGATATTTCCATGTTGGTCTCCCATAATTTGAAATTCAATATGACGGGAATGCTCCAAATATTTCTCTATATAAACATCAGGGACTCCAAATCCTACTTGGGCTTCACTTTGAGCTGTTGAAAAAGCCGTTTTTAGATCCTTCTGAGCTCTAACGATTCTCATGCCACGTCCTCCACCTCCTGCCACTGCTTTTATTATTACAGGATATCCAATTTCTGAGGCTATTCTTACTGCCTGTTCAAAAGACTCCACCGATCCTTGACTACCAGGTAAAACCTTCAATCCAGCTTGTACCATCCGAGCTCGTGCTTTTGTCTTATTTCCCATCAAACGTATAACTTCAGGAGAAGGCCCAATAAACTTTATGTGGCATGCCTCACACACTTCTGCAAAGTACGCATCTTCAGCAAGATACCCGTACCCTGGATGTATGGCGTCAACATTAGTAATCTCTGCTGCACTAATGACACTAGGAACTTTCAGATAACTCTCTGAACTTTTTGCAGGTCCTATACAAACTGCCTCATCAGAAAACCGAACATGCAATGAATCTCTATCAGCTTCTGAAAAAACAGCGACTGTTTTAATTCCTAGTTCTCTGCATGCACAAATGATGCGTAGGGCAATTTCACCCCGGTTTGCAACCAAGATTTTCTTAAACATTATAATTTCTCTTCGTTTTGAATTACTATTTTGAAGGGCTCTACAAATATATGGTTTATGCTTGTCCTGGAAGGTTTATTAACCCTTTAACAATGGATTGACCCAAAAGGTTAGACTTAATAATCTTAATTTTAGTCCAAAAATTGCTTTCCCCAAGGATGAAATATCCGTTCACCTTTAACCATCCCGACAAATCCCAAAAAGAGCCTGTCCAAACTCAACAGAATCATTATTCTTTACATAGATTTCCGTAATCTCTCCTCCAGCATCTGTCTCAATTTCATTCATTAACTTCATAGCCTCAATAATACACAGTACACTCCCTGCTTCCACTTTGTCGCCTATTTGAACAAAGGGCTTTGCATTAGGTTTAGCTGACTCATAAAAAGTTCCTACAATAGGAGACCGCATTATATGTAGATCAGATTTATCAGATTTTAAAAGTGATGAGGTTTTCTCTGAACTTTGAGCTGCGCTCTGATCAACTAACTGAACTGGTAAAGACTCATCACTTGAATTCGTTTCAACTTGCACCGACTGGCTTAATGGATTGTCTTTACGAATTCTTACCTTTACTCCCGTGCGTTCAAGTTCAAGTTCTGCTATACCACTTTCACAGACTGCTTGAATCAATTCCCTGATTTCTTTAATGTCCATGGGGTTGTCCCTCTCCCCTTCCTCAGAGTACTAAACGTTCCAGAAAAGGTTGAAAATGAGCTTTTTAATGTACCTACATTTCT